>DATEJU010000194.1:0-28291 GCA_035277805.1 Paraburkholderia sp. | reverse complement strand
GAACGACGACGGCAGCGACCGCCTGCAGATCAACGCGCAGAACTGCGTGCACTGCAAGACCTGCGATATCAAGGACCCGACGCAGAACATCGTGTGGGTCACGCCCGAAGGCGGCGGCGGGCCGAATTATCCGAACATGTAGGATAGGAAAACGCGGACGCCATCGTCGCCTCGGGCGGCGCGCATGCAAGCCGAAAAGCGTTGTCGCCAACCCCTCAAACCCGCTGCATGCGCGGCTCGGCACGCAGGCCAGCCACGACCGGCGCAAACACCTCGATCAGCTCCGTTTTGCCAAAGCGCCGCTCGTGCATGCCGAACTCTACGTCGATCTTGCCTGCGTTGTGCACGTCGTAAAGGTCCATGATCAACTGCGCATGACGCTCGTTGAGCCCCGCGCGTAGCAGCACCAGTGTCCACTGGTCGCGCGGCAGTTCTCGCGCAACCACCTCGCGGCCGCCGATCTCGGCGAGCACATCGGCGACGTACGTCGCGCTGATACGCCTCGGGCCTTCGATGCTCACGACGCGGGTGCCGTGGCCGCGCGCCGCGTCGAGCAGCAGTTCGGCCGAGGCGGTGCCTACGTCCTGTGCAGCGACCGTCGGAAAACGCTTGTTCAGCGGATGATGGAAACTCGGCAGCACGCCCGAGGCGAGCGCTGCGGGAATCGTGCGGCGCCAGTTCTGCATATGCTCAGCAGAACGAAGCAGAATCAGCCTGGTGGCGATGGGCTTCAATTGCTGTTCGAGGTAGTGAAAAAGCTGCGTGATGCCGGTATTCGTGTCCAGTTCGGCGCCGTAGTCGGATAGCGCGAGCACGGCCTCGGGCGGGTCCGCGCGCAGCGCCTCGGCGGCGACGTCGATCGTCTTGCGCATCGTCGCCTCGGGATGCGCGTCGGCACCGGGCACCGGGCACAGCATCTGTACCGCGTGCGCGCCGCGGATCGCTGCCGCCACCGATGCGCGGTCGGTCAGATCCGCGAGAACGACTTCGCAGCCAAGCGCGGCAAGGCGCGCGCTGTGACGCATGTCGCGCACCACGGCGCGCACGGCATGGCCCGCATGGCGCAAGGCCGTGGCCGTGGCGAATCCGGCGTTACCCGATGCTCCGAAAATGACGTACATGTCGGCTCCTGGTAGAGGTGGTCGTCCGGATCGTAAAGGGGCCGGGACTGCGAAACGCGCAGGTAAGGATCGTCGCGAGCAAAACTGGATGACGCCTTCAAGGTGCGTTGCGCCCCGCGCCCGGAATCCACTAGACTGGCTGCTCGACGTTTTGCGCAACAAGCCCGCACGGGCGGCGCGCAAAAGGGGGATGCCATGAATGCAGTGCTGGAAGACGCGATTGCACCGGCGGGTGGCCGCGTTGCCCTGAAAAGCAGTGGCGCATTGGGCTGGCGCGGTTTCGGCGCGCAAATGCTGGCTATTTCGGCGGGTCGTCATCGCATTCCCGGCACGGCTTATCACCGTGTCGGCGTGCATTTCGGCGCACCGGTGCGCGCGCATTGCGTCTGCGATGGTCTGCGCCTCGCGCGCATCCAGGCCGAAGGTGACGCCGACGTCGTTCCCGCAGGACTCGACGGCGTATGGACCGACGATGCCGATTGCACCGTGCTGAGCATCCGTCTCGAGGACGCGTTCGTGCGCGCGATCGCCGGGCAGCTCGTGCGCAAGCCCGATACCGCGACGATTGAGCCGCGCCTGCAGATGCGCGATGCGCGCTTGCAGCATCTCGCATGGGCGCTGCGCGCCGAGCTCGAAGCAGGCGAGGCCTCGGACCCCCTGTACGCGGAAAGCATTGGCACGGCGATCGCGGTGCGCCTGCTCGACGCGGCCGAGCCGCTCGAAGCGCGGCGCGCCGTGCTCGCGCCGCGCCTGGCCGCTCGCGTGACCGATTACATCGAGAGCCATCTCGATGGGCGTCTCACGCTCGCGGAGCTGGCTGCCCTGGTCGGGCTGAGCGTGCCGCATTTCAAGGTGCTGTTTCGCGGGACGCTCGGCATGCCGGTGCACCAATATGTCGTGCGGCGCCGGGTCGAGCGCGCGAAGACGCTGTTATTGAAGGGCGGTCTGAACGCCACCCAAGTGGCGCTGGAGGTCGGTTTCGCGCATCAGAGCCATCTGGCGCACTGGATGAATCGCGTGCTCGGCGTGACGCCGCGCGAGATCATGCGCACGCGCGAGGCCAGATCCGTCACGGCTTGCGCAGATTTGCCAGCGCTTGCGCCACGCGATCGATAACCGCGGCCCAATTATGCGGCTCGGTCTGGCGAAACAGGCGCGCGCGCGGATACCACGGCGAGTCGTCCCGGCCGCGCAGCCAGCGCCAGCAGCCGTCGTGGCGCGAAAGTATCCACACGGGCTTGTCGAGCGCTCCGGCGAGGTGCGCCACCGATGTATCCACGGCAATGACCAGGTCGAGGCATTCGACGATTGCGGCGGTGTCGGCGAAGTCGTGCACGTCGTTCATCGGATCGAAGGGCCGCAGGTCAGCCGGCAAATCGTCGATCTGCGGCTGCGACGCGGCCCCTTTCTGCAGGCTCACGAAGCGCACGTCGGTGGCTCGGGCGATACGCAGCAAGGGCAAGAACGCGCGCGCCGGCAAGGAGCGGCGCTGGTCGATCGCATTCGCGCCACGGTCGTGGGTTCGCGGATTGCCGGCCCACACGAGACCGACCTTGAAGCCGCCTGCGGGCAAGCGCGTGCGCCACTCGCGCGTCGAATCGGCGGGTGCGTGCAGGTAGGGGGTATGGGACGGGATCGTGTCGAGGGTGGTGCCGAAATGCATGGGCAGGCTGAGCATCAGGCACCAGTAGTCATGGCCGGGAATCGTGCCCTTTCCATCGAGCGGATAGATCGCGTCCACGCCCTCCAGGCTCTCGAAAAGCCGTTTGAGCGCGGGTGGGCAGGCGACGCCGAGCCTTGCGACTCCGCGCGCCTTCAGCAAGGGCAGATAACGGCAGAATTGCAGCGAGTCGCCATAACCCTGCTCAGGCCAGACGAGCAGCGACTTGCCCTCCAGAGGCTCGCCGCGCCATTTCGGATAGGGCACCGGCGGCAGCTTCCCATCGGCTGCGCAGGCGGATTCGTCATAGCGCGCTTCGTAGATGCGCCAGCCTTCCTCGTAGGCGCCGAGCGCGAGCAGGGCCATCGACAGATTCCCACGCGCGGTCGTGTAATCGGGGCGCAGCGACAGCGCCTCGCGATAGGCTGCAATGGCCTCGTTGCCGAGGCCTTGTCGATTTAGCGCATTGCCGAGGTTGTTATGCATCTCGGGCGTACCGGCATCGATAGCCAATGCGTGCCGGAAGGCGACTTCCGCATCCCGAGGCCGGCCGAGGTCGAGCAGGACGAGGCCGAGATTGTTGTGAGCGAGCGGGTAGTCGGGTTGAATGTGGAGAATCTGCCGATATTGCGCTTCGGCATCGGCAAGGCGCTTCATTTGCCACAGCAGCACGGCGAGGTTGTTGCGGGCGGCCACATACTCCGGCGCGATGGCCAGTGCACGCCGCAACGTGGCCTCCGCTTGCGCTTCGCGCTGTTGTTCGCGCAATACGAGGCTGACATTGCTCAGCGCCGCGGGCCACTCTGGCTTGAGCGCAAGCGCCAGTTCGAAGGTGTGCTCCGCTTGCGGCAATTGCCTGCGTTCATAAAACCAGCAGCCGAGACTGTTGAGCGCCTCCGCCTGATCGACCTGCCGATTGCGCGTGTCTTGCCTCGCCCGCGTGTCGTTCTTCTCGCGGGTTGCGTGGCGGAGTTCGTGAAGGCAGAGCGCAGCAAGCTCGATGGCCTGCCTGTGCGAGGGGGCGGATTGAAGCAACTGATCGAGGCGTGCCAGAGCCTCGCCGTAACGCCCTGATGAATAAAGCGACTGAGACGCCAGCCAGGATTCAGCGGTCCACATGCTTTCACCTTTATCTGCCATTTGAATCGCACATCCTGCTACGCCTTGCTCATACCTTGAACGAGATAATTCCTAAAATGCGATCACTGCCTGGGGCGATATCTAAACCGGCCAGGCCCGGCACGGACGACATACGTGCCGTTGGACCCAGAAAAAGCAACTGCGCCACCCCCCGCTTCACGCGGGCAGTGGCGCAGTCCGTTTTATCTGGCGGTGCGAATTATCTGGCCACGGGCATGGTAAATTCCGCACCCTTTTCAGTGCTTTCGGGCCAGCGCTGCATGATCGACTTTTGCTTCGTGTAGAAGCGCACGCCCTCTTCGCCATAGGCGTGCATGTCGCCGAAGAGGCTGCGCTTCCAGCCGCCAAAGCCGTGCCATGCCATCGGCACCGGAATCGGCACGTTGATGCCCACCATGCCCACTTCGATCTGGCGGCCGAATTCGCGCGCCACGTTGCCGTCGCGCGTGAAGCAGGCCACGCCGTTGCCGAATTCGTGATCGTTGATCAGTTGCACGGCTTCGGCGAAGTCCTTCACGCGTACGCAGGCCAGCACCGGTCCGAAAATTTCTTCCTTGTAGATGCGCATCTCGGGCGTGACGTTGTCGAACAGCGTGCCGCCGGTGAAGAAGCCGTTCTCGTGGCCCGGCACCTTGAGGCCGCGGCCATCCACCACGAGCTTCGCGCCTTCTTCCACGCCGGTCGCGATATAGCCTTCGATGCGCTCCAGCGCCTGGCGCGTGACGATCGGGCCCATTTCGGCATCGGCTTGCATGCCGTTCTTCACGACGAGCTGGCGCGCGCGCTCCGCAAGGCGCGGCACGATCTTGTCGGCCACGTCGCCTACCAGCACCGCGACCGAGATCGCCATGCAGCGCTCGCCCGCCGAGCCGTAGCCGGCGACGATCAGTGCGTCCACGGTCTTCTCGAGGTCCGCGTCGGGCATCACGACCATGTGGTTCTTCGCGCCGCCCAGCGCCTGCACGCGCTTGCCATGCTTCGCACCGGTCTCGTAGATGTAGTTCGCGATCGGCGTGGAGCCCACGAAGCTCACCGCCTTCACGTCGCGATGCGCGAGCAGTGCGTCGACAGCGACCTTGTCGCCCTGCACGACGTTGAACACGCCGTCCGGCAGCCCGGCTTCCTTGAGCAGACGCGCCATGAACAGCGACGCCGAAGGATCGCGCTCGCTCGGCTTAAGCACGAACGTGCAGCCCGCGGCCAGCGCAACCGGGAACATCCAGCACGGCACCATGCACGGGAAGTTGAACGGCGTGATGCCGGCCACCACGCCCAGCGGCTGGCGCACGGTCCAGTTGTCCATGCCGGTGGAGACCTGCTCCGTGTAGTCGCCCTTGAGCAGTTGCGGAATGCCGCAGGCGAATTCGATGACGTCGATACCGCGCGCGACTTCACCCTGCGCATCGGCGAAGACCTTGCCGTGCTCGGCCGTGATGATCGCTGCGAGTTCGTTCGCGTGGCGGTTCATCAGCTCGAGAAAGCGCAGCATGACGCGCGCGCGGCGGATGGGCGGCGTGTCGCGCCAGGCCGGGAACGCGGCTTTCGCGCTCGCCACGGCGGCGTCGACATCGGCGGCTTCGCCCAGCACCAGGCGGCGCGCGGCCGCGCCCGTGGCCGGATTGAACACCGGCTGGGTACGGTCGCCCGTGCCGCGCCCGGTCTTGCCGCCAATGAAGTGGACTACGTCTGCGGTATCGGTATAGGCCTGCATCTCATCTCCTCGCCAGGTGGGTTGATTCAGGCCAGTGTACGGAGGCACCGGCGCGCTGCAAAGACACGCGCGCTGAATTGATTGTTTTCGCTAGAAAACAATCGGCCAGCGAAACGATGAAAGATCGCGGAATGCGGCCTGTAGTCGGCCTCGATGGAACGGGACAGCTTAAAAAGGGTCGCCTCGAATTGCTCGATATGCGCGATGCGCTTTCGTATTTGCGCCGTCGTCGACCTTCACGGAAACCTCAAGGGAGAACATCATGCCTACGTTGCCCGTTTATCTTGCCGCCACCGCCGCGCTCACGCTCGCGTTCGCCGCAACGGCGTCCGCCGCGACCTATTCGCACTGGGACGCCACACATGGACGCCGTGTCGAAGTCAACCATCGTCTGGCGACTCAGGACCGGCGCATTCACAACGAAGTGCGAGAGGGCGAGATGTCCCACGCCGAAGCCGCACGGCTGCATCGCGACGATCATCAGATCCGCCGCGAAGAGCGCCTGATGGCGAGCCAGAACGGCAGCCATCTCACGCGCCCGGAAGATCGCGTGCTGAACCAGCAGGAAAATCACGTCAGCCGCCAGATCGGGCAATGACGTGCGAGGCAGCGCTCTCGCGGCCATGCCGCGAGAGCGCAAGCCGGTTTCCGCATGAAGATGAATATCGTCAGGACGACGAAAATAATAAAGCGTATGCCGGTTCGTTGTCGACATGCGCGTTCGCGCTATGTGGGCGGCGTTCAGACCGCCCAATGCCTCGTTATGCGGCGCCGGAAAGCTTCTCGATCGAGATGCTCAGTTCCTCGGCCATGCGCTCGACCATCATCTGCAAGCGCGCGACCTCATCGGAGAGGCGCTGCTGTTCGGCCTTGAGCGCTTCGTATTCGTCAGGCGTCACGCCGCCCGCCTCGCGTTCGCCGGCATCCGCGCCGGCTGGCGCGAATGCGCCCACGCTCACCTCGCCGCACAGCAGATGCACCCAGCGGCTTTCGCGCTCGCCGGCCGCGCGCGGCAGCTTCGCCACGAGCGGCGGCTCGCGTTCGGCGAGCTCGCTCAGAAAGGCCTCGACCGAAGACACGTCGGCGAAACCATGCAGGCGCGCGGAATTCAGGCGCAATTCGGCGGCCGTTTGCGCGCCGCGCAACATGAGCACGGTGAGCAGCGCAACGGCCTGCGCCGGCACGCCGAGCACGCGATTCAGATTGTGCTCGAAACGCGGCACGCGGCTGCTGCTGCCTTCGAACACGAGACTCAGCAGCTTGAGATCTTCGATGGCGCTCAGCACCTCGGCCTCGCTCACGTTCATGACCGGAGTGCGCGCGGTCTTCTGGTTGCACCCCGAGGTGAGCGCATTCAGCGAGAGCGGATAGGTGTCCGGCACGGTGTGCTGCTTCTCGACCAGCACGCCGACAATGCGCGCTTCAAGCGGGGTGAGCGCACGCAGCGCGCGCGGCGCGGGAGCATCGGCAGGAGTGTTCATACGCGGGGTCCGGCAGGGGAGGTTTTCACGGGATTCGATGATACCTGCTCGGCTCGCGCTTGCGTATCGCCTCGGCTTCAACCGCGTGCGGCTTCGCGCCGGGTCATTTTGTTTCGTTTTGCAACGTCATTCGCCTACGTATTTCGCCTGAAGTCCCGCTCTCCCGATCATGGGGCGTGCAGCCGTGCAAATAGTCGGTAACAATCCTTATTGCACCGCAGCAAAATGATGCCTAAACTGAACGTGTCTACCTATGACGTGGAATGCTTTCTAAAGGAGGGCGTGCCTCATGACGTCCGAAACGCCAATGCTGCACTCGTCCCCAAGGCTGCATGTCTTCGAGCAGGAAGGCGGCTGGCATTGGGGCATTACCGTACAGAGGCCCGCTGGCAGCGGCTTCAAGGTCATCGCCTACAGCGAGGCCACCTTCATGCACGAAACCGAAGCCCAGCGCGACGGGGATCGTGTGCTCGACCGTCTTCGCGAGGGTGCGCTCGCCGCTTGCGCACCGTAATTTCGCGCCGAAAAAGGGGCCCGATTTTAAGGGCATGTGCGTTTTCGTGCCGCGCGGCCAAACCGCATTTTCGGCCCCCGCTGAACAAACTTTCTGGTCTACTCGGTTTTCTGCTCTGCAAGTCACGCAACCGGAAAAGGTATGACGATGATTACGCGAACTGAGACCGAGACGCGGCGCAAGCGCTACGCCATGCATCGCCTGGACCTCGCGATGAAGCGGCTCATCCATGCCGGCACCGCGGCCGAGCAGATCATGGCACGGCGCTGGGTGATCGCCTGGGGCGCCGCCGTGGGCGAGCGGCGCTTTTCGCCGATCTGGCATGGCAGTTCCGCGCACGCGGGCGCAGCGACCGCGCGATCGCAGAGCGCCGCGGGCCGTGCGCAGTAGCGCGGCCGACGCGATCATTCACGCCGTTTTCTTTTTCTTCGCGCCGATTCTTCAGATTCTGGGACGCGCTCCGGACGCGCTTGCCATGCGCGCGTAAGGCCTGGCTTGCCGTGCCGGTCATCGAAGCGTCACAAGCCGCGCACCATCATCACCAGACCCGCAGCAATGCCGGCGAGCCCGATGATCTTCACGACGCGCCCGTGATACGGCACTACGCGCTCCGCGGCGATGGCCGCCGTCACCACCCCCATCGCCCGCCAATCCATCACGCCGAGCGCGAGCAGCACGGCCATCCAGTTGCCACAGCAGCTTGCGCAATGCAGCCCGAGGCGCATCCCATGGCGCAGGGCAGCATACGCGCGATCCGGCGCGCGCCATTCGCATCGGCGCATATCGTGGCAGCCGGCGAGCCGCTTCGCTTTCCATGACGTGAACTGAAGCAGGCTGGCGAGCACGACGAAGGCGCCCGCGAAGGCAGGTGCCGCGTGAGCGAGCGCCGGCACCCGGATCGCGATTGCAGCCAGCGCGGCGCACAGCGGAAACACCGCGCATCCGATCAGCATCCAGACCAGGAAGTAACCCGCACCGGTCAATATGATTAGCAATCCATATCGAATGGACCGTAACTCGTTCCACGCTGCGCGCTCGCGCAACAACATCGGCACGAGCACAGGCAGCATCATCGCGGGCATCATGACCGCCCACATGCAGGCAAACGAGGCGGCCGCATGCAGCCACGTCTGCCCGCACATCGGCGTCCATATTGCCGATATCATCCAGCGTCCCGCCATCGGCGCGCCGCTCATCGCCGCCATGTACGCGTAGCGCCGCACGGTCGCGGCCGCGCTTGCCGCGAAGAGCAGCGCCGCCGCGCCGATCAGGATTGGGTTCGACGCAACACGCCGGGATGCTCCGGGCACGCGCGTCATGTCGGCGATGTTCATGGCCAGCCTCGGCGATTTCGGCTATTTCAACGGTCTCAGCGCTTGACGTACTCGTCGTGCCGCTTCCACCACACGCCCGCTTCGTTGCGTCCTCGCGGCGCGCGGTCGAGCCATTGGTACATGCTCCACAGGCCGTCGAGACCGCGCGCGTAGGTCGAATACGTGTGGTAGACCACGCCGTCTTCGAGCACGAATGCGCTCATGCCCGGACGGTCGAGCGCATAGGTGGCGGCGTCGGTGCCGCAGCTCGCCGCGAACTGTGCGACGGGCGCCGGCGGTGGCTCCACGTCCATCGCGTGGCCGCCGCGCATGTAGTTGTATTCGACGTTTCCCTCGCGCTGCTGCTCAGCCGTGAACGAGACGTTGAAGTCGAAGTTGAATGCGTTGCCGTGCGACGAAGCCCACGGAAAGCTCCACCCCATGCGCTGCCGGTAGGCCAGCAGCTTCGCGAGCGGCGCGCGCGAGACCGCCATGAGCGTCACGTCGTGGTTCGCGAGATGGGCGACGCTGCCGGCGAACCCATCGGTGAGCGCCGAGCACGACGGGCAGCCCGCCGCGTAGTCGGGCCCGAACATGAAGTGATAGACGAGCAGCTGCGAGCGCCCGGCGAAGAGCTCCGGCAGCGTTGCCTGGCCCCGTTCGGTCTCGAACGAGTACGTCTTGTCGACGCGCACCCATGGCAGGGCCTGGCGTTGCTGCGCCAGCGCATCGCTGCGCCGGGTGAGTTCCTTTTCGGCTGCGAGCAGGTCGAGCCGTGCCGCGAGCCATTGCTCGCGTGTTCCAGTCGTGTGCGTTGCCATCGTTGCCTCCTGTGGGTCAGTGGGTCAAGAACCGCCTGTTTGCCGTGGTAGATTAGGTCCGGGCTTCGCACGGGAGGGAGTGACAAGTGTGTCGGGATTCCGATGAGCATGGACTCGCTGATCACGGCGGCGGCGCGCGCGCTCGCCACCGGTGACCCGCTCGGCGCGCTGAACCGCGTCGCGTTGCGCGACGACCCGCCCGCGCTCGCGCTGCGCGGCATCGCCATGGCGCAGCTCGGCGACCTCGAGCGCGCGAAAGCGCTCTTGCGCCGCGCGGCGCGTGCGTTCGGCGCGAGGGAGGCGGTGGCCCGCGCGCGCTGCGTCGTCGCGCAAGCGGAAATCGCGCTGGCTTCGCGCGATCTCGGCTGGCCCGTGGCCACGCTCGATGCGGCGCGCCGCACGCTCGAAGCGCACGGCGATCGCCTGAACGCCGCGCATGCGCGCTATCTGGAGATTCGCCGTTTGCTGCTGATCGGCCGGCTCGACGATGCAGGGCGCCTGCTCGCCGACATCGATCCCGAGCCGTTGCCGCCCGCATTGCGCGCGGCGCACGCGCTGATCGTCGCGGGCATCGCAATGCGGCGCATCCAGACGCAAGCGGCCCGCGACGCCTTGGCCGCCGCCGCGCGCGCGGCGCGTCTCGCGGGCATTGCGCCGCTTTACGCCGAGGTCGAACGCGCGGCGCAACTGCTCGCAGCGCCCGCGGCGCGCCTTGTCGTGCGCGGCGAGTCGCGCGCCTTGTTGCTCGAGGAGGTCGAGGCGTTGCTGGCCTCGCAGGCGCTGGTCGTCGACGCGTGCCGTTACGTCGTGCGCGAACAAGCGGTGGCGGTGCCGCTTGCGCGGCGGCCGGTGTTGTTCGTGCTGGCGCGCGCGCTGGCCGAAGCATGGCCCGCCGACGTGCCGCGCGACGCGCTCATCGAGCGCGCCTTTCGCCTGAAGCACGCCGACGAAACGCATCGTGCGCGCTTGCGTGTCGAGATCGGGCGGCTGCGCACGCTGCTGCGCGGCATCGCGGATATCGACGCGACGCAGCAGGGTTTCGCACTCGCGCCAGGCCGCGCGCGCGAGGTGATCGTGCTGGCGCGGCCCGTCGAAGAGAAGCACGCGGCGGTGCTCGCCTTGCTCGCGGACGGCGAGTCGTGGTCGAGCTCGGCGCTCGCGCTCGCGCTGGGCGCGAGCCAGCGCACCGTGCAGCGCGCACTCGATGCGCTGGCGGCGGGGCAAAAGGTGCAGGCGTTCGGCCAGGGACGCGCGCGCCGCTGGACCATGCCGCCCGCTCCCGGATTCGCGACGACCTTGTTACTCCCCGCGCCGCTGCCGGGCGACTAGGATGACGGCATGAAGCGTCCGAATCCGCACGAAAAGGAGATGACGATGAAGCACGCCAATGCCAGCATCATTCGCGAATACGGCCCATTTCCCGGCGTCGAGCGGGTGAATGGCGTCACTTACGACGGCAGCCAGCTTTGGTACGCAACTGGCGACCGGCTCGCGGCGCTCGATCCGCAGAGCGGCGAGACGCTGCGCTCGCTCGACGTGGCCGCGCATGCAGGCACGGCGTTCGACGGCCAGCATCTGTTCCAGATCGCCGAGGCGCAGATCCAGAAGATCGATCCGCAGACAGGCCGCGTGCTCGCGACCTTGCCGGCGCCCGGTAACGGCGGCGATTCGGGGCTTGCGTGGGCCGACGGCACGCTCTGGGTTGGCGAGTACCGCGAGCGCAAGATCCACCAGGTCGATCCGGAAACCGGCGAGATCCTGCGGACGATCGAAGCGAGCCGCTTCGTCACGGGCGTGACGTGGGTGGACGGCGAGCTATGGCACGCCACCTGGGAAGGCGACGAAAGCGATTTGCGGCGCATCGATCCGAACACGGGCCAGGTGCTGGAGCGGCTCGACATGCCGCCGGGAATGGGCGTGTCGGGGCTGGAGTCGGATGGCGCCGAGCAATTTTTTTGCGGCGGCGGGACCAGCGGAAAAATCCGCGCGGTGCGCCGGCCGAAGCGCGATGCCGCCCGCCATGGGGACGACGAAACGGCCGCTTGAGCGGCGAGCGCTTTCATCGGCCCCGCGTGTTGCCGAGCGGCGGGTTACTGCGTAACTTGCCGCTTTTTTCCCCAGCCCGCATAGAGATCCGCGCGCGATTCCGGTCGAACCGGTTCGCGGCGGATCTCGATCGTTGGTTCTCCGAACGGTTTTGCCGGCTCGGCGTAGATGGCCGCTGGTGTACACCGTGCAGCCTGTGAGGTTCGGCGAGCCGGGTTTCTGGCTGGCCGCGCGAACCGCAGGCATTTCCGGGCGCCCTGCCTGACCCATTCTCCGTGTGCCATGGCCGATTGCGGCCTCGCGAAACGCGGCCGTCGTTCCGGCGCGTACTCGCGTATACCCCATTGCCGGGAATTTTTTTCCATGAAAGACTGCATCGCATCCGGTGCATCAGACTACTGTCCGGTATATCGGACAATAGTCGCGAGGCTGAGCGCCACCCGGTTTCACGCTTGGACTTCTTCCTTCCCGATCAGGATCGCAAAATGAAACTCGTCAAAGAAAGCGCAAAGTTCGCCTGCATGTTCGCCATGGCGGGCCTGCTGGCGCTCGCCGGCTGCACCAAGGTGCCGACCACGGGCCAGAACGCGGCGGCGGCATCCACGCTGCAAGCGGTGCTGCAGCGCGGGACTTTGCGCGTGGGCGATTGCCTGACGTTTGCGCCGTTCGGCTTCTATAACAAGGACGGCCAGCCCGACGGCTACGACGTGGATCTCGCGAAGGAACTGGCCAAGGAAATGGGCGTGAAACTCGAGGTGGTGAACACCACGAGCGCGAACCGCATTCCCAATCTGCAGACGGGCAAGGTCGATGTGGTGTTCTGCAACTTCACGCGCAATCTGGAGCGCGCCAAGGAGATCGGCTTCACGACGCCTTATGTCGTGGCGAGCGAGGCGCTGCTCGTGAAGAAGAGCAGCGGGATTCAGTCGATCAAGGACATGTCGAACCGCACGATCGCCACAGTCAAGGGATCCACGAACGGCGACGAAGTCCGTGCGCTGAACATGCAGGTGAAGATCCAGGAATACGACAGCTCGGAAGCCGCCATTCTGGCCGTGAAGCAGGGGCAGGCCGATGCGATGATCGAAGATAACAACTTCCTCGCCTATCAGGCCAAGCTCGATCCGGAACTGACCGTCACCAACGAAGCCCTCGTGCCGCTCGAATACAACGCGTTCGGCGTGAAAGCGGGCGACCAGGTGTGGCTCAACTATCTGAACCTGTTCCTTTTCAATATCAACGCTTCGAAGCTGAATGCCCAGTTGTACAAAAAGTGGTTCGGCGTCGATCCGCACTATTCGCTCAGTCCGCAGATGTGAGCTCGCATCGCTGAGCACACGCATTTCAGGTGAACGGCAAGCGGCCGATTTTTACCCAGAGGCAGGAAATGAGTTATCAATGGCTAACACTGTGGGGCTACCTGCCCGACTTCATCCAGGCGGCATGGCTGACGCTCCAGATCACGCTGCTGGCCTTTTGCCTCGCGTTGGCGCTCGGCCTGCTTTCCGCGCTGGCGTCGGCCTCGCGTGTCGGCGTATTGCGGCTCGTGTCGCACTGTTATGTCGAGGTCATTCGCAATACGCCGGTCCTGCTGCAGATCTTCATCGTGTTCTTCGGGCTGCCGTCGCTGGGCCTGAATCTGAGTGCGTACACGGCGGGCGTGATCGCGCTCGGCGTGAACGTGGGCGCCTATCTTTCCGAGGTGTTTCGCGCGGGCATTCAGTCAGTGCCGCGCGGGCAGCTCGAAGCGGCCAGCATTCTGGGGCTTTCGCGCTCGCAGGTCTTTCGCGAAGTCGTGCTGCCGCAAGCGGCGCGCGCCGTGTATCCGGCCATCGTCAACAACCTCATTCAGTTGCTGCTGGGCACCTCGCTGCTTTCGGCGATTGCACTGCCTGAGCTGACCGGCACGGCAACCGTCATCAATTCGCGCACGCTGCTGTATATCCAGACCTTCGCCATCACGCTGATTGCGTATCTGGTGCTCAGCAACTGCCTGTCGTGGATCGCGGCGCGCATTGGCGCGCGGGTCTTTCATCCACCGCTCGTCATGAGAAAGCGCGCGCGCATGCGTTTCTCTCTGGCGCGTCAGACCAGCCGCTCCTGAGCCGAACCGGAGATCCAGAATGTCGACCGAATTGTTGAGGACCAGCCTCTCGATCCTGCTGCAAGGGTTGCTCGGGACCTTGCTGTTGTCCGTGGCGTCCATCGTCGGCGGAACGCTTATCGGGCTCGTCGCCGCGATACTGCGCTCGTTCGGGCCGTGGGGCACGCCGCGCATCGCGCAGCTATATACCGAGCTATTTCGCGGCACGCCCGTGCTCATCACGCTCATGTTCATCTATTTCGGCGTGTCGTACTTCGGCTATGCGATCGACGTGTTCGCGGCCGGCGTCGTGGGCTTGAGCGTGTATCAGGGCGCGTATATCTCCGAGATCTTTCGCTCGGGCATCGAAGCCGTGCCCAAAGGGCAGTGGGAGGTCTCGCAGATTCTCGGCCTGAGCAGGACCCAGGCGTTCTTCTCCGTGGTCTTGCCGCAGACGGGAAAAATCGTGCTGCCGCCGCTCATCGGCCAATACCTTTCGCTCATCAAGGACACCTCGATCGTCAGCATGATCGGCATGTCCGAGCTGATGCACGGAGGGCAGGCCATCGTCGACCGGATTGGCAAGCCGGCCGAAATTTACGGACTCGTTGCCGTGCTTTATTTCGCTGTGTGCTTCCCGCTTTCGCAGTGGGTGCGCCACCATGATCGAAGGAACCTGCTGTCATGACCGCTAACGCCACCCAAACCTCCTCCGCCGCCGCGAAGCCCGTCATCACGCTCGCGGGCGTGAGCAAGTCGTTCGGCGCCACCAAGGTGCTCACGGAAATCAATCTCGACGTGCGCGCGGGCGAAGTGCTCGTGCTGATCGGCGCCTCGGGGTCCGGCAAGAGCACCGTGCTGCGCATCATGAGCGGCCTGGAAACGGCCGACTCCGGCGAAGTCTGGGTCAACGAGGTGCCGTTGCACGATGTGCGGCGCGCGAAGGAGATTCGTGGACACGTCGGCATGGTGTTCCAGCAGTTCAATCTGTTTCCCCACAAGAGCGCGCTCGGCAACGTGACGCTCGCGCTCATCAAGGCGCGCAAGATGAGCCCCGCGGACGCGCGCAAGCGCGCCATGGAGGCGCTCGATCGCGTGGGGCTCGCGGAGCGCGCGGAGCACTACCCGAGCCAGCTCTCCGGCGGCCAGCAGCAGCGCGTGGCGATTGCGCGCGCGCTCGCGGTCGAGCCGCGCATCATGTTCTTCGACGAAGCGACTTCGGCGCTGGACCCGGAGCTCGTGGGCGAAGTGACGGAGGTCATGCGCGGCCTCGCGCGCGACGGCATGACCATGGTCGTGGTGACGCACGAGATGGGCTTTGCGCGCAAGACCGCGGACCGCGTGGTGTTCATGGACAAGGGCGTGATTGCGGAGCAGGGCGAGCCGGAGAAGATTTTCGTTGCGCCGCAGAACGATCGCACGAAGCAATTCCTGCATCGCGTGCTCGATCATTGAATCTGGCCCGGCTGCACGTCTCGATCGTGTATCCTCCCGGCCAGTCGTTCGCCACATTCACTGCATTTACCGCATTTTCCATTGCGCCCACGGAGTTCAAGTCATGTCGGCACCCGAATCATCGAGGGCCAGAGGGGTGGACCGCGTCATCGGCATTCTCAGGCAGTTGCATCTTGCGCGGCGGCCACTGACGATGCGCGAGCTCATCGAGGCAACCGGCGCGCCGCGCTCGAGCGTTTATGAACTGGTCACGATGCTTGCCGACGCGGGCTGGCTCGAAGTGGCGGAAGACGGCGCCGTATTTTTCGGCCGCGAGATGCATTACTACGGCTCGGACTATGCGCAGCATAACGATCTGATCAGCCGCTCGCATCAGTCGATTCTCGCGCTCGTGCGCAGGCACGACGAAACCGCGCAACTGTGCACGCTCGAAGGCAACAAATATACGGTGGTGCTTTCCGAGAACAGCTCGCGCCCGTTCAACATCAGCTCGGAAATCGGCGTCAAGGTGCCGATTCCGTGGACCGCGACGGGCCGCCTGCTGCTCGGCCACCTGAGCGCCGACGAAATTCGCGCGCTCATTCCCGACGAGGATTTCGTGCTCGACAATGGCAAGCGCGTCGAGTTCGCGGATTTCCTGCGCGACATCGAGCACGCGGCCGAGCTCGGCTACTGCTGCACCGAAGGTCTCTCCAATACGTTTCGGCTCTGCATGGCCGCGCCCATCCGCGATCGATCGGGGGCAACGATTGCGGCGCTCTGCTTCATGACGAGCCGCGATACCGAGCCGGCCAAGCGCGCGTTGATGCTGGAGGATCTCATCGGCTCCGCGCGGGCGCTGTCGAAGTTTTGAGGCTGGCTGGGCCTCGGTTCCCCCGCCGCCCAACTGGGAGCCCATACGTCGATCGCCTACACTTGCTGATGACATTCGGCTCATAGCGTCGCGCGCGCAACAACCAGTGAGGCAAGGTATGGCCGTGAAACAGCCAGCACACAAGGCGTTGCCAGGGCAGGTCGTCCTCGTTTTTCAGGGCGGCGGCGCGTTGGGCGCTTATCAGTTGGGTGTCTACCAGGCCATGGACGAAGCGGGCATCCAGCCGGATTGGGTGATCGGCACGTCGATTGGCGCGATCAACGCGGCCTTGATTGCGGGGAATCCGCCGGAGCACCGCTATCGGCGGCTGGCCGAATTCTGGACCCGGGTGACCGACCGCACCCGCATGGACGTGCCCGCCGATGTGCTTCGCCTCTGGCCCGGCTGGGACAGGGCGATGGCGAAGTGGATGATCATCGGCGGCGGCATCGAGGGATTCTTCCAGCCCAATCCGGCGTCCTGGCTCGGTCCGCTCGCGCCTCTGGGCGTGGATCGGGCGTCGTACTACATGATCGAGCCCTTGCGCGACACGCTCGCTTCGCTGGTCGATTTCGACCTGTTGAACGCTGGCCATCCGCGCCTGACCGTCGGCGCGGTTCATGCCACCACGGGCGCGATGCGCTATTTCGATTCGCGCGATCAGCGGCTGAACGTCGAGCACGTCATGAGCTCGGGCGCGCTGCCGCCCGCGTTTCCGGCCGTGCGCATCGATGGCGAACCGTATTGGGACGGCGGCATCTATTCCAACACGCCGGTCGAGGTGGTGCTGGACGACAAGCCTCGCAAGAGCTCGGTCATTTTCTCGGTGCAGATGTGGAACCCCGCGGGCCCCGAGCCGCAGAGCATCTGGCAGATATCGGAGCGGCAAAAGGACATTCAGTACGCGAGCCGCACCGACAGTCACATCGCGCGCCAGCAGCAGATACACCGTTTGCGCCATGTGATCCGCGAACTGGTCAAGCGGCTGCCGGAAGCCGAGCGTGCGACGGCCGAAGTCCGCGAGCTCGCGGCCTGGGGATGCCAGACCACCATGCGTCTGATTAAACTCGCGGCGCCGCGGCTCGACGGGGACGACCAGCTCAAAGATATCGATTTCACGCCGGCCGGCATTGTCATGCGCCAGCGCGCGGGCTACGAGGCGGCAAAGCGGGCCATTGCTGCTCGCCCCTGGGAGGCCCCGATGGACCCCATAGAGGGCTTGACCGTCTATAGCGCGGACGAAGGCGTCACCGGAGACCGGCGCGCTTGATCCTTTCCGTCCAAAAGACCGGCGGGACAGGGCGCGAATGTGTCGTTCGCGCGCGCGTTGGCGCAAGGCGACGCGTCTTGGGCGCACCAGCGCGCGGCAACGCGGCGCCGGTGTCGCGCGCGCTCACGTCCCGGCGCGCATCTCGGCTGGCACGGCGAACACGGTCTGCCCGTTGCCGAGCGATTTCGCGCGATACATGGCGCTGTCGGCCGCGCGCATCAACGAGCGCGCAGTGAGCGGCGCCCCGCCGGGTTCTTGCGCGAGCATGCACACGCCGATGCTGCCGGACACGGCGACGGGATGTCCCGCAACGGTGCACAAGGCGCTCAGGATCGCGTGAATGCTCGTGGCGATGGTGAGCGCGCCGGCCTTGTCGGGAGTCTGGTGGGCCAGCACCACGAATTCGTCGCCCCCGAGGCGGGCGAGCGTGTCGCCGCGGCGCATGTGGCTCACCAGAGCAGCGGCGAAGCTGCGCAGCAATTCGTCGCCAACCGCATGGCCGTGCGCGTCGTTGACTTCCTTGAAACCATCGAGGTCGATCAGCAGCAACGCGGCCTGATTCGCTTCGGGGCCGCGAATGGCCAGGGTCCGCGCGATGGCTTGCTCGAGCCGGATGCGATTGCTCAGCCCGGTGAGCGGATCGGTTGCGGCCTGCCTTTCCAGCCGACGCACCAGCACCGCCAGATAGACCGAAGTCGCGGTAAGGCTGAGTGCCACACCGAGACCGGCCATGAGGTTCGCGTGCCACCACGGCTGCCAGCGCATCAAGCCTGTAAGACCGATCAGCGCGACGCCGCACGAGAGCGCCAGCATGCGTTGACCGTAACGGCAGCCGGCGCCCACCAGAAACCAGAAGACGACCCAGAGCAGCGGGAGCCCGGCCTGGCCGCCGATCGCCAGCACCGCGATCAATAGCGCCTGATCGGCGATCGTGGTGATGGTCAACCTCAGGTCCGAACGTTGCGGCGCTACCGTGGAGGCGACGTACGTGAGCCCGCCGAAGGCCACGTAAAGCGCGACCAGCGCCGTTGTCCCGTAGACATGCCTGGTGTGATAAACCGAAGCGGCAGCCAGATAGGCGAGAAAGACCACGCTGCCGAGCGATAAGCGCAATACCGCTTGTTCCTTCTCCGGGTTCTTCGGGAATGCACCCAAAAAACCCTGCCCGGGCCAAGAATGAGAATACGCCTCGCCCATGCCAACTACCCCCGCTCGAATCCTGGTTTTATCGTCAGGCAGTTTAACTCGTGCAAATGGCTTGTTGGCGAGGCATTGCTCGAGCGTGAATGCCCGCAAATATGAAAGATTTTTGAAAAAGCATTTCCCCTATGCTCGATGAATCGTCGAGCATAGGGGAAATAACCAGGAGAACTGCTTGCGCAAAAGCCGTGCGGCGTGCGCCGCATGGCCGTTTCAAGCGTGCCGGGCAGCGTGTCCGCTATCGCCCAATGGCCGCGCGCTGTCGTATTCCTGCGAAATGTCCTTGTTCGTGTAATCGCCCATTCGCCAGGCCGCCACGAGACTCACAACGCCGCACACAAAGATATAAGCGGCGATCGCGTAGCCCGAATGGTAATAAGCGAAGAGTGCGGTCGCAATCAACGGCGCGGGACCGCCGGCGATCACGGAAGCCAGTTGATATCCGAGCGAGGCGCCGCTGTAACGCAGCCGCCCTGTGAACGATTCGGCAATCAAGGCGGCCTGTGGCCCGTACAGCATCGAATGCGGCACCAGCGAAAGCACGACGGCCAGGAAAATCAGCGCCGGATTACGCGTGTCGATCATCGCGAAGAAAATGAAGCCGAATATACCGGCGCACGCGGCGCCGATCATGTACATGCGCTTGCGTCCAATCAGATCGGACACGTGGCCGAAGAACGGGATGGTGAAGAATTCCACCACCGCAGCGGCCAGCACGGCCGAGAGCATGAGGTCGCGCGAGGCGCCGAGCGTCTTCACACCATAGGCGAAAACGAAGGCCGTAAAGATATAGAACGGCGCTTGTTCGGCCATGCGCGCGAATGCCGAGAGCAGAATGTCTTTCGGCTGGCGGCGGATCACCTCCATCGTCGGCGCCTTCTCGATCTTGTTTTCGGCAAGGAGCTTCGCGAAGATCGGCGTTTCCAGAATGCTCAGGCGGATATAGAGGCCGATTGCAACGAGGATGATGCTCAGGAAGAATGGCACGCGCCATCCCCAGGTGATGAAACTGCTGCCGGAGATCTCGCTGATGGCAAGCACCACGAGGTTGGAGATAAACAACCCCGCCGGCACGCCGAACTGCGGCCACGAGGCGACAAAGCCGCGGTGCGAATTGGTGCGCGCCCATTCCATCGACATCAGGACCGAACCGCCCCATTCGCCGCCCACGCCCACGCCCTGAATGAAACGCAGCACGGTGAGCAGCACGGCGCCCCAGATGCCGATCGACGCATAGGTCGGAACAAAGCCCACGGCGAACGTGGCCAGTCCCATCAGCAGCAGCGTGACGATCAGCGTGGCCTTGCGGCCGACACGGTCGCCGTAATGGCCGAAAATGGCCGCGCCAACCGGCCGCGCGATGAACCCGACGGCGTAAATCAGAAACGCCTGCAGCGTACCGACGAGCGGATCCGATTCAGGAAAATAGAGCTTCGCGAAGACGAGCCCCGTGACAATGCTGTAGAGAAAGAAGTCGTACCACTCGATCGTGGTGCCGATCGTGCTGGCGATCACAGCACGGCGCAATTGACGGTGGGCTTCCTGTTCCGATAGGAGCAGCGCTCCCGACTGGTCGTCACTCATTTTGCACCCCCAAAGAAAGGGCGATATGGTCTGGCGACTCATTGCGCGGCGAGTGGATTCGAAAAACAGGCGAATGCGCGCCACGTGGCGAGCGCGATAACCTCATCGGCAGCGATGCACGCGATACACGCTACGGGTCGCCAGGGTGGTTCCACAATGATATATCACATTTTGATACATTGTGGATCCGTTGGCTTGCGCAAGAAACTCTCCTGGAATAAGGCATCCCGGGATATTCAGGGTAAATCCTTATTCGCCGTTGGCGGCGCCGAAACCCAAGGCCGTCTTTGCGCATTCGCGGCAATCGATCGCGATCTTTTCATCACACACTTTGACGAGCCGATCTTCGAAATGGCCCATCGAGCATTGCCGTCTTTTTGTTGCCGATTGCACCAGGACAATTATTGACCGCCCCGCTTTTGAGCGACCATGAGCGCTTACGGAGGAGCTCAACGAGATGGCGCGGGTGAAGGTTTCAAGCAAATGGCACGACGCGGTGGGGGCCGTGCACGGCGCGGAGTCCAAATATAAACGGCTGGTGAAGGCCATCGCGCTCGACATCGAGAGCGGCACGCTCGCCGCGGGCGTACGGCTCGCGCCGCAGCGCGAAGTGGCGGCGGAGCTCGGCATCAGCGTGCAGACGGTGACCAACGCCTACAAGGAGCTCGAACGGCAGGGGCTGATCCGCTGCGAGGTCGGGCGCGGCAGCTTCGTTGCGGCGCGCGTGACGGAGGCGATGTCGAACTACATACTCGACACGGCGGAGCGCGAGATCGTCGACTTCTCGATCGCACGCATCATCCATACGCCCCAGCACGACGCGGCCTGGCGCGAGGTCTGCGCCACGCTCGCGACGCTCGAGGATCAGCCGTGGATTCGCTCGTTCAGGCCCATCGCCGGCTTCGAGCATCATCGCCAGGCGGGCGCGGCGTGGCTCGCCTCGCTGAACATGCCGGTCGGGCCGGAGTCGCTCCTGATTACCAATGGGGCGGCCCAGGGCATCTTTCTCGCGCTCGCCTCCACGGTCGGCCCCGGCGACACGGTGCTGTGCGAAAGCCTCACGGACCATGGCGTGATTGGTCTCGCCAACGTGCTGGGGTTTACGCTCAAGGGGCTCGAACTCGACGAGCACGGCGTCCGGCCCGAGCATTTCGAGGAGATGTGCGACAGCGAGCGCGTGAGCGCGCTGGTCTGCACGCCGACCTTCAACAATCCGACGATGTCGGTGATGCCCGATTCGCGGCGGCGCACCATCGCGCGCATCGCGGAGCGCTACGGCGTCTACGTGATCGAGGACGATGTCTATGGCGCGCTGCCCGCGAAAACGTGCACGCCCATCGCGAGCCTGATTCCGGAGCTGGCGTTCTACAGCACGAGCATGACGAAGTCGGTGCTCACGGGGCTGCGCACCGGCTATCTGGCGATGCCGCGCCGGCTGGCGTTGCGCGTCGAGAGCGTGCTGCGCGTGAGCAGCTGGATGGCAACTTCGCCGATCGCGGAGATCGCCACGCGCTGGATCGCGGACGGCACCGCGCGGCGGCTCGTGGAGCTGCAGCGCGAGCGCCTCGCGGTGCGCCAGGCGATGGTGCGCGAGACGCTCGGCGACTATGTGCTGGGCGCGCATCCGAACGCGTTATCGGCATGGTTGCGCGTGCCCGATTATTGGCAGGCGGAGCGCGTGGTGCGCGAGCTGCGCAATCGCCAGATTGCCGTGACGTCGCCCGATCCGTTTCTCGTCGGCAGCACGCCGCGGCCCAATGCGGTGCGGATCTGCCTCGGCGCCGAGGCCACCGACGCGGCGTGCAAGAACGCGTTGAAAACCATTGCGGGCGTATTCGAGCAGTATCCGCACGTGCACGATTTCAGCTGAAGCGCAGCTGAGTTGAAGCCGAGGGGCGCGACGCACGCGATGCCCCAGGGAAAGGCCTGGGCCGCGACTGGGCGCGGATTGTACCAGGACATTGGGAAGCCCGATTTGGAACATTAGACTGGTTCGCACTGCATCACTTACGGAATGTGCGCTCCATGCCACCGCTTACGCTTGCCGACGTCTATCGCGCACGCCAGCGCCTCGCCGGGCGCGTCGCGCTCACGCCGCTCGTGCCGTCGCCGTCGCTCTCCGAACGCATGGACGCGCCGGTCTATCTCAAGCTCGAAACCGTGCAGCCCACCGGCAGCTTCAAGCTGCGCGGCGCGACCAACGCCATCGCGCAACTCGCCGGGCAGGGCGCGCCGCGTGTCGTCACCGCATCGACGGGCAACCACGGTCGTGCGCTTGCCTATGCCGCGCGCACGCTCGGCATCGAGGCGGCCGTTTGCATGTCGTCGCTCGTGCCGCGCAACAAGGTCGATGCAGTGGCCGCGCTCGGCGCGCGCGTGGTGATCGAGGGCAAGAGCCAGGACGAGGCGCAGGTGGCCGCGCAACGCCTCGTGCGCGAGGAAGGCTACGTGTTCGTGCCGCCGTTCGACGACCTGCGCGTGATTGCGGGGCAGGCCACCATAGGCCTCGAAATTCTCGAAGCGCTGCCCGATGTTGCCACGCTCGTCGTGCCGCTCTCCGGCGGCGGACTCTTTGGCGGCGTGGCGTTCGCGGCGAAGCAGATCCGGCCGTCGCTTGCGGCAATCGGCGTTTCGATGGTGCGCGGCGCGGCCATGCACGCGAGTCTTGCTGCGGGACGCCCGGTAGACGTTGAGGAAAGCGAAACATTGGCCGATTCACTGGGCGGCGGCATCGGCGTGGAGAATCGCCATACCTTCGCGCTGACGCGCCTGCTTGCCGACAACGTGGTTCTGCTCGACGAAGCGGCCATCGCGCGCGGCATCGTGCATGCGTATCGCGAGGAGCGGCTCGTGGTGGAAGGCGCGGGTGCCGTGGGCATGGCGGCGTTGCTCGAAGGGCTCGTTGCGCGCGCGGCGCGCGCTCACGGCCCGCAAGGCGGGGCCGATGCGAACGGCCCGATCGTCGTCGTCGTGAGCGGCGCGAATATCGACATGGCGGTGCACCGCCGCATCGTGACGGAGGACCGACATGCATCGCGCTAACACCGCCGCAAATGCCCGCGCAAACACCCGCGCAAACACCATTGCGCTGCTCGGCGAAGCGCAACTGCGCACGCTCGTTCCTCTCGATCTCGCCGCCGTCGATCAGGTGGAAGCCGCGTTCGCGTCGCTCGCCACCGAAGCTGTGGTCATGCCGCCGATCCTCAATATGGCCTTGCCCGACCGCCACGGCGAAGTGGACGTGAAGACGGCGTATCTGCCGCGCTTCGAGCAGTTCGCCATCAAGATCAGCCCGGGCTTCTTCAACAATCCCGCGCTCGGCTTGCCGAGCCTGAACGGATTGATGCTCGTGCTCTCGGCGCAAACGGGCCTCACCGAAGCCGTGCTGCTCGACAACGGCTATCTCACCGCAGTGCGCACCGCCGCTGCGGGCGCGGTCGCGGCGCGCTGGCTCGCGCGCGCCGACGCACACAGCGCGGCCATCATTGGCGCGGGCGAGCAGGCGCGTCTGCAACTCGACGCGCTCATGCTGGTGCGCAAGATCGAGCGCGTGAGCGTGTGGGCGCGCGACACCGCGCGCGCCGAGGCCTTCGCCGCCGAGGCGGAGCGCCGCCACGGCGTGCAGGCGCGCGTGGCGAATTCCGTGCGCGATGCGCTCGCGCAGTCCGACATCGCCATCACGACCACGCCCAGCCGCGAACCGCTCGTTGGCGCGAGCGATCTGCACGCGGGCCTGCACGTCACGGCGATGGGCTCGGACGCCGAGTACAAGAACGAGCTCGCGCCCCCGGTATTCGCGGCCGCGCGCTACGTGTGCGACCGCCTGCAGCAAACGCGCGTGCTCGGCGAACTCGCGCACGCCATACGCGCGGGCGCAGTAGCCGCCGACGCGCGCTTCGACGAACTCGGCGAGATTGTCGCCGGGCGGCGCCCCGCGCGCACGAGCGACGACGAGATCACGATTTGCGACCTCACCGGGACCGGCGCGCAGGACACCGCGATCGCCGCACTCGCGCTCGCGCGTGCCCGCGCGGCGGGAGCCGGAACGGTTTTTCACAACGCAGTGACGCTTTGAGAGGGGACGATGTCGGCAGTGAATGAAACGAAAGTGGATGCGAGCACGGCGGCGCCGCGTCTCGCGTTCGAGCGCAGCGAATACGAGGCGCGCATCGCGAAGACGCGCAAGGCGATGCAGCAGGCCGGCATCGACCTGTTGATCGTCACCGATCCCACCAACATGTACTGGCTCACGGGCTACGACGGCTGGTCGTTCTACGTGCACCAGTGCGTGCTGCTCGCCCACGGGGGCGAGCCCGTGTGGTTCGGGCGCGGCCAGGACGCCAACGGCGCGAAGCGCACGACCTTCCTCGCGCACGACCAGATCATTGGTTATCCCGATCATTATGTGCAGTCCACGGAGCGTCATCCGATGGACTATCTCGCGCGCGAAGTCATCATGGCGCGCGGATGGGATGAGCTGCGCATCGGCGTCGAGCTCGACAATTACTACTTCAGCGCCGCCGCGTATGCCGCGCTTCAGCGTCATCTTCCGGTCGCGCGCTGGGCCGACGCCACCGCGCTCGTGAACTGGCAGCGCGCCGTGAAGTCGGCGCGCGAGATCGAGTACATGCGCGTCGCGGCCCGCATCGTCGAAAAGATGCACGCGAGCATTCTGCAAGCCGTCGAGCCCGGTATGAAAAAGAGCGACCTGGTCGCGCGAATCTACGCGACAGGCATTACCGGCGTAGACGGCTACGGCGGCGACTATCCGGCCATCGTGCCGTTGCTGCCGACCGGCTCCGACGCAGCCGCGCCGCATCTCACCTGGGACGACTCCGCATTCGGCGCGAATGCCGGCACGTTCTTCGAGATCGCAGGCTGCTACCGGCGCTATCACTGCCCGCAGTCGCGCACCGTGTATCTCGGCAAGCCGCCAAAGCATTTCATCGATGCGGAAAAAGCCGTGATCGAAGGCATCGAAGCGGGACTCGCCGCCGCGAAGCCGGGCAACGTCTGCGAGGACATCGCCCACGCCTTCTTCGCCGTGCTGCGCAAGTCGGGCATCGAAAAGAACAGCCGCTGCGGCTACCCGATCGGCGCGAGCTATCCGCCCGACTGGGGCGAGCGCACCATGAGCCTGCGTCCGGGCGACCGTACGGTGCTCGAACCCGGCATGACGTTCCACTTCATGCCGGGCCTGTGGCTCGACGACTGGGGCCTCGAAATTACCGAAAGCATTCTGATCACCGAAACCGGCGTGGAGACGTTCTGCAATACGCCGCGCAAACTGTTCGTGAAGGAGTAGGGGCGATGCGTGCGTCTCCCATCACCCCCACCATCGACCTCGACGCCGAGGGCGTGCAACACGGCTTTCTCAAGCTGCCGTATTCGCGCGACGATTCGGCGTGGGGCGCCATCATGATTCCGCTCACCGTGGTCAAGCGCGGCGATGGACCGACCGTGCTGCTCACGGGCGGCAATCACGGCGATGAATATGAAGGCCCGATCGCGCTCGCGAAACTCTCGGGCTCGCTCGATGCCGCCGAGGTGAACGGCTGCGTGATCGTCGTGCCGTACATGAACTATCCGGCGTTTCGCGCGGGGCTGCGCACGTCGCCGATCGATGCGGGCAATATGAACCGCAGTTTTCCGGGCCGGCCCGACGGCACGGTGACGGAAAAGATCGCCGATTATTTTCAGCGCCATCTGCTCGCGCGCGCCGATTACGTGCTCGACATCCACGCGGGCGGTCGCACGCTCGACTTCGTGCCGTTCGCGGCGATTCACGTGCTGCCCGATGGCGAGCAGCAGGCGCGCTGCGAGCGCGCGATGCGCGCGTTCGCAGCGCCCTATTCGATGCGCATGCTGGAGCTCGATAGCGTGGGCCTCTTCGACAGCGCCGTGGAGGAAGCGGGCAAGGTGTTCGTCTCGACCGAGCTGGGCGGCGGCGGCACCTCGACGGCGGCGAGCGTGGCGATTGCGGATCGCGGCGTGCGCGGCTTTCTCGCGCATGCCGGCGTGATCGAGCGTAAGGCCAGCGACCGCGCTGCGCGCGAGGGCGCGCCGCGCACGACCACGCTGCTCGACATGCCCGATGCGCGTTGCTACACGACAAGCGAGCATCGTGGCTTGCTGGAGATGTGCCGCGATCTCGGCGAGATGGTGGAGGCCGGCGACGTGCTCGCGCGCGTGCACGACATCGACCGTACCGGCGCGCGGCCCGTGGAATACGTTGCGCGGCGCAGCGGGCTGCTCGCGGCGCGCCATTTCCCGGGGCTCGTGCAGGCGGGCGACACCGTGGCCGTGGTCGCCGACGTGGTCGAGCGCAACCTGAGCGTCGCGGCATGAACACGATGGGCGTGATCAGGCTCGACCGCTACGACCTCGCGATTCTGCGCATCCTCGAGCGCGATGGCCGCATTACCAAATCGAAGCTCGCTGAAGAAGTGAACCTGTCGATCTCGCCCGCGTGGGAGCGCGTGCGCAAGCTCGAGGAGCGCGGCGTGATCCGCGGCTATCGCGCGGACGTCGACTGGCCGGGCGCGATCAGGGGCAGCCGCATCGTCGTGGAGGTGACGCTCTCGCGGCACACCGCGCACGACATGCGGCGCTTCGAGGATCGCATCGGCGCGGCGGACGAGGTGCTGCAGTGCTACGCAACGGGCGGCGGCGTCGACTATGTGCTGCACGTGATGGCGCGCGACATCGACCACTATCAGCGCTTCATCGACGGCCTGCTCATGGAGGATCTCGGCATCGAGCGCTACTTCACTTACATCGTGACGAAGGTGGTGAAGTGCGCGCCGGCCCATCGGCCCGCGTGGCTGGAAGAAGACGCCAGATAAGCCGGCGAATTTTTCGGATCGAGGCCAGCGAGTTCAGAAAGAACCGCAAAAGCACGCTATCAAAACCGAAAATTTCGCGTGCGGCGCCGGGACAGAATGGACTCCATAGCATCCCTGTCGACCGAGGAGGAGCAGACGACATGTTGCCCGGACACCCCATCCTGTTCAAATCGCTGTGCTACGTGGACGGCCGCTGGATCCACAGCGACAGCGCCGCCACGGTGGCCGTACAGAACCCCGCCGACCAGACCGTGATCGGCCATGTGCCGATGCTCGAACGTGCGCAGATCGTTGCCGCCATCGATGCCGCGCAGCGCGCTTTCGAGGCGTGGCGCTGGGTGCCGCAGCAGCAGCGCAGCGCAGTGCTGCTGCGCTGGCACGCACTGATCCTGCGCCATCAGGACGATCTCGCCGCGTTGCTTTCGCTGGAGCAGGGCAAGCCGCTCGCGGAATCGCAAGGCGAGATTCGCTACGCGGCGAGCTTTGTCGAATGGTTCGCGCATGAAGCAAAGCGCCTCGCAGGGCGCACGATTCCCACGCATATCGACGGCGCGCACCTTGGCACGGTGATGGAGCCCGTGGGCGTGGCCGCGCTCATCACGCCGTGGAACTTCCCGGTGGCGATGATTACGCGCAAGGCCGCCGCCGCGCTCGCGGCGGGCTGCACGGTCGTCGTGAAGCCCGCGCACGAGACGCCGTATTCGGCGCTCGCGCTCGCGCAGCTCGCCGAGGAGGCCAGCTTCCCCGCGGGCGTCTTCAACGTCGTGATCGGCGAACCGCAGATGGCGATGGAAACGCTCGTGAGCGACACGCGCGTGCGTGCCGTGAGCTTCACCGGATCGACGCGCGTGGGCGCGCTCGTGACCCAGGCGGCGGCGCGAGCGGGCATCAGGAAAGTCGCGCTCGAGCTCGGCGGCAATGCACCGTTCATCGTGACGGAAGACGCGGATCTGGACCAGGCCGTGAAGGTGGCCGTGGGCGCCAAGTTCCAGACCTCGGGCCAGGATTGCTGCGCGGCGAACCGCATCTTCGTGGCGCGCACGCTTTACGAGGTGTTCGTGGAACGTTACGCGGCGGCGGTGCGCGCGCTCAAGACCGGCCCCGCGTTCGAGGCGGGTGTGGAGCTTGGGCCGCTCATGCATCAGGCCGCGTTCGACAGCACCGTCGCGCGCGTGGCCGATGCGCGCGAGCAGG
>DATEJU010000193.1:0-6079 GCA_035277805.1 Paraburkholderia sp. | reverse complement strand
GCCGGCAGCAGGCTGTTCACGGACTCGCCGCTCCAGCGTGCGAGCAGCGCATCGCGCTGGTCGACCTGCTCGCTTTTGCGCAACAACACCGCGATCGCACCTGCATCGAGCGCGAGCGGCACGACATGGAACGCGGCGACCAGCACCAGCCCCCAACCCGCGGCCGCGAGCGCGCCCGTCACCGAGCCGAGACCCTGCCATGCGAGCAGCGCGATGAAGAGTGCCGTGCCGATCGACAACAGCAAAATGGCAGCACGACTCACACCGCCCCTCCGGCCTTGCCGCCGCCTGAGCGCGCAGACTGGAGAGCCTTGCGGAACACCTGGCGAAAGCCGAAGTATGCAATCGCGTCCTTCATGTTCGAGATGAAGCGGCGCCACGGGCGCATGTTCGGGTTCGTCACGTATTCGAACGTGAGCGAGACGCGCACCTCGCCTTCGCGGCCAGGCGTAACGCGATGGCGCAGCTTGTCGCCGTCGAACAGCACGAGCGCGCCCGGCGGATATTGCACGGCGCCCGGCTCGTCGGGCTTGCTGTCGTCGCGCGTGTGCAGCTCGTAGTCGAGGATGCACGAGGAGTCGTCGATCACGCCGAACAGCACGGTATAGCGGCGGCCGTCGTAGTACGAGGTGTCGTAGTGCCAGCCGATGTGATCGCCCGCGCGCGTGTAGTAATAGAGCGCATAGGCGTGCGGATCGTCTTCCGGCGAAAGTTGAAGCCGGTCGCCCGTGATCTTTTCGAGCCACGCGATGAGCTTCGGCGAGCGGTACAGCTCCGCGATATACGGTTGCAGACGGTCGATGGTGTGACGGCTCACGCTGCCACCGGCCTTATGCCCCGGGATGAAATTGCGATTGACCTCGGGCATGAGCGCGTTGGCGGCATCGACGAGCCGCTGTGTCGCGTCGGGAGGCAAGAATTCGGAGAGATAGAGAAACGAGCCCTGACTCACATACTCGTCGCGCAATTGCGCCGGGTTCAGCTTGTTCAGCGCGCGGCCGACCGCGACGTCCGGCGCGACGGCCTGCCCGCCAGCAACGCGCGTATCGGAGACGACTTGTTCTTCTTCTGCTTGCACACTCATCGGCTGATCCAGACTTGACTGGTTTCCTTGGCGGGTCTCACGCGGCGCATGACGCGCCAGTAGTCGAGCACCACGTAGATGGCAAAGAGCGGCGCGCCGATGGAAGCCGCCACGACGAACGGCGAGACGATTCCCGTGAGGGTGACGAGCGGCAACAGATAAAGCACGTCTTCCGTCTCGAAACCGCCGACGAACGCCTGCTGGGTGCCGGCCTTGCCCGCCATTTCCTCGATGCGCATGCGCAGGAAGAAGATCACTGCGACCGCCACGCCCGCAACACCGCCGAGCACGACAGGCGGCACACGCCATTCGGTCGCGGCGGAACTGGCGTCAGCCGCTGCGACGCCCAGCCCGTAGCCCATGCCCAGAAACAGAAGGACGGTTATCAGCGCGTCGGCGGCGAGATCGTAGAAATGGCCGATGCGACTGGTTTTACCACTGATTCGAGCGAGTTCGCCGTCGGTGTGATCAACGAAATTCGACAAAACAATCAGAAATGCGCCAATATTGACGTGCAAAAAGTCGCCGCGCGCCAGATAGAAAGCGCCGACAAGACCAATCAGCAGGCGCAGCGTGGTCAGATGATTGGGGGTGACGCGGGTAGGCACGAGCGGCGTCACGAGCCAGCGCGCCGCGCGCGCGTCCCACGTGCGTGGCCGCGGCACCCCTTGCGGAGCCGGTTTTGCAGGTTTGTCTTTTCCAGTCATAACCGCGAAATAATATACGGCTTCCAAAAAACTTGCAGGTTTTCCGGCTGACGAATCGAAATTGAAAGGCAATAGGGGCCGCATCGCACGCGCGGCGTGTGATGGTCCTACGATGTGGTGCCCCAAGCAAGTTCGCGCGAACCCGCGTACAGTGCAACGCTTCGCCCCGGCCACCGCGCATTACGTGGATGCCGGATGGCGCCAGCGCAGCCCATTCGCCAGAATTCCAATGAAACGTTTTCCCTTTGCTGCTCTTCTGCTCGCGGCACTGCCCTTCGTGCCGCTCACCGGCCACGCCGCCGCTCTCGACGATTCGCTCACCTGCAAGGAGTCGGCGCACGACTTCATCTCGGGGCTCATCGACCAGAAGCTGATCGACGCGAAGCCCATGAAGGTCGAAAGCAATTCGATCAATGCGTTCTGGCCGGCGCACGGCCAGCATCTGACTGCCTACGGCTTCAACGTGTTCGCGATCGTGGGCTTCCAGCAGGACGACCCGCTCTTCCAGACCGGCAACGGCAAGCCGATCGCCCGTTCGGCGTACGGCGCGATAGTCGTGGCCACGCAGGCCAAGGTGCAGGCGGCACTCGATGCGGCCGGCAACACCGCCATCGTCCATCATGCCGGGCCGCTGCTGACGGCCATCTTCTGTCAGCAGGACTGAGCGCCCCCGCCAACGTGCGGTTGCGCGAGCGCGAGCCTCAATCGATACGGCCGAAGCCGCCTTCGGCCCATGTCTGCGCGCGTGCCTTGGTCAATTTGAAGGTGGGCGCGACGCGCACCTGCGCGATCTGCTCGCCAAACGCGTCGAGCGCCGTGAGCAGCGCGTAGGGCTCGTATTCGTCGGGCACGATATCGAGGGTCACGTCGATGTCACCGTCGCCCGTGCTCAGGCCCACGTGCTTGTGCAGCAACGCATGCAGTTGCTGCTCGTGACGACGCAATACCTCGGACGCCGTTTTCACGAGCGTGTTGAACGCCGAGGTGTCGAGCGGCTTCGGATTCTTCTTGTCGCGACCCATGGTCCACGGGCCGACCAGCGCGGGCTCCGGCTCGCCGTCCTTGATCATTTCGACGGCCCAGCCGTCGTCGTCCTCGTTCTTGATGACGCGCGCCGTCCAGCCGTCCTTGCGCCACAGACGCGGTTCCTGGACCACTTCGGACGAAGCGGTGTTCGGGTCCTGAAAAGTGTCCTCGGGGGCGTCCTTGGGAATGACTGCGGGTGAAGAATCGGTCATGGCGGTTTCCATCGGGTTCTGCGGAGACTGCCCGTTGCATCGCGGGCAGGGGCCAGATTTTAACCGCAAGCACCCAATCGACGCTCACGCCGCCTCCGACGGCGCCATTCCTGGCTCGCCGTGAAATCGTCGGGATTGGGTGGGAATTCAAATAGACCGACTATCGAAAAATAGCCGCGCCGCCTGCGCAGTCGAATGCGGCGCTATGTCTCGTTTCATTTTTCGCAATACTGTCTTTCACATTGCCAATCGGATGAAAAATGATTCGACCGCGGCAGCAAAAAAAACGCGGCCCGAAAGCCGCGTAAAACAGATGAAAAAGACCACCCTTGGTCAAGGGGTGAACGCATTGTACCGCCAGAATCCGCGCCCATAAGTCGCACAAACTGGAACAGTACCTTTCAAAAATCGGTAGAAATATCCCGTAACAAATCGCGCATCGGCGCCCGCGCCCGTCACATAAGCCAGACGACGGCGTCGCACTCGTACAACATAATCTCGAATTGTGCATTTTTGCCGCATCCAGAAATCTTTTTAAAAAATGCTTTCTACGCAGCGACTTGGCGGAATTAATGCTGTTATTGCGGTTTCAAAAATGAATTGTTGCACCATGCAAAGAAAATCATCGAGACTATCGGAATACACTCCGCCTCGAATCATCAGACCACGGAAACTGTCGCAGTAATCGTTTTCCGTGAGATTCCCAAGTATTGTCCGGAGTTAAAAGCATGAAAAAAACCCTTATCCTCGCTGGCGTTCTCGGTGCATTTGCAATGAGCGCACATGCGCAAAGCAGCGTAACCCTGTACGGCTCGCTGGATGCCGGCCTTCTCTATGCGAACAATGCCGGCGGCCACAGCCTGTGGGCACAGGGCAGCGGCGCGATGTCGAACAACTACTTCGGCCTGAAAGGCGCTGAAGACCTCGGCGGCGGCCTGAAGGCGATCTTCACGTTGGAGAGCGGTTTCAATCTCAATAACGGCGGCTACAAAAACGGCGACAACGGCTTCAACCGACAAGCCTTCGTCGGTCTGCAAAGCGATCAGTACGGCACGCTCACCCTCGGCCGTCAGTACGACTCGATGAACCAGTATTTGGCGCCGCTCTCGGAAGCCGGCCTCGGCTTCGGCAATAACCTGGCCGGCCACCCGTTCGACAACGATAATTTCGCGCAGTCGTTCTCGATCAAGAATGCGCTCAAGTACTCGAGTGCGAACTACGCGGGCCTCCAGTTCGGCGGTCTGTATGGCTTCTCGAACCAGGCCGACGGTTTCGCCAACAGCCGCGCATGGAGCGCGGGCGCGTCGTACAGCAACGGCCCGCTCAATGTGGCGGCCGGCTACCTGCAGCTGAACAACTCGGGCAGCTATGGCGGAAATGCGAACGGCGCCGCCTCGGCTGACCAGAACATCTCGGCACGCCAGCAGCGTTCGTTCGGTGTCGGCGCGAACTACACGTACGGCGCGGCGCAAGTCGGCTTCGTGTGGTCGCACGCGCAGATCGACGGCCTGCAAAGCCTCGGCAGCGGCGGCATGAATCTCGCCGGGATCAGCGGCCTGAACCTGCACCTCGACAACTACGAAATCAACGGCGCCTACCACCTGACCCCGGCACTCGCGTTCGTGGGCTCGTACACGTTCACCGACGGCACCGTGACCGGCACCGGCACCGGCGATCAAAGCCCGAAGTGGCACACCTTCGTGCTCGGCACCGACTACTCGCTCAGCAAGCGCACCGACGTCTACCTCGCCGGCGTGTACCAGCACGCTTCGGGTTCGCTCGGCGTTCAGAACGGCGCGGCTATTGCCAACGTCGCGGCAATCAACACGCTGTCGCCCTCGACGACGAACAACCAGATCGCCGCAACGATCGGCCTGCGTCACCGCTTCTAAAGTGCATTGGCTTGCGCCTCGCGGCGCAAGCCTTCGTGCGGGCGGCGCGGTTTTTCCTGCGCCCTCTTGCAGGCGCCTTTCCCCGCGCCTTGCTCTGAATTTTCTCGATTTCGTATCGTCAACTTTCCTCGCGGCTATCGTGTCGATCCGCGAGCCGGCGCGCATGGCGCCTTCTCTGTTGCATCTTTTTACTTCTGCGTGAAGCTGCGCTGTCAGACGCATGCGTATACTCATGAGCACGTTCGCCGCAGCGCATCTCGCGTTGCTTTTCGCCATGCATTCGCTACGACGCTCATGTCATGAATACCTTCACGCAACGCCTTGTCGCTGCCCTGCCGCTCGCACTCGTCGCCGCCTGCGGATCGTCGCCGCCCAATACTGCTTTCAGTAGCGACACGATGGTCTACGCATCGTCGGCCCGCTCGCCTTCGTCGATCGCGAGTTGCCTCAAAAGCCACCTGTCGCGCGCGTACGAATCGCATTCAGGCAACGCCACCGAACTCGCGATTGGCGCGCGCTCGAACGCATCGTATTTCGTCACGCTCACGCCGAACGGCTATGGATCGGTGATTCGCGTGACGCACGGCGCGTCCAGCTCGAACGATCCGCCCGAGGAAGAAATGCGCTTCGACGTGGCGCGCTGCACGACCTGATGTCTCGAACGGCGCGCAGTAAATTCTGCGCGTCGCCCCCTGTCATGAAGCCGTCGCATCTGCGAAGATTGCGCCCTCTTTCGACTTCGCACTACACCGCTTCATGGCATCAGGGACCGCACATCACGCCACCGGCTGGGCAGCCGGCGTCATCGGCGCTGCAATCGTCACGCACACCGGGACGGACAGTCCCTGGCACCTCTATGCCGCATTGGCATTCATTGCGGGCGTGGCGGGCGGCACTGCCCCCGACTGGCTCGAAGTTGCGTGGTGGAGCAAGAAGCGCAGGCTCTGGATTACGCATCGGACGCTCACCCATTGGGGCGTCGGCTGGGTTGCCTTGCTGCTGTGGTCGTATCGCGAGTTGGGACACCTGGCGATTGCCGCGCCGGCATTCGGGTTCGCGTGCGGCGGGCTGATTCACTTGTTTGCGGACTGGCCGAATCCGCTCGGCGTGCCATGGATCATCCAGCGCCACTCGCTGAAGCTGTGGCGCAGCGGAAGC
>DATEJU010000192.1:0-2549 GCA_035277805.1 Paraburkholderia sp. | reverse complement strand
ACCCGGTTCGTGGATCGGCACGCCGCCGCCGTTCAGGATGTCGATCTTGCGCGGATCGACGTCGAGACAGAACACGTCGTGACCGATTTCGGCAAGGCACGCCCCGGTGACGAGGCCGACGTAGCCGGTACCGATAATGGTGATTTTCATACGCGCTCCGGTGACAAATTCGGAAGTGGGTGTTGCATGTGCGCCGATGCGCACTCGACTGGCGGCGCCTGCTCGCTCACTCGCGTCGGCGTCTGGCCGCGCAGGCGCGAGCAGGTCAGCGCGCGGGCGCCGCCTTCAAAGTGGGCCCTCGCGCATCAGCTCGATGCCGGGATGGGCTCGACGCGACGCGGCGCATAGGTTTCCCAGCCGCTGCAGCCGGGGCACTGCCAGTAAAACAGGCGCGCCCGGAAGCCGCAGTTCTGGCACGTGTAACGTGGCAGATTCTTGGTGCGCTGCTGGATCAGCTTGCGCATGAGCTCGAGCTCGCCACGCCGCGGCTCGTCGGCCGTGGCCTGCTGCGCTTCGAGCAGACGCGTCATGCCGGCGAGATTCGGCGACTTCTGCATCTGCGTGCGGGCGAGCGTGTGGGCCGCGTCCGGGCCATTGAGCTCGGCAACGTATTTATACGCGACGTCGAGCAGATCGTTGGAGGAATGGCGATCGACCCACTCGGTGAGCAGTTGCGCCCCGTCCTGCGCGCGGCCCAGCGCCTCGTAGCCCTTCATGACCTTCTCGGCCACCAGCGGTAGATAGGCGGGATTCTGCGTCTCGACGCGCTTCCATTGCGCGAGCGCGGCTTGCCAGTCGCCGCTCGCTGCGTCCACGTCGCCCGCGAGAATCGTCGCGCGCACGTTCTGATCATTGGCCTTGAGCGCGAGCCCAAGCTGACGCCGCGCCTCGTCCGGGCTCTTGCGCTGCAATGCTTCCTGCGCGAGCTCGCAATGGAACTGGGCGATTTCGAGGTCGAGCGACGGCGCACCCATGGTTTCGAGCAGACGCGCGGTCTCGATCGAGCGGTTCCAGTCCTTTTCGATCTCGTAGATGGTGAGCAGCGCGCGCTGCGCGCCCTGCGCGTAGTCACCCGACTTGAGCATGCTGAACGTCTCTTCGGCGCGATCGAGCATGCCGGCTTTCAGGAAGTCCTGGCCAAGCTCATAGAGCGCGTGATCGCGCTCGGTCACGGGCAGGTCGGAGCGCGAGAGCAGGTTCTGGTGCACGCGAATCGCGCGATCGGTCTCGCCGCGGCGGCGAAACAGATTGCCGAGCGCGAAGTGCAGCTCGACGGTTTCGGGGTCGAGCTTGGCAACCTCGATAAACGCGTCGATGGCCTTATCGGGCTGTTCGTTGAGCAGGAAATTCAGGCCGCGGAAATACGAACGCGGCAGATTGGCGCTTTCGGAAAGCAGCGCCTTGAGGTCGTAGCGCGAAGCCATCCAGCCGAGCGCGAACGCGACGGGAATGACGAGCAGCCACCAAAAATCGAGATCCATGCGAGCGATGGTATGAACGGTAATCAGGCCGCGCGCCGCGGATGCCTATGAAGCGCCCGGCAAGCGCCTATGAGACATCTACGGCACGCGGCACGGCAATTCGAATCAGATGAGCGGCGGCAGCGGCGGTTCTGCGGGCGTCGCCGGCGTTTCCTTGGCGCTGCGCAAATCGCGCTTCAGCCGCCCGTTCTCCATGCGCAGCCGGAACATCGCGGGCAGCGCCGAGAGCAGGCCGGCCAGCAGGCCGACCACGAAGAACGCGAGGCCGATCAGGATCAGCGGAGCCTGCCACGAATAGCCGGCCAGGAAGTGCAGCGTCGCAGGATCCGTGTTCCCCAGTGCGAGCACGAGCAGCAACACGAACACCAGCACACGGATCACCCAGGCGATCAATCTCATGAAGGATTCTCTTGGCAGTTACGGGAAAGCGCCGGCACGGATCGCCTGCTGCACCGCAGCAACGGCCGCGCCGAAGTGTCCCGTATTGTAATGGAACGGCTCGCGAGCCGGCACGTGCGCGAAGCCGGGGGCTCAAGGGCCGTGGCTGCGCGCATCGAGCAAACTGCGCACTGGCGCACACATTCGCGCAAAACCCCTGCCGCGGGCAAATCCGGCGCCATAAAAATGTGGACGAAAAAAAAGCGCCGGGTTTCGAAAACCCTGCGCTTTTTCCGGTCCATGCACTGGCCATCTGGCATTGACCGCCAACGGCTGCAACCGCTGCAAATACCCTGCGGCGCTTACAGATCGTCGTCCGGCTCGTCTGCCTTAAGCGGCTCGCCCGAATTACGGTCGACGCGCTCGCGCAATTCCTTACCCGGCTTGAAGTGCGGCACGAACTTCTCAGGCACCAGCACCTTTTCACCCGACTTGGGATTGCGCCCAACGCGCGACGGCCGACGATTCAGGCCGAAGCTGCCAAAGCCGCGAATTTCGATGCGATGGCCCTTGGCAAGCGCCTCGGACATCGCATCGAGCATCGTCTTGACCGCGAAATCCGCATCCTTGAGAACAAGTTGCGGAAATCGCGTAGCCAGCTGCGCGACCAATTCAGATTTGGTCATACTT
>DATEJU010000191.1:0-15709 GCA_035277805.1 Paraburkholderia sp. | reverse complement strand
GGCGCCGCGCACGGCGGGCCCGCAATACTCGAAAGTCTCGCTGCGCGCGATCGAGCGCAGCGCCGCTTCAAGGGGCGCACGCGCGAGCGCGACGCGCGGATAGCTCGCAAGGTCGAACATGCGCTGCGTAGCGTCGATGATCGGCCGGTAGCCGGTGCAGCGGCACAGGTTGCCCGAGAGCGCCTGGTCGATTTCGTCGCGCGTGGGCAGGCCCGCGTCGGCGCCCTGGCGCTCGTAGAGCGCCCACATCGACATCACGAAGCCCGGCGTGCAGAAGCCGCACTGCGAGCCGTGGCAGTCGACCATCGCTTGCTGGACGGGGTGCAGCGCACCGTCGGGCGCGCGCAGGTCTTCGACGGTGAAGAGCGCGCGGCCGTCGAGCGTGGGGAGAAATTGGATGCAGGCGTTCACCGCCTTGAGTGCGAGACGGCCATCCTCGCCGAGTTCGCCGATCACGACCGTGCAGGCCCCGCAGTCGCCCTCGGCACAGCCTTCCTTGGTGCCACAGGCGTGCAAATCCTCGCGCAGGTGCTGGAGCACCGTGCGCGTGATGGGCGCGTCATGCACCTCGTGCACGGCGCCACGACGGACGAAGCGGATGGTTTGCGTTGTCATGTGAAACCCGGGAGACATTGCGGATCAGGCGCGCGTTACGCAGGGAGCCGGAGCGCGCCTTGACTGTCCAGGCCGGCCTCGCGCACGTAGATCGCCATCCAGTTCCGAATTTAGCACTGACAGCGCCCGGAAAGTATTCCTTGTGGGAGATGGGGGTTATGCGACGGTGCCTATGACAGAACGCCGCATGATTCGGCCCTTTCTGGCGATGGCGAGGCGGAGGGGGAGGCGCCGCGAGTCGAGGAGCGGCGCGGGGAGCGCGAGGTGCTGCAGCGGGTACGGCGAAGGAGACGGCGCGCCGCCGCCCGTGGTCACGGGGAGGCGTGCGGCGCGATGACGCTCAGCGTCGGATGCCGGGCCAGGCCACCTGGCGGCGACGGTTGCGCCACAGGCTTGCGAGCACCGCGACGAACACGACGGCGAATGCGAGCAGCGACCAGAGCGGCAGCGTGAGGCCGAGGACGGGCGGATAGGTGGTTTCGCACAGGCCTTGGACCTTGAAGACGCCGGGCAGCCAGTGCGCGGGCGGCAGCGCGTCGACGACGGGCTGCAGTGTGTCGAAGCCGCAGCTGAAGTTCGGGACTGCCTGCACCCAGGCGAGCTTGGCGGAGGCGATGATGCCGCCCACCGCCGAAATCACGACGAGCGCTTCGAGCGTGCGCACGGCGCGCCAACTGGCGAAGCGCGCGCCGAGGAACGCGAAGATCGCGATCAGGATGAAGAAGTAGCGCGTGAGAATGCACAGCGGGCAAGGGTCCTGATGCTCGGCGTACTGGAAATAAAGTGCGCCGCCCAGCAGCGCGAGACAGATCAGGCCGAGGAGGACCAGCAGGCCGCGCTCGCGGCGCAGCAGCGCGTTATCGTCGTTCATGTGGTTCGTTTATTCGGGTTGGACAGCGCAGCCGGCCTTAGGCAAGTCCTCGCGGGCGAGTCCGGGTGTCCTGGTCAAGGCGGCTGCAACGGCGTTTCGGGATTTTAGCGCGAAGGGGGAGCGGCGCGAGCGAGCGCCCTTGACCATGCGCAGGCGGCGCCCGCGCATGCGCGGGTCACCGTGTCTCTTTCTCGCTTATCGCAGCGGCGCGAGCACCGCTTCCACGCCGCGGCCGATTGCGAGGATCGCGTCGTCGGCGTAGGGCGCGCCGGCCAGCATCAGCCCCACCGGCGCCTCGCCCGGATGATGGATCGGCAGCGAGAGCGCGCAGGCATCGAGGAAGTTGAACGCGCTCGGATTGCGCAGCACGAGCGCATTGGTGCGCGCGAACGCATCGTCGTCGGCGACAAGCGGGGCGAGCGCCGGCGGCGCGATCGGCACGGTCGGGGCGATCACGGCGTCGAAGCGCGACCAGAGCGTCGCCTGCGCCTCGTCCATCACGGCGGCGCGCGCGGCGATCAGGTCGAGATAATCGGCGGCGCTCGCGGGCTCGCCCTTGAGGATGCGCACGAGCACGCGTGGATCGTACTGGTCGCGGTGTTGCGCGAGGAGCGGCCGATGCCACGCGTAGGCTTCGATCGGCGAGAAGCCGAAGCGGTTGATCCCGGCGAGACGCTCGAACGCCGAAAAACGCACTTCGCTCACGATCGCGCCGGCCGCGTCGAGGTGCTTGAGCGCCGTGTCGAGCGCTTCGGCCACCTGTGGCTCGATGCCGTCCGTCACGTAGTTCGTGAGGACGCCGATGCGCACGCCATCCAGATGCCGGGCCGCCGGCACGTGCGGCGCCAGTCCGGCGAGGATGCGGTCCACCAGCGCGCAGCACGCCACCGTGTTGCCGATCGGGCCGAACGAGTCGAGCGTCGGCGAGAGCGGCACGCCGCCCGCCTTGGGGATGCGCGCGGCCGTGGGTTTGAAGCCGGTGAGGCCGCAGAACGCCGCCGGGATGCGGATCGAGCCGCCCGTGTCGGTGCCGAGCGCGACGGCGGCCATGCCATCGGCGACCGACGCCGCCGCGCCCGAGGACGAACCGCCCGCGACACGCTCGTCGCCGGCCGCGCCGCGCCGGTAAGGCGAAAGCGGCGTGCCGTAGTGCGGGTTCAGGCCGAGCCCGGAGAACGCGAACTCGCTCATGTTGGTGCGGCCGACGAGCACCGCGCCCGCATGGCGCAGGCGCGCGACCACGGGCGCGTCGGCACTCGCGGGCGCCGCGTTCGCGAGCACCGTGGAGCCCGCGCGCGTGACTTCGCCTTGCACGTCGAACAGGTCTTTCACCGAGACGGGAACGCCCGCGAGCGGCGAAAGGACCGTGCCCGATGCGCGCAGCCGGTCATGCGCATCGGCGGCGGCGCGCACGCGCTCCGGGTCGACGTGCGTGAAAACGGTGGCGCCCTGGCCCGACGGCGCGGCGATGCGCTCGAGCGCGGCCTCCGCGAGCGCGCGGCTCGTGGTGCGGCCCGCGGCGAGATCGGCGGCCAGTTGGGCGAGCGGAGGGAGCGGCATGAATGCCGAAGGGGCTGAAGCGGCTGATGGCGTGACGGTCATGGCAGCGGAGGCATTGATGGCAACACGGTGGACGGGGGTGCCGCGGGCGGGGCGCGACGTGCGATGCGGCAGTGCAATGCGGCCATGCGCCGCGGCAAGGGACACATCATTGTAGAACGTGAATTTTTTTCTGCAGGAGCGATTCGGCATGCCTCGCTCATCGGGTAACATTCAATTTTTCGACAGTATTTTGTAAGGATAATCTGCGCATGCATCAGGGAATCGGCTTCATTCAGGATCTGGCAGTCGTGATGGCGATCGCGGGGATCGTCACCGTGCTGTTTCATCGCCTGAAGCAGCCGGTGGTGCTCGGCTATATTGCAGCGGGCGTGATCATCGGGCCGTACACGCCGCCGTTCCAGCTCATCCACGACGAGCAGACCATCCAGACGATGGGCGAATTGGGCGTGGTGTTCCTGATGTTTTCGCTCGGCCTCGAATTCAGCCTGCGCAAGCTGTTCCAGGTGGGGGCGACCGCCATCGTCGCGGCGCTTTCCGAAATCGTGGTGATGCTGTGGATCGGCTACGAAATCGGCCACGCGTTCGGCTGGGGCGCCATGGATTCGCTCTTTCTCGGCGCGATCCTCGCTATTTCTTCGACCACCATCATCGTCAAGGCGCTCTCCGATCTCGGCGTGAAGCGCGAGCCGTTCGCGCAACTCGTGTTCGGCATCCTGATCATCGAAGACATCCTCGGCATCGCCATGCTGGTGCTGCTCGGCGGCATTGCGCAGACCGGCGAACTCTCGCCCGGCATCGCGTTCGTCACGCTCGGCAAGCTGCTGCTCTTCATGACGGTGTCGCTGCTCGCGGGCATCATGATCGTGCCGCGCGTGCTCGGCTACGTGGCGCGCGTGGGCAGCGACGAAATGCTGCTTGTCTCGGTGCTCGGCTTCTGCTTCGGCTTTTGCCTGCTGGTCGTGAAGCTCGATTACTCGATTGCGCTCGGCGCGTTCCTGATTGGCGCGATCATGGCCGAGTCGCGCCATCTGCAACGCATCGAGCATCTGGTCGCACCGCTGCGCGACGCGTTCTCGGCCATTTTCTTCGTGACGATCGGCCTGATGCTCAATCCGCTCGTACTGCTCGACTACGCGTGGCCGATCGCGGTGATCTCGTTCGCGGTGGTGTTCGGCAAGCTCGTGTCGTGCGGGCTCGGCACCTTCCTCGCCGGCCGCGACGGCCGCACGGCGATGCGCGTGGGAATGACGGTGTCGCAGATCGGCGAGTTCTCGTTCATCATCGCCTCGCTCGGCCTGACGCTGAAGGTCACGAGCGGCTTTCTCTATCCCATCGCCGTGACCGTCTCGGCGATCACGACGCTCACCACGCCGTATCTGATCCGCTTCGCCGATCCGCTCTCCCAGCGGCTTGCGCACGCGATGCCGCCTGCGGTATCGAACGTCTTCGGCATGTACAGCCAGTGGCTGCGCTGCCTGATGCCGCGCTCGCAGGGCACGCAAGGCCCGACGCTGTTCTCGCTCACGAAGCGCATCGTCGTGCAGGTCGCGGTGAATCTCGCGCTCGTGTCGGCGATTTTCATCGGCGCATCATATGGCGCGCGCTACGCCTTGCCGCTGCTCACGGGCTGGGTGCCGGACGAGCGCATCCAGCGCGTGGTGCTGTGGAGCGCCGCGTTGCTGCTCGCAATGCCGTTTCTGGTGGCCGTGTGGCGCAAGACGCAGTCGCTCGCGCTCCTGCTCGCCGAGGTGAGCGTGCAGCCCGAAAAGGCGGGGCGCTTCACGCGTGCGCTGCGGCATGCGATCGCCGAGCTCGTGCCGGTCGTCTCGATGATCGGCGTGTTCGTGCTGGTCGCCGCGCTTTCGGGAACGATCCTGCCGCCCACGGGCTTTCTGATCGGCGTGCTGGTGTGCGCGGCGGCGCTCACGATGCTGCTGTGGCGCTGGTGCGTGAAGATTCACGCGAGCATGCAGATCGCGTTGCGCGAGACCTTCGACGAACGGCAGGACCCGTAAGGTCGACGCGCGCTTGGGCGCGCAGTGGGACGTGGGGCATGCGGGCGCCCAACTGCAACAGAGTGTGAGCGATTGTGCACGGGGGTGGCGGCGATATGCGGTGCGACGCATAATCGAAACCCTGTTCATTCGTTCGCGCGCGCGGCGCGCCCGACTCCACGTTATGAGCGAAAACAAGTCCGATCACCCCGAGGTTCCTGACGGCACTGACCGTCCTGCCAAAGCCGACGCGCCCGCCGCCCCAGGCTCCTCCGGCGCCCCTGTTTCTCCCCAGGCAACGCCTGCCGGCGCTCCTGGCGCCGCTTCCGGCTCTTCGGGCGAGGCTGCGCGGCGTGCGTCGACCGACGCGCCCGCGAGCGCATCGGCAATAACGCCTGAAGCAGCCGGCGCCGATAGCTCGGGCAGCGGCAGCGACGAGGAGACGGTGTCCGCGCACGTCGGGACTGCTTCGAGCGCGGAGGAAGGCGCCGAGGCACGCGAAGAGGCCGCGCGCGCCGTGGCGCGCCAGCAGGCCGAAGCGGCCGGCGCGCCGCGCATTCCGATCGAGGTGGCGGGCGAAGCGGGAAAAGAGGTGCCGGCGCCCACCGGGACCGGTGCGAAGGACGCCGCAACGCAAGCCGCTGCCCAGCCTTCACCACCGCAGGCGGGGGCTAGCCCGCGTCCGGGCGCCGCGCCTGCTGGTTTCGGCCAGGCGCCCGATTTCAGCGCACAAAACCCCCCGCCCCCGGGTGCCATTCCGCCTGAGCCGCCGCGCTATCTGCGTCCGAGTGACTCGGCCTGGTCGGTGCTCGGCCGCATCCTTGCAGCGCGCGCTCGACAACTGTTCGACCGCGCGGGTCAGCGCATCACCCAGCGGACGTTGCGCATCGGCGTGTCGGCCCGCATCTTTCACCCGGAACCGGGCGCGCTGGGCCTGCGCGGCAAGACACTGCAGTATCTCGAAGAGTCGATCGCGCATTGGGTCATGTCGCGTGATGTGATCGTCTTCATGATTCCGACGGTCGGGCATCAGGGCATGCTGCACCCGAGCAACATCCGCTTGCGCGACTATGCTAAGCACCTCGACGGCCTCCTGCTGCAAGGCGGCGCTGACGTTTCGCCACAAACCTACGCCGAGACCGCGCCGCGTCCCGAATGGCCCGGCGACCGCGTGCGGGACATGTACGAGCTGGAGCTGCTGCACGAATTCATCGAGTCGGGCAAGCCGGTGCTGGGCGTATGCCGTGGCTGTCAGCTCATCAATGTCGCGTTCGGCGGCTCGCTCTATCAGGACATCGCGACGGATGTTCCCACGGCGGGCGTGCACGTGAGCGAGCACTACGATCAGCATCGGCACGCGATCAACTTTCCCGAGGGCTCGTCGCTGGCCAGCATGTTCCCGGGCAGGCGCGAGGCCATCGTCAACTCGATCCACCATCAGGCAGTGAAGAGCCTGGGTCGCGACCTGACGGTCGAGGCCGTTTCGTCGGGCGACGGCCTGATCGAAGCCGTGCGCTACCGGCGCGCGCCGTTCGTCGTGGGCGTGCAATGGCACCCCGAGTTCCATCGCGCGGGTGGTCCGGAGCTGCTCGACTGTACACCGCTACTCGATACGTTTCTGCGTGCGGCGCGCGAGACGCGCTTCTGACTTCTGACAAAAAGGGGGGGCGGGGGCGGCAGCCCCCTTTATGATTTTCCCCGGTATAGCCGCGGTTTCGTCCCATATTCCCATTGGGATGCAGGTGATTTCGGACAAGTAACTGGCCATTCTGTCGGTTATCCGAATTTAATGTACGTTTATGAGATTTTCTGGCGGCGATAATAAGCGGTTACTCGGAATCCTGAACGGAACAGGCAGTCATGAAGCAATCAACTCCGCTGCGTCGCGCCTTGCTGGGCGCCGCGGTCTTTACGCTCCTGCAGCACGGTGCTGTCGTATGGGCCGGCGCGCCTGCCAGCGACGTGGCTCCGGTGGCGGGCAACCGGCCGTCGCTCGGCAGCCTGACGCCGCAGCCGGCGAACACGCCGCCGCCCGAGGGCATGGTGGACGATCAGGCGACTGCCGGGGCTACGCAGGGCGACGTCGCCACGCTCATGCAGCTCATCCACGACGCACAGCTCGTCGAGTTGCGCACGACGTACAACGCCAGCTACGGAGCGAGTCTGTTCTTCTATCCGCCCGAGATGACGTATTACGTGGTGCTGTTCCAGGACAAGCATTTCTGGCGGGTGATTCGCTCGCAGGACGACGCGCGCGCGGAAGCGATCTATGCGAATTTCGTGCAGCAGACCCAGCGCCTGGCCGAGGTCGAGATTCGCCGTACCCAGATCGAAGCGCAGAAGGCGTTCATTGATCGCGTAATCGCGCTCAATGAGGACCGGGCCCGCCGCCTGCAGGCGGACCTCGACGTGGCGCGCACGCAGCAGGCTCGCGTCGACGACTATCAACGCCAGATGCAGGGCAACACACGGGCGCTCAATGCCGAGAAGGTCCAGGCGCAGGCCCAGTTGCGCGATCTTCAGAATCAGGTGGACCAATTGCAGCGCGAAACCGAGGTGGGCTTGCCCGGCTCCCGGCGCTAGGGATCAGTTGGGTTCGCTTCTTGTACGCAAAAAACCCGGCACGGAGCCGGGCTTTTCGTTGTGCTGGATGTGAATCGCAGATGTCGCGCGCGCGTTCCGGAACGTGTTGTCCCGGGAGACTACTTTGCGAAGCTGTCAGGTACTTCGGTCACGCGGCGTTGCGAAACGTGATTCACCCATTCCGTATTGTCGATGTTCGCCCCTGCACGGTTTGCCGGACGCGGCGCCGCGCGCGTGCCTGCGTACGTGGTGAGCGACGCGTAGTCGTCGCTCGACGTTGCGTGCGGCTGGAACGGTGAATAATCGGCGGCTTTCGGGTACATGCGAGGGGTATGGCGGGCGGTCACGAGCGGCGCACTGCGGTGCGGCGCGGAAATGTGCGCCATATGGCGGCCGGAATCCTTGTGCACCGCGCGCCCCTTGGCATCGGCGGCGAGGCGCCCTTTCGCGGCCTTGGCCGTTGTGTCGCTCGTGGGCGTGGCCTTGGGCGTTAGTGTGGCACGCAGCGGCGTGCTCGTGTGCGCGCGCCCGCCGAAGTCGGGGCTCCCGGCCGTAGCCGGTGCGCTTGCCGCGTGGGCGATCGCTGGCGCGGACGCGTTTTGGTTGACACGGACGGCACCGGACATCGTGAGGTCGTGCTGCGCGCGTTCGTCGGAGAGCCGCGCCGACGCGCTCGCGTCGATGCTCGAAACAGGGCTCGCCGGCATGCGCAGAACCGTTTTGTCCTTGCTTTCGCCAAATTGCGTATGGCTTGCCACGATCCAGGTGAGCAGCACTGCACCGCCAATAGCCACGGCGCTGGCCGCCAGCTTGTGTGACGACGGCGGTATGCGCTCGACGCGACCAGTGGGACGGGCGGGCTGCGCGCCGGCCACGGGGTGTCGCAAGGTATCGGCGGCGGCTTGCTGGGCCTGCGCAGCGTTGAATGTACCGCCGACGGGCGCCGCAGCGGGGCGCGGCGGCTCAGGAACGAAGCGGCGCTGCAAATCCCAGCGGCATGCCTGACGGAACGCTTCCGCGCTCAGGCACACCGTGCGCATGAAGGCAGCATAAAAGGCCTGGAGTTCGGCGCGCAGGCTGAAGTGCGGGGGCATGAGCGCCCACTCGCGGCCAAACGGCGGCGGGACGCGGTTGAGTGGACGCATACGCGGCATCGCGAGTGCGCCTTCCACCTGAACTAACGGATAAGTTGACATGGATCTCTCGCTGCCTTTGCGTGGTGGTGCACCAGAACACGGTGGTGTTCGAAAGGCCTGTGGCTTGTCAGCACCCCAGCGCGCTTAACGCAAGCCAATCGTTTGAACTTTTTAGATAGTGCAGTCTTGCTTTGTACGAATCCATCGGAAATGTCTGAAAATCAGACAAAATTGTACTAAGTATGTAATCTGGGGCGCGCCAGTGTGAGCGCCCGCGGCGTGCGTCCGCAGTGCGTGCCCGCAATCCAGCGGACGATCCGGTCGCCAGATCACACGCAGATCCGCTGTCTTGCTATTCCGTTAAGCAGCGCCAAGCCGGTAGATGTAGCGCAGCGCGGTAATGTCGATACCGCCCATATGGTCCGGCTCCGCCCCCGAATATTCCCAACCTTGCCGCTCATAGAACGCGATGGCGGACGTATTGCCTTCGAGCACATAGAGATAGAGCTGCGTTTCGCCTTGGGTGCGCGCCCAGGCCTGGGCGGCCTGCATGAGCCGCTTGCCCGCGCCGATGCCCTGATGTGCTGGCAGCGCGTGCAGGTTGTCGAGCAGCACGCCCCACGGCGAGCCGGGTTGACGCTCGGCGCAGACGAACCCGACCGGCGTGCGCTTTTCCGGTTGCTCCCCGAGTTCGGCGATCAATACGAGGCGGCGCTCCCCGCCGGGCGCCTCCATGCGCGCGCGCCAGTAGACGGCGCGTTCGGCATCGACCTCGCGCTCGAGGAAGCTAGCCGGCAGCAGGTCGCGATACGTCGTCTGCCAGCTGGCGGCATGCATGGCGGCGAGGAGGGGCGCGTCGGCGATGGTGGCCGGGCGCAGCGTCAGGGGGGCGGCGGTGGGCATGCGGGGCATCGGGCATTGAGGGCAGACGACGCGGCACGAAGCCGGCCGCGTCATCGCATTATTGTGCACGATAGACGGGCGGGCGCGGCTCGACGTCTATCTCCCGGAGATCGCGACGCAGGGCAACCAGGCGGCGCCGGGCGCCTGGTTTGGTGTCGCGGGCATCTGCGGGCCGATCGCCACACTCGTGCTCTATCGCACGGCCGAAGCGCAAGCAATACGAGTCGGTCCGACGCAGGCGTCGATCAGGCTTCGCGCAGCGCCGCGGCGACGCGCGCAATCACGTCGTCCCATGCGCCGGGCCGGGGCTGGCGCACGAGGTGCGCACGCGGATACCAGGGGCTCGCGTCGGTGCCGGCGAACCAGCGCCAGTCGGCGGCGAACGGCAGCATCAGCCAGAGCTTCGCGCCCAGCGCGCCGGCCAGATGGGCGATGGAGGTGTCGATAGAGACCACGGCGTCGAGGCGTTCGATGACGGCGGCGGTGTCCGCGAAATCCTCGAGCTTGCGCTCGAGCCGATGAATCGTGCGTGCGCGCGGATGTGCGTCGAGTGCCGTGTGCTCCGCCTCGCTCAGGTGCGGCTGGAGCACGATCCAGTCGATGCCGTCCAGCGCGAACAGCGGATCGAGCGCGGCGAGCGGCAGCGAGCGGTTTTCGTGCTTCTGGATGCGGCCCGACCAGGCGAGACCGATCTTGCGCCTGGCCTGCCCGCCGAGCGAGCCGCGCCACTTGCGCAGATAGGCGGCGGGCGCCGCGAGATAGGGCATCGGCGCGGGCACAGTGTCGAAGGTCGTACCGAGCTCGAGCGGCAGCGAAAGCAGCGGGCAGTGCAGGTCGACGGCGGGGCGCGGCGCGCCTTGCTCGATCAGCGTAATGTGCGCGACGTGGGCGGCCGGCGCGATGAGCGGCACGAGCGGCGCCTGCACTTCGAGCACGATGCGCGCACCGCTGTGGGCCAGCGCCACGACATTCGGCACGAAACGCACGAACTGGAGCGTGTCGCCGAAACCTTGCTCCGCGTGGATGAGCAGCGTGCGGCCGGCGAGCGGCTCGCCGCGCCAGCGCGGCACGGCGGCAAGGGCGGCCGCGGCGGTGCGGGGATTGGCGGGCGGCGCGGCGGTCATCGCGATGTCGGTGGTGCCGTTGATGCCGTTGGCGTTGGCGATCGCCGCGGCACCGCTCGCGCTTTCGCGCGCGGCCGGGTCGAGCCGCCACTCGTATGCGGGCAAGCCGCGGCGGAAGTCGCCGAGCGTGAGCAAGACGAGCGCGCGATTCAGATGCGCGGCGGCGAGGTCGGGTCGCACGCGCAGCGCTTCGTCGAATGCACGCAGCGCGGCGGCGTGGCGGCCGAGCGCGTGCTGCGCCGTGCCGAGCGCGAGCCATGCGAGCGCGAACTTCGGATCGAGGCCAATCGCGCGCTCGTAGTGGCCGAGCGCGTCTTCGTGCCGTCCGAGCGCCGCCAGCGCATTGCCGAGCCCGAACAGCGCGGGCGGGAATTGCGGCTGCAAGGCGAGGGCGGCCTCGAAGCCCGCGGCGGCTTGCACGTGATAGCCGGTGGCGTCGAGCGTGTTCGCCAGGTTGAAATGCGCAGCGACGAAGCGCGGCTGGACGCGCAGCGCCTTCTGGAAATGCTCGACGGCGCCCGCGCTGTCGCCGAGCGCGTTCAGCGCCATGCCGAGGTTGTTGTGCGCACCCGCGTGGCCCGGACGGATCTTGAGCGCGCGGCGAAAGGCCTCGGTGGCTTCGGCGTGGCGGCCGAGCGCGTGCAGGGCATTGCCGAGGTTGTTGTGCGACGAGGCGTCGCCGGGCTGCAGGCGCACTGCGTGGCCGAACGCATACATCGCGTCCTCGTGGCGGCCGATCGCCGCGTAGGCGTTGCCGAGGTTGTAGTGCGCGAGCGCAAACGTGGGCGCGAGCGTGAGTGCATTGCGAAAGCGCTCGATCGCGCCCTCGAGCTCGCCGAGCGCCTTCAGCGCGTTGCCGAGGTTCAACTGGAGCGCGGCGTCGTCGGGCCGCAGATCGACCGCGCGGCGCACGAGGTCCGCGGCTTCGGCGTGCTGGCCCTGCTGGTGTCGCAGCACGCCGAGCATGTGCAGCGCATCGACGTGCACGGGATCGGCGGCGAGCATCGCGCAGTAGCCGCGCGCGGCGTCGTCCAGCCGGCCGTCGCGATGTGCGGCGTACGCGCGGACAAAAACCTGTTCCATGACCAAAAGGCAAATACGTGGGAGAAGCGAAGGCGGCATTTTCCCACACTCGGGTGGCCGTTCCCCGAACTGCCCGTGTGCATCCTCCCGGCGTGGCTTGACCTGTTGCTGTGCGGCAACTAACATGTGAACAACTGTTCATATGTTGTGGGTCATGCCATGTCGCTGTATCCCGAGGACGAGCGCGTTGTGCCGCTCGCCGACCTGTTCCGCCTGCTGGGAGACCCCACGCGCCTGCGCATCGTGCTGGCCTGCGTGCAGAGCCGTCGCGCGGTGGGCGCGATTGCCGATGCGCTTGGGCTGTCGCCGTCGCTCGTGAGCCATCATCTGCGCCTGCTGCGCGCCGCGCGCGTCGTGCGTGCGGAACGAGAGGGCAAACAGGTGTTTTATGCCGCTGCGGACGCGCATATCAGCGCGATGCTCGCGGGCATGCTGGAGCACGTGGCCGAGCCTGTGTCCACATGGCAGGAGCTCGCGTGATGAGCGCCGACCCCGAGCGCGCGGGCGAGGGCGCAGCGCCGCTTCACGCGGACGGCGCTCGCCGCCATGGCCACGACCATGCTGGCCCCCACGACCACGACCACGGGCATGAGCACGGCGCGCACGGCGACGACCACGGTCACGGTCTCGCGCACGGCCACGGCGCGCATGGTCATCACCATCACCACGCACCGGTCTCGGGCCATGGCCGCGCTTTCGCGCTGGCCGTCGCGCTGAACATCGTCATCGTGGTCGCGCAGACGGTGTACGGCGTGATCGCGCATTCCACCGCGCTGCTCGCCGACGCGGGCCACAACCTCTCCGACGTGCTCGGCCTGCTGCTCGCCTGGGGCGCCGCGTGGCTGGCCACGCGCCGGCCTTCGGCGCGCTACACATTCGGCTTCGGCAGCTCGTCGATCCTCGCCTCGCTTGCGAACGCAGCGCTCCTGCTCGTCGCCTGCGGCGCGATCCTTGCCGAGGCCATCGGGCGGCTGTTCTATCCCGCGCCCGTGGCGGGCCTCGACGTGTTTATCGTTGCCACGCTCGGCATGGTGATCAACGGCTTCTCCGCGTGGCTCTTCATGCGCGGCCAGGAGGACGATCTCAACATTCGCGGCGCCTTCCTGCACATGGCCGCCGATGCGGCCGTTTCGGCCGCGGTCGCCGTGAGCGGCCTCGTGATTCTCGCGACGGGCTGGAGCTGGGTCGATCCGGCGATGAGCATCGTCGTCGTGCTCGTGATCGTGCGCGGCACGTGGGGACTGTTGCGCGAGTCGGTTCGGCTCGCGCTCGCGGCGGTGCCCGAAGGTGTCGATATCGAGCGCATCCGTGTTTTTCTTGCGCAGCAGCAAGGCGTGATCGACGTGCACGATCTTCACGTCTGGGCGCTCTCGACCACGGGCAATGCGCTTTCCGCGCATCTCGTGATGCCCGCCGGCCATCCCGGCGATGCCGCGCTCGACGCCATCGTGAGCGCACTCGGCGTGCGCTTTCGCATCACGCACGTCACGCTGCAGGTGGATCTGGGCACCAGCGCGCATCGCTGCGCGCTCGATGGCGCGCCGCACATTCATCCCTGAGCGGCTCGCGCGCGAGCGTTCCGGCGCGCCGCCCATGAGCCGCATCCGGCGTTCGAGGAGGCGAGGAGCGGGCGTACACTACGACTCATGTCGATCGCATGGAGGTCTGCATGACCGTGGCTTCTTCCCAGCCGTCCGTGCTCATCGTCGGCGCGGGGCCGACCGGTCTCGCCGCCGCCCTGAGTCTTGCCCGTGCGCGCATTCCGGTCCGTCTGATCGATCGCGCGCGAGAGCCCGGGCGTCATACGCGCGCTATCGGCATTCAGGCACGCACGCTCGAACTGTTCGAGCAGCATCGCATCGTCGCGCCCTTTCTTGAGCGCGGTCATCGCGCGCACGTCGCCAATCTCTATTCGAACGGTCAGCGCCGCGCGCGTCTCGATTTCGATCCGTTGTTCACGCGCTATCCGTATTTGCTGTTCATCGATCAAACCGAGACCGAGCGTATTCTCGCCGCCCAGCTCGCGACGCTCGGCGTGGAGATCGAGCGCGGCGTCGAACTGATCGAATGCAATCAGGGCTCCGCGGGCGTGAGCGCGGACTTGCGTCTTGCCAGCGGACGCACCGAGGCGTTGCGCTGCGACTGGCTGATCGCCGCCGACGGCGCGCACAGTACGGTGCGCCACCACCTGGGCATGAAGTTCGATGGCGAGACGCTCGAGCAGTCGTTTCTGCTAGCCGATGTTGCCGCCACTACGCCTTGGCCCGAGGACGAGTTCCACGTGTTCGCCTCGGGTGATGGGCTTGCCGCGATCTTTCCGTATGGACGCGGGCGTTTTCGTCTGATCGCCGATCACAAGGCGATGCTGCCCGCCGCGCCCGAGGGCGCGCTGCCCGTGCCGACGCTGGAAGAATGCCGCTCGATCGTCGAGCGGCGCATGCATCATCCGGTATCGATCGCCGACATGACCGCGGCGTCGTATTTCCACGTGAACAGCCGTATCGTGCGCTTCTTGCGCATGGATCGCGTCTTTCTTGCCGGCGACGCCGCGCACGTGCATAGCCCAGCAGGCGCGCAGGGCATGAACACGGGCATCCAGGAAGCCTTCAATCTGGGCTGGAAGCTCGCGCGCGCGCTGGGCGGCGCGCCCGATCGGCTGCTCGATACCTACCATGCCGAGCGTTATCCGATCGAGCGCATCGTGTTGCGGCAGACGAGCTTCATGACACAGCTCGTCGAAGCCGATCACGGGCCGCTCAAGCTATTGCGCGAGCGCGTGATGCCGGCGCTCGTCGCGCTCGGTCCGTTGCGCGACGCGGCGCGCCAGGCCGTGAGCGAGCTGTCGATACAGTACCGGCGCAGCGCGCTCACGCTCGAGCGAGTGCTCGACGGCGGACCGCGCGCCGGCGAACGGGCGCCCGATGCGCTCGTGCGCGTGGTCGATGGACCGCTCGGCAAGGCGCCGGGGAAGGGCCGCATCTTCGATCTGCACGATCCGGCGAGCTTCTCGCTATTTCTGCTGGTGGACGGCGAAGCGGTGCGTGCCGCGGATGCCGCGGAGCATGCGGAGCTGGCAAGCGCGGCAAGTGCCACAAGCACGCCGGACGTGGCGGATGCGGCAGGTGCGTCCGCGGCGGACGCAGCGCCGAACGCCGCGGCGAGTCGCCTCGAAGCGTTCAAGCCGTTTGTCGAAGCCGTCGAACGGGTCTTGCCACAGGCGGTGCGGGTTTGGTGGGTGGCGGATCTACCGAGCGGCGAGGCGCCACTGGCGGGCGAGGGCGCGCCGTCGCTCAGCGACGCCTATGGGCGCACGAGGCCCGCGTTCTATCTCGTGAGACCCGATGGCTACATCTGCGCACGCGGCCGCACAGGATCGGACCTGCACGGCTTGGTGCGCCACTGCGAGATGTGGTTCGCGCCCGCGCCGGCGCCTCGGCCGGCGGCGCAATAGCCTGGAGCCTGCTATTAGCGAGCGCAGGCGCCGGCCAAGCTGACGCAGCGGGCGCAGAAGGCCGCGCGAGAGCGCACGGTGTGCGCTTCGCTTGGCTTCCCACAACCGCTGCGTTAGCTCAAGCCGCCGCTGCGGGCACCAGCGAGTCGCGATGCTTCGTGAGCGAGGCGAGCACGATCTCGGTGAAGCCCGCTTCTTGAGCGTTACCGTCGAGCACCGCCAGCAGCGTGCGGCGCATGCGCGGTTCCCAGAACTTGCGGATGTGCTCGGCGATGCCCGTGAGCGCTTCCTCGCGATCGGGCAGCGAGTCGAAGAACATGCCGATCTGGTTCGCCATCTCGATCAGGTTGTCTGCTTTCATCGGCTTATTTCCCTGAAGTGGTGAG
>DATEJU010000190.1:0-8671 GCA_035277805.1 Paraburkholderia sp. | reverse complement strand
GTCGTGTTCACGAAGATCGCCTTGGGCCGGTGCGCGGCCACCTGCTGCTCGAGCACGTCGAGATCGAGGCCGGCCGGCGTGCGCGGCACGCCATGCACTGCAAGCCCTGCAAGCTTGAGGATCTGCAATAAATTGCAGTAGCCCGGATCCTCCACCAGCACGGCATCGCCGGGACGCAGCAGCGTGCGCACGATCAAGTCGAGCCCCTGGGTCGCGCCCTGCGTGAGCAACACGTTGCCGACCTCCACCGGCAGGCCCTGGCGGTCCAGTTGCGCGGCAATGCGCTCGCGCAGCGGCGCAAAGCCGTACGGATGACCGTAGTCGCCCAGCCGCACCGCGGGCACACGGCTCGTCGCGCGCAGGGCGTGGTGCAGACCCGTCTCGTTGATCCACTCGCTCGGCATCCAGCCGCAGCCCGCCTTGATCGGCACGGAGTGGTCGGCGAACACGTCCGAGAGCAGCCAGGTGGCCGTGAGCGTGGGCGGCTGCCAGACCGCCGCGCTCGGGCGCGGCGCGGCCTCGCGCGGCGCCACGCGGTAGCCCGAACCGCGGCGCGCCACCACGAGCCCCATCGAGACGAGCCGGTTGTACGCCTCGGTCACCGTATAGGTGGACAGCGCATGCGACTGCGCGAGCTGCCGCACCGAGGGCAGGAGCGCGCCCGAGCGCAGCGTATTGGCCTCGATCGCCTGGGCAAAGCCGCGCACGAGTTGCTCGACGAGCGTCGTGGCGGCGCCGCGGCCGCGTTCCAGTTCAAGTTCGATCATGGGAGAAGTCGATGGCGCACACATGGGGTTCGCCGCCTTCGGCGCGACCGGTTCAGCGCACGCGAGCCAATACAGTTGCGTCAAATTGTCCAGCACAGTTATCAGGGCAGTATAGAGACTGTATATGCCGCCGTTCAAGCCCCGGGGCTACAGTCTGTGAAACCACAACCGCAACCCTGTTGCACGGAACCGGAACCAGCGCTCGAGCGCCAATGCCGGTCGACACTGGAGGAAACCCATGACTTCGCGCCCCGTCATCGACGATCTGTCGCCGTTCTGGATGCCGTTCACGGCCAACCGTCAGTTCAAGGCCGCGCCGCGCCTGCTCGAATCGGCCAAGGGCATGTACTACCGCACGAGCGACGGCCGCGAAGTGCTCGACGGCAGCGCCGGTCTGTGGTGCGTGAACGCGGGCCATGCGCGCGACGAGATCGTCGCCGCCGTTGCGCAGCAGGCCGCCACGCTCGATTTCGCTCCCACCTTCCAGATGGGCCACCCGCTCGCCTTCGAGGCGGCGCGCAGGATCGCGGACATCATGCCCGCCGGGCTCGACCGCATCTTCTTCACGAACTCCGGTTCGGAGTCCGTCGACACGGCGCTCAAGATCGCCCTCGCCTACCAGCGCTCGCGCGGCGAAGGCCAGCGCACCAAGTTCATCGGCCGCGAGCGCGGCTATCACGGCGTGGGCTTCGGCGGCATCTCGGTGGGCGGCATCGGCGCGAACCGCAAGGCGTACTCGGGCCAGTTGCTGCCCGCCGTCGATCATCTGCCGCACACGCACAACCTCGAGCACAACGCGTTCTCGAAGGGCCAGCCGGCATGGGGCGCGCATCTCGCTGACGACCTCGAGCGCATCGTCGCCCTGCACGACGCCTCGACCATCGCGGCCGTCATCGTGGAGCCGGTGGCAGGCTCGACCGGCGTGCTGATCCCGCCGCAAGGCTATCTGCAGCGCCTGCGCGAAATCTGCACGAAGCACGGCATCGTGCTGATCTTCGACGAGGTCATCACGGGCTTCGGGCGCCTCGGCAAGGCCACGGCGAGCGAATATTTCGGCGTCACGCCCGACATCATCACGATGGCGAAGGCGATCAACAACGCGGCCGTGCCGATGGGCGGCGTGGCCGTGAGCCGCACGATCCACGACACGGTGGTAAACGGCGGCGCGGCGGGCGCCATCGAACTGTTCCACGGCTACACGTATTCCGCGCACCCGCTCGCCGCCGCGGCCTTGATCGCGACGCAGGACCTGTATCGCCGCGAGGGGCTCTTCGAGCGCGCCCATAGCCTCGCGCCGAAGTTCGAAGCCGCGGCTCACGCGCTGCGCGACGCCAGGCATGTAAAGGACGTCCGCAATCTCGGCCTCGTCGCGGGCATCGAGCTCGATTCGCGCGACGGCGCACCGGGCGCGCGCGCCTACGAGGTGTTCGTCAAGTGCTTCGAGGCGGGCGTGCTGATCCGCTTCACCGGCGACATTCTCGCGTTCTCGCCGCCGCTCATCGTCACCGAGGAGGAGATCGAGCGTCTCTTCGGCACGGTGCGAGACGTGCTGGCGAAGGTCCAGTAACGCAGGCGCGGGAACGAAAGTGCAATAGCACAGCACCCCGCCCCCTCACGCAGCCGCGCGCAGGCAGCGCGCGGCGTAACAAGACTCCGAAGCAGCCCTGCGGCCCGCGGCATCACGCTCGCGGGCCGTTTTTTTGCGTCTGTATCTTTCAGTTTGCTTTTCGCATGCCCAGCCCGCGATCACGGCTCGCGCACGGCGCGCGGCATCGGCGTATCGTCTGTTTATCGACACTGGGATGCCGCTCGCAGCCGGCGGCGGGAGGAACAGCAATGAAGACACCGATCCGTATGGGCGCGCATATCGAAGGCGTCCACTGGGTGGCGGAATATCTCGCGTCGACGCATGAAATCCGTGTGTTCCGCGATGGCCGCGAAGTCGACACGTTCGCGGCGCCGGCCGCGCTGTTGGGCGAAGAGGACGATGCGGGATCGGCCAGCGACGATGCGAGCCGCGCCGAAGACGCCGCCGTGCTCGCCGTGCTGCGGCGCTATGTGGCCGAGCTCAATGCCGAAGAGTGAACGGGGCGTGCATTTGCGCACGCCCGTGGCGCAGGGTCAGTCCTGCGCGCTGCCAGACGGCGGCGCATCTTCCTCGCGGAAGATGTGGTCGGCAAGATGGAATGCCGAATTGGCTGCGGGCACGCCGCAGTAGATGGCCGTCTGCAGCAAGACTTCCTTGATCTCGTCGCGCGTCACGCCGTTGTTCTTCGCGGCGCGCAGATGGAGCGCAAGCTCCTCGCTGCGATTAAGCGCCACCATCATGGCGATCGTGAGCAGGCTGCGCGTGTGACGCGGCAAGCCCTCGCGCGTCCAGATCTCGCCCCACGCGTAGCGCGAAATGAGCTTCTGGAACTCCGCGGTGAACTCCGTGCGGTTCGCGATCGAGCGGTCGACGTGCGCGTCGCCCAGCACCGCGCGGCGCACTTTCATACCCGCTTCGTAGCGTTCGTCTTCGTTCATTTCGACTCCAGCAGGAAACCCAGCACGGTCTTGTTGAACTCGTCCGCCAGCTCGACGTTCGAGATGTGCGAAGCGTTGAGCTCGACGTAGCGCGCGAGCGGCACCGATTCCGCCAGCTCGCGGCCTTGCGCCGGCGTGGCGGCCAGATCGTGAGTGCCCGAGATCACGAGCGTGGGCGCCTTGATCGACGCAGCCTCGCCACGCAGATCGGCAGCGTTGATTGCTTCGCAGTTCGAAGCATATCCGTCCTTGTCGGTGTGCACGAAGACATCGCGCGCCTGGTCGATCACGAGCGGATTCTGCGCCATGAATTCGGCCGTGTACCAGCGCGGCAGCACTGCGTCGGCGAGCGCGAGCATGCCTTCGTTGCGTGCCTTTGCCGCGCGCGGCACCCACACTTCGGGTGTGCCGATCTTCGCCGCGGTATTGCACAGCGCGAGGCGGTCGATGCGGCTACCAAAGCGCGCGCCAAGACCCACGCCCGTGAGGCCGCCCATCGAGAGGCCGGCGAAATGCGCGCGCTCGATGCCGAGGTGATCGAGCAAGCCGATCACGTCGCCGGTCAGTTGCTCGATGGTGTACGGGCCGGCCGGCGCCGCCGAATGGCCGTGGCCGCGCGTGTCGTAGCGCAGCACGCGGAAATGCTTCGAGAATTCGACGAGCTGTGGCGCCCACATCGACACGTCGCTGCCGAGCGAATTCGACAGAACGAGCCACGGCGCCGAGGCGTTCTGCGCACCGTCGATGCGGTAGAACAGCTGTGTGTCGTTGACGGCTGCATGAGGCATGCGGTTACTCCTGGTGAGTCTGCGATGAAGAATGGGGCGCGCGCGGCGCATACGACGCGAGCACTGCGTCGACAAAAGCGTGCGCCTCGCCCACGTAGTTGGCGGGATCGAGCAGCGCCTTCAGGCGCGCCTCGTCCAGATGTTGTGTAACGGCGGCGTCGGCTGCGAGCACGTCGTAGAGCGTGCGCCCCGTTTGCACCGCCGTTTTGGATGCGCGCTCAACGAGATGATGCGCGTCCAGCCGCCCGATGCGCTCGCCGAGCGCAAGCATCACGGCCTCGCCGAGAATCAAACCTTGCGTAACGTTCAGGTTGGCCGCGAGGCGCTCGGGCCGCACTTCGAGGCCGCCGGCGATCTGCTCGATCTGCGCAAGCGCGCCGCCTGCAAGTCGCGCGAGCTCCGGCAGCGCATCCCATTCGGCCTGCCAGCCACCGAGCGCGCGCTCGTGCTCCTGCACCATGCCCGCAAAAACGGTGGCGACGAGACCCGGCGCGCGCGTGGCGGCGGTCAGGACTGCTGCACAGCCGACCGGGTTGCGCTTGTGCGGCATCGTCGAGGAACCGCCCTTGCCCGCCGCCGCGGGCTCGCCCAGTTCGCCGATCTCGGTTTGCATCTGCAGCGAGATATCGCGCGCGATCTTGCCGAGCGTGCCGATCAGCATGCCGAAGAACGCAGCGGCCTCGGCAATGCGGTCGCGCTGCGTATGCCAGGGCAACGCGGGAGCGGCAAGCCCGAGCTCCTTCGCGAGTTCCGCGCTCACCTTCGGCGCCGCCTCGCGCAGGCTCGCGAGCGTGCCCGCCGCGCCGCCGAATTGCAGCACGAGCGCGCGCGCGCGCAACGCCGCGAGACGCTCGCGGTGACGCAGCATTGCATCGAGCCATTGCGCGAATTTCAGGCCGAGCGTGATCGGCAGCGCCTGCTGAAGCCACGTGCGCCCGACCGCCGGCGTCGCGCGATGGACGCGTGCGAGATCGGCGAGCTTCGCACAGGTGGCGTCGATGCCGCTGTCGATCAGCGCGAGCGCGTCGCGCAATTGCAGCACCGTGGCCGTATCGATGATGTCCTGGCTCGTCGCGCCCCAGTGTACGTATTTCGCGGCTTCGGGATCGGCGGCCTTCACGCGCGCGGTCAGCTGCTTGACGAGCGGGATCGCCAGATTGCCGCCCAACGCGGCGTCGCGCGCGAGCGCTTCGGCGTCGAGCCGGTCCGCCTTGCACGTCGCTTCAATCGTTGCGACGGCAGTCTGCGGAATCACGCCATGCGCCGCCGACGCCCGCGCCAGCGCCGCTTCCACATCGAGCATGCGCTGCAGCGTGGCTTCGGGAGACCATACGGCGTTCATCGGCTCGGTGCCGCAGATCAGGCTCGTCAGGCGTTCAATCATGGGTCGGAATGAATCAAATGAGGATGCGCGCAAACACAGATGGCGCGGCGCCCGGCCACTGTGCAGCCGGACGCCGCGCCACGCGGGTGTTCATGCGATGAGCGCGTTGCGGCAGTTTACGCCGCGCGGCGATTCGGCGTCGCGTCGATCAGCGGCACGCCGGCCAGCTTTTGCAGCGCGTCGAAGTCAATGTCCGAATAGATCTCGCGCACCGCGAGGCCTTCGGGCGTGACGTCGAACGCGGCGAGGTCCGTATAGATACGGCCCACGCAACCCACGCCCGTCACCGGATACGAGCATTCGCTCACGAGCTTGCTTTCGCCCTGCTTCGTGAGCAGTTCCATCATGACGAACACCTGCTTCGCGCCGAGCGCGAGGTCCATCGCGCCGCCCACGGCCGGGATCGCGTCGGGCGCGCCGGTGTGCCAGTTCGCGAGGTCTCCCTTCACGGAAACCTGGAACGCGCCGAGCACGCAGTAGTCGAGATGGCCGCCGCGCATCATCGCGAAGGAATCCGCGTGATGGAAGAACGCACCGCCCGTGAGCAGCGTGACGTGCTGCTTGCCTGCGTTGATGAGCTCGTCGTCTTCCTGGCCGGGCGCGGGCGCCGGGCCCATGCCGAGCAGACCGTTCTCGCTGTGCAGGAAGATTTCCTTGCTCGGGTCGAGGTGGTTGGCCACCAGCGTCGGCACGCCAATGCCGAGATTCACATAGGCGCCCTCAGGAATGTCCTGAGCCACGCGTTGAGCCATTTCGTCGCGATTCAACCGTTTCATTTCTTGACTCCTCACTCAGGCGGCCTGGCCGGCTTGCAGCGATTGATGCGCCGCCTGCGGCACTGCCACGACGCGCTGCACGAAAATGCCGGGCGTCACGATGTTTTCCGGATCGAGCGCGCCGAGTTCGACGACTTCGGAAACCTGCGCGATGGCGACCTTCGCCGCGCTCGCCATGATCGGACCGAAATTGCGCGCCGTCTTGCGATAGACCAGGTTGCCCCAGCGATCGCCCTTATAGGCCTTGATGAGCGCGAAGTCGGCGTGCAGCGGCGACTCCAGCACGTACTGGCGGCCGTCGATCAGGCGCGTTTCCTTGCCCTCCGCCAGCTTCGTGCCGTAGCCCGTGGGCGTGAAGAAGCCGCCGATGCCGGCGCCCGCCGCGCGGATGCGCTCGGCCAGATTGCCCTGCGGCACGAGTTCGAGCTCGATTTCGCCGGCGCGGTAAAGCGCGTCGAACACATACGAGTCGGTCTGGCGCGGGAACGAGCAGATGATCTTGCGCACCCGCCTGGCCTTGAGCAGCGCGGCGAGGCCGGTGTCGCCATTGCCTGCGTTGTTGTTCACGATCGTGAGTTCGCGCGCACCCTGCGCGATCAGCGCGTCGATCAGTTCCGCCGGCATGCCGGCCGTGCCGAAGCCGCCGATCATCACCGTGGCGCCATCGTGCACGTCGGCGACGGCGGCTTGAAGCGAATCGAAAATCTTGTTGATCATGCCTGTTCCTGAAAGCGATGCGCATCGCGGAAAGTCCACGTCACCCGATCGCGAAAAGTTCTATATACGAACACTGATTCGTTTAGCGAACGTCCAGCGCATTATCGGAGCCGAAATACGCACTTGTCAAGGCGGAACTTCCTGAAGCCGCAGTGCAGTGGGCAAATCCCCCAATATCGCGCATTCGAATTCATGCACTACTGTTTATCCCGTTTAAACATAGTGCATCCCGCCGCCAGCGCGCGGCCTTCCCATGCAAGACCTCGACCTCAATCTGATTCCTTACCTCGTCGCGATGGAGGAAACACGCAACGTGAGCCGTGCCGCCGAGCGGCTGGGCGTAAGCCAGCCGCGCGTGAGCACCGCGCTCGGCAAGCTGCGCGAATATTTCGACGACCCGCTGTTCGTGCGCACCTCGCGCGGCATGGAGCCCACGCCGCGCGCACTCTGCCTGATTCCTCCCGCGCGCGACGCGCTCATCCGCATCGAAAAGGGCATGCTCGAAGCGCAGGACTTCAACCCTGCCACGAGCACACATACGTTCTCGATCGCCCTTTCGGATGTGGGCGAGATCGTGTTCCTGCCGCGCCTCTTGCAGGTGTTCGCCGCACGGGCGCCCAACGCCAATCTGCGCTCGGTTTCGCTGCCGCACAGCCAGGTGGAGCGTGGCCTCGAATCGGGCGACATCGATCTGGCCGTCGGCTACTTCCCCGACCTTGGCGGCAACAACTTCTTTCAGCAGCGCCTTTTCACGCATCGGTTCATCTGCCTGATGCGCAGCGACCACCCGCTCGCCGGCAAGACCATGACGCTCGAGCAGTTTCTTGCACTCGGACACGCCGTCGTGCGCGCCGAAGGCCGCAGCCAGGAAGTGCTCGAACGTTTTCTGGAGAAGAAGCGCCTGCACCGGCGCGCCGTGCTCGAAACGCCCCACTTCATGAGCCTGCCGTTCATCCTCACGCGCACCGACCTGATTGCGACCGTGCCACATGCAATCGGCTTCGCCTATGTATCGGAGCACGCATCGATCGCGCTGGTGGAGCCGCCGCTGCCCTTGCCCCGCTTCGACCTCAAGCAGCACTGGCACCGCAAGTACCATAATGCACCGCGCGGCGAATGGCTGCGCAGCGTGGTGGCCGAACTCTTCAACGACGCAATGGACGAATGGCCGAAATGAACCGGGCGATGAACGCGGCGGCGCGAGCCGCCATGCACGGGCTCATGAGAATCATGGAACAATGCACGTTCGTGGTACGCGTCGCAGCGGCGTGGCCCACATGACAGGAGCCAATGCATGAGCGACGAAAAGAACGCAGAAAAGACCCGCAAGAAAAAACCGAAGACCGATGCTGGCCGGCCATCGCGCGAGCAGGCGGAAGACGCCGTGCGCGTGCTGCTGCGCTGGGCCGGCGACGACCCCGCGCGCGAAGGCCTGATCGATACGCCCGCGCGCGTCGTGCGCGCCTATGAGGAATTCTTCGCGGGCTACGACCACGATCCGCGCGAGATCTTGTCGCGCACCTTCTCGGAAGTGGACGGCTACGACGAAATGATCGTGCTGAAGGACATCCGTTTCGAGAGCTACTGCGAACATCACATGGTGCCGATCATCGGGCGCGCGCACGTGGCGTATCTGCCCGAGCATCGCGTGGTGGGCATTTCGAAGCTCGCGCGGCTCGTCGACGCCTTCGCCAAGCGCCTGCAGATTCAGGA
>DATEJU010000189.1:0-20356 GCA_035277805.1 Paraburkholderia sp. | reverse complement strand
CTCGCCCAAGCTGTTCCAGGCGCTGACTTCGGGCGAGCAGATGAAGAATGTGACGCTGGAGTACTACCGCATCTCGCCGAAGGGCACGGAAGAGAAGTACTACACCGTGAAGCTGTCGAACGCGATCCTGACGAACGTGCGTGCGTGGACGCCGAACTGCCTGTCGCCGGAGAACAAGCAGCTGGGCCACATGGAAGATATCTCGTTCACCTACGAGAAGATCACATGGACGTTCGACCCGGACGGCATCGAGGCGGAAGACTCGTGGCTCGCGCCGAAGTCCTGAGCGGGCTGCATGTGATGGGCGGGCGGTGACGGTGCATTGACAAAGCGGGGGCGGGGGTGAGAGAGCGTCGGCTGCTCGAACGGATTGCGAGCTGGGAGGCGGGCGAGGAGGGCGACGCCCGCACCAACCAGACGCAAGTGGACGTGCTCGTGCGCTCGGTGATGAATCACCTCACGCGCCTGCTCAACACGCGGCAGGGCAGTGTGCAGATCGACCCGCTGTTCGGCGTGCCCGACTTCACGAACCTCGCGGGCACGACGGCGATGGGCTCGACGCGCGAGATCGAGGAAGAGATCCGCCGCATGGTGCTGCGCTACGAGCCGCGCATCAAGTCGCCGCGCGTCACGCTCAATCGCGAGGAGACCGACGTGCTGTCGATCCGCTTCGCGCTCGAAGGGGCGCTCGAGGTGGACGACCGCGAAATTCCGCTGCGCATATCGACAACGGTGGGCGCCAACGGCCGGGTGAGCATTACCTGAGCGTCGGGTCCACTTATCTTTCCGCTCCAGTGTCAGTCAGTCGGGCAGCCATGTTCAATCAATATTACCAGGATGAGCTGAACAAGCTGAAAGGCTTGGCTGCGGAGTTCGCGCGGGTCAATCCCGCGATTGCGCCCATGCTCTCGGGCGCGTCCGCGGACCCCGACGTCGAACGCCTGCTCGAAGGCGTGGCGTTCCTCACGGGCCTCACGCGCCAGAAGCTCGATGATGAATTCCCCGAGTTCGTCCAGGAGCTCACGAACCTGCTGTTCCCGCATTACCTGCGGCCCGTGCCGGCTTCGACGCTGATCCGTTTCGCCGCGAAGGGGCCGCGCTCGCAGGCCGCGCGCGTAGCGGCCGGCACCGAGCTCGCGTCGGTGCCGGTGGACGGCACGCCGTGCCGCTTTCGCACCGCCTGCGATCTCGACGTGGAGCCGCTCGCCATCGCCGAGGTCAATCTGCTGAGCCACGCGGGCGCCGCGCCCGTGCTCATGATCGACTTCGAGATGCAGGGCGGCCTGTCCATCGCGCAATGGGGCGGCGACAGCCTGCGGCTCTTTCTCGGCGGCGGCTACGTGGATGCCTCGAAGCTGCTGCTGCTGTTGATGAACCACGTTGCCGGCGTGCGCATTTCGAGCGGCAGCGGCGAGCGGCTCTCGCTCGGCGCGAAGTGCCTGCGCATGAGCGGCTTCGACCACGATCTGCTGCCGTACCCGAGCCAGGCGTTCAGCGGCTACCGCACGATCCAGGAGTTCTTCACGCAGCCAGAGAAGTTCCTGTTCGTCGACATCGCGGGCCTGCAACGCTGGACGGCGAACGCGAAGGGGACGAGCTTCAGCGTGGTCATGACGCTCGATTCGCTGCCCGAGTGGCTGCCCGGGATCAGCAACGAAAGCTTCATGCTCAACGTGGTCCCGGCCATCAACGTGTTCTCTCACGCGGCGGACCCGATCGCGCACAACCATCGCGCCGCCGAATACCGCGTCGTGCCCGAAGGCCGCGACCGCCGCCATCACCAGGTCTACTCGGTCGACCAGGTGCTGGGCTACCAGCAAGGCCAGGCGCGGGAGCGCGTCTACCAGCCCTTCGGCATGTTCCGCCACGACGGGCGCGGCGCGCAGCTGAGCTACCGCACCTCGGTGCGCAGCGCGAACGTGGAGCGCGGCAGCGAAGTGTATCTCTCGCTCAACTATCCGCCCTCGGATACGCCGCTGCCCGAGACGCTGTCGATCCGCATCACCTGCACGAATCGCGCGCTGCCGGAGAGTCTGAAGCTCGGCGACATCAGCCAGCCCACCAGCACCTCGCCGGACCAGATGACGTTCAGCAACATCCGCGCGGTGACGCCCGCCCAGGACCCGCCGGCCGGCGAGGAACTGCTGTGGTGCCTCATCTCGCACGTCTCGCTGAACCTGCTTTCCCTTGCCAGCGCGGAGAACCTGCGCAAGCTGCTCGGCCTGTACGTGTTCTCGGGGCGCCAGGGGCCGGAGGCGGCCAATCGCCGGCGCATCGAAGGCATTCTCGAGCTGGGCGCCACGCGCGAGACGCGCCTCGTCGGCCGCGGCGGCATCCAGCGCGGCCAGCTCATCCGTATTCGCTGCCGCGAGGATCACTACGCCGGGCTCGGCGACCTGTATCTGTTCGGCTGCGTGCTGGAGCGCTTTCTCGGCGATTACGCCGGCATCAATTCGTACACCCGCGTCGAGCTCGAAGGCGCGCATTCAGGGACCGTATTCAAATGGCCGCCGAGACTCGGGCAACAGCCGACGCTGTAAAGGACCTGCTGCTCACGAACGGTGAGAAGTACTCCTGGTTTCAGGCGATCCGTCTGCTGCGGCTGTACGACCGGCACACGGGCCTGCGCCAGGAGAACCTGCGCGTGCGCCCGCGCCTCGGGCTCGGCTTCCCCGAAAACGACATCGACCACATCGAGGCGCTGCCCGGCGGCGGCTATCGCATCACGGCCAACTTCTTCGGCCTGTATGGCGTGTCCTCGCCGCTGCCGACGTACTACACCGAAGATCTGTTCGAGGAGCAGCGCGAGGGACGTCACGTCACGCGCGACTTTCTCGACATCGTTCATTACGCGCTGTACCCGCTGCTGTTCGACGCGTGGGCGAAGTACCGCATCGAGCAGCGCATCGTCGAGGATCGCGACGACACAGCGCTCAATCATCTCTACGCGTTCGTCGGCCTGAACGATGCGGACCTGCGCGTCGAGCTGCTGCCGGCCAGCGCGGAGCTGCTGCGCTACGCGGGCCTCTTCAACCAGCGGCCGCGCTCGGCGCTCGGCCTGAAGACGCTGCTGGCCGACGCGTTCGCGCCGGCGCGGATCCGCGTCGAATGCGGCGTGCGGCGCGCCCAGCCGATTCCCGCCGACCAGCGCTGGCAGCTTGGCGCCCAGGGCAGCCGTCTTGGCGACGATGCATGGCTGGGCGAGCTGATCGACGATTACGGCGGCACGATCAAGCTGCAGTTCGCCGACGTGCCGCAGCCGCTCTTTCATCAACTGCTGCCGGGCGGCGCGGGGCATGCGCGGCTGCGCTTTCTGACGCGCTTCTACCTGATCGATCCGCTCGACGTGGACGTCGAGCTCGATCTGCGCCGCGAGGAGGCGCACGCGGCGCGTTGCGGACGCAGCACCTGGTCGCGGCTCGGCTACGACACGTGGCTCAATCCCGGGCTGGCCGGTCTGCCCACGCGCGTCCGCTACCGTCTTTAACGCTACGGATAGAACAAGAGAGGAGAACCAACATGCTGCTGGTCGAACTCAAGCCCCTCGTGGGGCGCCTGAACGCCTACTGCAAGCAGGCACTCGAAGATGGCGTGGGGCTGTGCGTGTCGCGCGGCCACTACGAGATCACGGTCGAGCACCTGCTCGTCAAGCTGTTCGACGATATCCAGGCCGACCTCGCGCTGCTGCTGCGTCAGCACGGTATCGACCCCGCGCTCGTGCAGCGCGGCGTCAATCTCTCGATCGAGGACATGAAGACGGGCAACGCGGGCCGGCCGGCGTTCTCGCCGCTCCTGCTCGAGCTGCTGCAGGACGCGTGGCTCATCGCCTCGGTCGACCTGCAGGAGCCGCGCATCCGCTCGGGCGCCGTGCTGCTCGCGTTCCTCGCGCGTCCGACCTATTACGCAACCGGCGATTACGCGGCGCCGCTGCGCGAGCTCAATCGCGAACTCCTGCTGCGTTCGTTCGATCAGATCTGCGGCGGCTCGATCGAAGCGAGCGTGCGCGAGGCCGGCGGCGCAGAGGGCGCGGGCGCGGCACCGGCGGGCGGCGACGGCAGCGCCATTGCGCGCTTTTGCGAGAACTTCACCGCAAAGGCGCGGGCCGGCAAGCTCGATCCCGTGTTCGGCCGCGACGCGGAAATCCGCCAGATGGTCGACATCCTCGCGCGGCGCCGCAAGAACAACCCGATCTGCGTGGGCGACCCCGGCGTCGGCAAGACGGCTGTCGTGGAAGGGCTCGCGCTGCGCGTCGTCGAGGGCGACGTGCCCGATTCGCTCAAGGACGTGACGATCCTCGGCCTCGACATGGGCCTCCTGCAGGCCGGCGCGAGCGTGAAGGGCGAATTCGAGAACCGCCTGAAGGGCGTGATCACCGAGGTCAAGGCATCGGCGAAACCGATCATCCTGTTCATCGACGAAGCCCACACGCTGATCGGCGCGGGCGGCCAGGCCGGCACCTCGGACGCCGCCAACCTGCTCAAGCCGGCGCTCGCGCGCGGCGAGCTGCGCACGGTCGCGGCCACCACGTGGGCCGAATACAAGAAGTACTTCGAAAAGGACGCGGCGCTCGCGCGCCGGTTCCAGCTCGTCAAGCTCGACGAGCCCGACCTCGCCACCGCGGTGCTGATCCTGCGCGGCCTGAAGGAGAAGTACGAGGACGTGCACAAGGTGGTGCTGCGCGACGACGCGATCGTCGCCGCGGCCGAGCTGTCGAGCCGCTACATCACGGGCCGGCAATTGCCGGACAAGGCGGTGGACCTGCTCGATACGGCCTGCGCGCGCGTCAAGGTGCTGCAAAGCGCGAAGCCCGACGTGCTCGAAGACAAGGAGCGCCGCATTCAGGCGCTCGAGCGCGAGCAGCGCGGCCTCGAGCGCGACGAGGACAACCAGCAGCCGGTGGACCGCGCGCGCCTCGAAGCCATCGGCGCGGAGCTGCAGAGCCTCGCCGCCGAAGCCGCGGCGCTGCGCGAAGTCTGGCAACGGCAGCAAGCCGCGGCGAAGGCGCTGCTCGAGGCGCGCACGGCGCGCCACGAGGCCAAGGCCAACGGCGCCGCGCCCGAGGAATTGCAGCGGCTGGCGCAGGAGATCGCCACGGCCGCCGAAGCCTTCAAGGCCGCGCAGGGCGACGAGCCGCTCGTGCATATCGACGTCGATCCCGATGTCGTGGCGCGCGTGATTTCCGACTGGACCGGCATTCCCGTGGGCAAGATGCTGCGCGACCAGGCGCAGAGCGTGCTGGGCATGGCCGCCACGCTCAAGGCGCGGATCCGCGGCCAGGATCACGCGATGGATCTGATCGCCGAAGTGCTCAAGACGGCGAAGTCGGGCCTGAAGGACCCGCAGCAGCCGATGGGCGTGTTCCTGCTCGCGGGACCGTCGGGCGTCGGCAAGACCGAGACGGCGCTTGCGGTGGCGGACATCCTGTTCGGCGACGAGAAGTCCACGACCGTCATCAACATGAGCGAGTTCCAGGAGAAGCACAACGTGAGCCGCCTGATCGGCTCGCCGCCGGGCTACGTGGGCTACGGCGAGGGCGGCGTGCTGACCGAGGCGGTGCGCCAGCGGCCCTATTCGGTCGTGCTGCTCGACGAAGTGGAGAAGGCGCACCTCGACGTGATGAACCTGTTCTACCAGGTGTTCGACAAAGGCATGCTCTCGGACGGCGAGGGCAAGGAGATCGACTTTTCGAACACGGTGATCTTCCTCACCTCGAATCTCGCGACCGACGTCATCACCGAAATGACGGCCGGCGACGACAAGACCGACGCGGCGACGCTGCTTTGCGCCGTGCGCCCGATCCTCTCGAATCACTTCAAGCCCGCGCTGCTCGCGCGCATGACCGTGATTCCGTACTTCACGCTGCAAGGCGAGGCGCTCGCGGGCATCGTGCGGCTGAAGCTCGACAAGGTGGTGCGGCGCGTCGCGCACAACAACAAGATGCGCTTCACCTATAGCGACGCGGTGGTGGCGCAGATCGCCGCGCGCTGCACGGAGGTGGAAACGGGCGCGCGCAATATCGACTTCATCCTGCGCGGCAACGTGCTGCCGCTGATGTCGCAGGAGATTCTCGCGCGCATGGGCGAGGGCGTGGCGCTCGAAGAGGTGGCGCTCGACGTGGACGAGGGCGGCGAGTTCGTCGTGACCTTCCCGGGCGCGGCGGCGTGAGCCGCGAGACACCGTTTCAAACGTAACGCGATTGCAATCTCGCGGCAAAACAGCGTCGCGAGAATAGAACAAAATCACCTGTACGGAGAATCAGCATGGTCTCAATGGCCGATCGGATATTGGCGAACAAGCGCTTCGCGTTCAGCTCGGAAGCGTTTGGCGCGGACAAGTTCGCGGTCGTGGAAATGGAAGGGTTCGAGTCGATCTCGCAGCCGTTCCGCTTCGTGCTCACGCTGGTATCGGACGATGCGTCGATCGACTTCGATTCGATGCTGAGCCACCCGGCGACGTTCGAGATCTACGGCCCGGAGGGCGAGATCCGCACGCCCTGGCACGGCATCCTCGCCGAATTCGAGCAGTTGCATCGCACCGACGGCTACGTGTTCTACCGCGCCGTGCTGGTGCCGCGCCTGTGGCGGCTGTCGCTGTTCCGCATCTCGGAGGTCTATCTCGGCGAGCAGTCGATTGTGGACACGCTGCGCTCGGTGCTCGAAAACGGCCGGCTGAGCTCGGCCGACTACGAGTTCCGCCTCACGGGCACGTACCGGCCGCGCAGCTTCGTGTGCCAGTACCAGGAGACCTATCTGGACTTCCTCTCGCGCTGGATGGAGAAGGAAGGCATCCACTACTACTTCGACCATTCCGGCAGCACGGAAAAGCTCGTCATCGTCGACGACAAGGTCATGCTCGACTCAGAGGCGCTGCCGGTCTCGTACCGGCCCGACGATTCGCTCGATACGGGCGTGGCGGCCGATTCGGTGCGCGACTTCGTGTGCCGGCAGCGGCCGCTGCCGCACGAAGTCGTGCTGCAGGACTACAACTACCGCAAGGCGGCGCTGCAGTTGAAGGCGAGCGCTACGGTCTCGGATGCGGGGATCGGCGAAGTCGTGCTGTATGGCGAGAACTTCCGCACCCAGGACGAAGGCGAGCGCTACGCGAAGCTGCGCGCGCAGGAAATCGTCTGCGCAAGCAAGGTGTTTTCCGGCGAAGGCACGGCGATGGGGCTGCGCGCGGGCTACTTCTGCACGCTCTCGCATCACTATCGCGACGACTTCAACGGCGAGTACCTCGTGACCGAGGTGCATCACCAGGGCTCCCAGGCAGGCGCGCTGCTCAGCGGCGTGGCGAGCCCGTACAGCGACGGCGCGCGCGGCGGCGAAATCGTCTACCGCAACAGCTTCCGCGCGATTCCCGCGGCAACCCAGTTCCGCCCCGAGCGCGTGACGGCCAAGCCGCGCGTGGCGGGCACGATGAACGCGACGATCGACAGCGAAGGCGACGGCCAGTACGCGGAGCTCGACGAGTTCGGCCAGTACAAGGTGCAACTGCCGTTCGACGTGACGGACAAGAACCCGAACAAGGGCTCGGCGCGGCTGCGCATGGCCACGCCCTACGCGGGCACGGACCACGGCATGCACTTTCCGCTGCACAAGGATGCGGAGGTGCTGCTGTCGTTCATCGACGGCGACCCCGACCAGCCGGTGATCGTGGGCAGCCTGCCGAATTCGGAGAATCCCAGCATGGTGACGCAGGACATCGCGCAGGCGAACCGGATCAGCACGGCGGGCGGCAATCAGGTCTACATGGGCGATGGCGAGGGCAAGGAGGTGATCTGGCTGCACTCGCCGTTCCATAACAGCTCGATCGGCCTCGGCTCGACCGACCCGAAGGGCGGCGGCAGCCTGTGGCTGTCGACGGCCGGCACCTCGGAAAGCGTGACGGTGGGCGCGAACAACGGTGTGACGGTCGGGCCGAAGACCGCTATTACGGTCGGCACCTCGGTTGCGCTTTCGGCCGGCGTGAACAGCAATTACACGCTGGGCTCGAACGTGAACGTGACGTGGGGCGAGAATGTCGGGTGGACCGGAGGACGGAGTGTGTCGCTGAGCGACGCGGAAACCGTCTTGCTGAAGACCGACGCCAAGCTGCAGGGCAGTACCACCTTGAAGCTTTCCGGCGGGATGCAGCCGGCAGTCGATACGGCGGTCCAGGCCGCGAAAAAGTCGATCCTGCGCGCCGCGCAGATCAGCACGGCCGTCAATGCCGCACTGGGCGTCGCGGCGGGCGGCACGGTGACCGCCGGCGTGTACCTCGGCGGCGGGGAAAAGACCGCCGGCAAGCTCGACATCTCCAACCCGTGGGGCTACGGCACGGCGGCCGGGCAGATGGCGGGCGCGGTCGGCGCCGGCCTCAATCTGTTCCGGGTCTTGCGCAATGCCGGCAATTCGATTGCCGCGGCCGTCAACACCCCGGTGACCTATTCGAGCAATATCGACCTCAACATTAACGGCATCACGGCCATGGCCGGCGTGGCCGCCGCCGGCGGACAGCTCAAGCTGACGCCGCTGACGGGCGAGTTCTCGGTAACGAACGCCGCCGCCAAGGGCAGCGTCGACGTCACGAGCCTGAGTGTCACGCTGACGGCGGCGGCCACCAACACGGTGGTGGTGGATGGCAAGGGCGTCGCCGCGAGGGGCGCGAGGGCAAGCCTCGAAGGCACGGGCGCCGCCAGAGTCACAGCCGGTACCAGCGCCAGCGTCACGGGCGGTACCGGTGTCGCTGTCAAGGCCACCACCGGTCCTGTCAGCATCGAAGCCACGGCCGGTAATGTCGGCGTCAAGGCCGGCGCGACCGTAGTGATCCAGGCGGCGACCGTAGCGATCAGGGGCAGGCTGATCCAGCTCGGATGACATATGGAGAGCCCATTGGGTGCATCGACATGAACCCCCGTTTTCCCAACGCTCCGATGCTCGCTGGCGAGACCCGCGAGCGGGTCCATCACCTATGGGACGCACTGTCCGAGTTCGGCGCGACCCGCGTGGACGAGGCGCTGTTTTACGCGCTGGGCGAGCTTGCCGCGCTCGTGGATGCGCAGCAGGCCTTCTGGCTCGGCTCCGTCTGCGCGAGCGAGCGTGGCGACTCGCTCGAGCAGTGGCGCTGGACCGGCGTGCGCTACCTGCATCCGTCCGCGGTATGGGACGCGGGCGCGGAGGCGGACGCGAAGCCGCTCAATGCCCGCGACTTCGATTCCGGCATGATTCACTTCGGCGCGAGCGGCTTCCGGATCGGCATCCGCAACGAGCGCATCCTGCCGGAATGGTACGAGGAGCAGTGGTATGACACGCGCTGCGCGTCGCTGGCGATCCGGGACGTGATCTACATGATCATGCCGGTCGGCGCGGATATCGAATCGTGGTTCGGTTTCCAGCGCATCGGCCCGGACAAGGCCGGCTATACGCCCGACGACCGCGCCGTGATGGAGTACGCCGGCCGGCCGCTCAACTGGTTTCACCGGCTCGTCTGCCTGCATCATGGCATTTGTCTGGCGGATGCCCACCTCACGCCCGCCGAGCGGCGTCTGGTGCCGCTGCTCCTGCGGGGCGGCAGCGAAAGCAGCATCGCGAAAGAGCTCAATCTGTCGCTCGCCACCGTTCACACGTACGCAACGCGGATCTACAGAAAATTCGACGTGCAGGGCCGCACGGGACTGATGGCGTTGTGGCTCGGTAACCGCTCGAAAGGACTGCTTCAGAACGGATCGCACGACAGCGTGCCAGGCTTGCACGGTTGAGATCGCGCAGCGATGCCGGCGTGGCTGGCGTGACGGCCGGTCTCATTCCTCGGTGCGGAACACCGGCCGTTCGTTGCTCACGCCCAGTTCCCGCAGCGGATGGCCGGCCAGCACGCGCGCCTCGATGACATCCAGCGGCACGCGGCGGGTCTCCGGCAGCCACCAGAGCCCGACGCAAAAGGAAACGAGGCAGACCGCGAGAAAAATCAGCATGGTGCCGGCGAGGCCCAGGATCTGGACGACGGACAGGAACACCAGCGCGATGAGCGCGTTGAACAGCCAGCTGACCGCCGACGCGGTGGCAATGCCCGGTTCGCGCAGGACGCTCGGGACCAGCTCCGACATCAGCACATAAGGCAAGGGCCCGAGGCTCACGGCGAACGCGAGGATATACACGCACAGTCCGGCGAGCCCGAGCCAGGGCCAATCGTGCTGCGCCGCGGCGACCACCGTGGCGAGGCCCGCCGCCATGAGCGCGGAACCCCAGATCCACAATTGCCGCCTGCCCGCGCGATCGACCAGCACCACGCTCGCGATCGTCGCCAGGAAATTGGCGAGTCCGAGCCCGCACGTCGCGCCGAGCGAAGCCGCGCCAGCCGAAAATCCGAGGCTTTTGAAAATCTCGGGTGCGTAATAGAGAATGCCGTCAATGCCGCTCAGGTTTTGTAGTACGAATAAAAAGCTGCACAGCAACAAGACACTGAGCACTCGCCCCTGACCCAGCGCCTGCCCGATGCCGCCGCGCTCCGGCGTTGCCGCGCCCGTGGCCGGCCGGGGATCGAGCGCGCCCCATTGCTCAGGTATCCCGAGCATCTTCGCGGCGGCGCTCGCCTGCGCCGTTCGTCCGCGGCCGGCCAGCCAGAGCGGACTCTCCGGCAACACAATGAGCGCGATGCCTGCCGCCAGATTGGGCACCAGGCCGCCGCCCAGCACCCAGTGCCATTGCGTCGCGCCGTCGAACAGGAGCGCGAGGCCATAAGCGAGCAGAATGCCGCCCGTAATGGCCAACTGAAACAGCGTCACGGCCGTTCCGCGCAAGGACGCGTGAGAGGCCTCGGCCGCATACATCGGCACGGCCATCGACAGAAGGCCGATCGAGAGCCCGATCAACGCGCGCGTGGCGAACACGATACTCAGCGGAGGCTGGGTCAGCAGCACGGCGGACGCCATCACGGCCAGCAGCACGGCGAGCGCGATCGTCGGCCGGCGCCCCCAGCGTCGCGTCACCGGTCCCGCAAGCGCGGCGCCCACGAAGCAGCCGCCCACCAGCACGAAGACGAGACACTGGCTGCCCAGGAGGCCGAGATCGAATGCCTGCCTGAGATGATCCAGCACGCCGGCAATGGAGGTGATGCCGAAACCCAGCGAGGCTCCTGCGCATAACACCAGAATGGCAATTCTTGTCGCGGGGGGCATCATGGGTCGACTTCACTTCGTTCGGGACAGGAGACCGCAATTACGGTAATGCAATTCCCGTGCGTTTGCATCCTCTCTCCAGAGAGACTGTCGGGCCTGCATTCGCCTTGCTAGAGTACCAAGGGTATTGTCAGCCTGTTCAGGCCGCGCTGACGACTCTGTCGATCCTTGGCCTGAGCGTCTGCGCGACGAGACCATCTTCCTCCAGACACAGGCTAAAGCAACGGATCAATCCGCGCCCGAGACTCTGGCACGCCGCGGCGGGCCCTCGTTTTCGTGCGCCGTTTATCCGGGCGACAACGACTATTCAGAGGAGCGCCACTGCCATGTCTACATCCGAAGCCGCTTTGCAACGTCCCCATGGCACATTGGCCATCGAGGGTGGCGTGCCCGTGCGAACCCAGCCCCTGCCGTGGGAATTGCCAGGGGCGCATTGGATCGGCGAAGAGGAACTCGAGCTGGTCGTTCGGGTGGTCCGTTCGCGCAGCCCGTTCCGTTTCTATGGCCCCGATGCGCAGCACATGGTGGACACGCTGGAGGCCGAATGGAAGCAAACGTTCGGCCATCGCCATGCGCTGGCGGTATCGTCCGGAACGGCCGCGCTGAGCATCGCCGTATCGGCGCTTTCGATCGGCCCCGGCGATGAAGTGCTGCTGCCCGGCTATCTTTGGGTCAGTTGCGTGTCGGCTGTCGTGCGTGCCGGCGCCATGCCGCGTTTCGTGGATATCGACGATACGTATTGTGTCGATCCCGACGACCTCGAAAAAAAGATCGGACCGAATACGCGTGCGCTGATTTGCGTCCATATGAGCGGCGCGCCCGGCAGGATCGACCGGATCGCGCAAATCTGCCGCGCCCGCGGCATCGCGCTGATCGAGGATTGCGCGCAGGCCGCGGGCGGCAGCTATCACGGCAAGGCCGTGGGCCGTCACGGCGACATCGGGATCTTCAGCTTCCAGTTGAACAAGAACATGACGTGCGGTGACGGCGGGATGATCGTCGCCGAAGACGACGCCCTGGCGAGGCGCATCGTCGCGCTTCACGACCTCGGCTACCCGCGCACGCCTGCAGGCCGTCTCGACACCAGCGACGAAGCGGTCCAGCTGTGGGGCGTGGGTGCGCGCATGTCCGAGCTGGCCGGCGCGATGGCGCTGGCCCAGATGCGCAAGCTGCCGAACATCACGGGGGCGATGCGCACGGCGAAATGGCGTATTCGCGACGCGCTCGATGGCACGCCGGGTCTCACGTTCCGCAACGTGCCCGACCCTGCGGGCGACACCGGCCCGTTCCTGCTGATGGCGTTGCCCGACGAGGCGCGTGCCGAGCGTTTCGTCAAGGCGCTGCGAGCCGAGGGGATCAGCGGGCCGGCCGGCAGTCTCGCTTGCCTGACCATGCGCGAATGGGGTTTGCATTGGTATTCGAACATCCCGAGCCTCGTGGAGCGCCGCTCCAATAGCCGCGACGGCTTTCCGTGGACGCATCCCGCCAATGCGTTTGCGCGCGACTACGACTACGGTCTCGGTGCGCTGCCGCGTTGCGACGATCTGCATGCGCGCGGTGCGCTGCTGACCATCGCGTCGAAGCTGACCGACGAAGATGTCGACGACATCATCGTCGCCATGCGCAAGGTTGCCGCCGTGGTGCTCGCATAATGATCTATCTCGTTGCCGCAATCGCCGGGCTGGCCGGGATCCTGTTCGGGTTCGACGAAGGCGTCGTCGCGGGTGCGCTCCTGCATCTGCGCCGCGAATTCCAGATCACGCCGGCCGCGGAAGGGTTGATGACCTCCGCCGTGCCGCTCGGCGCATTGCTCGGTGCGATCGTCGCCGGCTACGCAGCGGAACGTTTCGGGCGGCGCGCGTCGCTGCTCGTCGCGGCTCTGCTGTTCGTGGCGGGCGCGATCGGGTCCGGCACGTTCGCGGCGTTGTGGGTGCTCACGGCATCGCGGCTCGTGCTCGGCTTCGCCGTGGGCGTCGCCGCGCTCGTCGCGCCGCTGTACATTTCGGAATGCGCGCCGGCCAGCTTGCGCGGCAGACTGGTATCGGTCTATCAGCTGTCCGTCACGGTCGGCATTTTGTTCGCATACCTCGTCAACTACGGATTCGGCGACGACTGGCGCGGCATGTTCCTCGTCGGGGCCGCGCCCGGCGTGCTGCTGCTGATCGGCATGCTGCCGCTCAGCGACACGCCGCGCTGGCTGTCCGAGCGCCGCGGCGCCGATGCCGCGCGAGCCGCCCTCGCCAGGCTTTATGGACTAGCGCCGCACGCACCCGAGGTCGACCGCGAGCTGGCGACGATCGAAGCGTCTCACTCTCACATCAACGAACGTGCCGCCTGGCGCGATCTGCTTTCGCGGCAGACGCGCCCCGCGTTGGTGGTCGGCGTCGGCCTGTTTCTGCTGCAGCAATTCAGCGGCATCAACGCGGTGATCTACTACGCACCGAGGGTCTTCGAGGAATCGGGCTTTGCAACGCATTCCACGCAGATCCTCGCGACCGTCGGCATCGGCGTGGTCAACGTCGCGATGACGGTGGTCGGCATGGCGCTGATCGATCGCATCGGGCGCCGGCCGTTGCTGTATATCGGCTTTGCGGGCGCCGCGGCAAGCCTTGCGCTGATCGCGCTGAGCGCGTGGCTGGATGCCCACGGCATGGCCTTCATCACGGTGGCGGGTCTCGTGATCTACATCGGCGCATTCGCCGCGAGCCTCGGGCCCTTGCCGTACGTGCTGATGTCCGAGGTCTTTCCGCGCCACGTGCGCGCGCTCGGCATGAGCGCGGCCACGCTCGCCAACTGGGGGCTGAACTTCGTGGTCGTGTTTTCCTTTCCGATCCTCGTGTCCGAGTTCGGCTTGGGCGGCGTGTTCGCCTTCTACGCGTTGATCTGTGTCGGCGGGCTGTTCTTCACGCATCGATACGTGCCGGAAACCAATGGCGTGCCGCTCGAAGCCATCGAGGCGCACCTGGAGACGGGCGCGCCGTTTCGCGAGCTGCACGCTCCGGCGCCCACCTTCGACGCCGCGGCGATCGAGCTCAGCCGGACGCTGCCGCGCGACCAGGCCGAAGCGCTCGTGAACGGCCTGATCGGCTTTAGCCCCTATCGCTCCGACCTGCAGCCGATGGCAAGACGTGTCGCCTCGCTCGCCTACGAGAACCATCAGGTTCGCATCGCGCTGCATGCGATCTGGGTTCGCAGCGACTACCAGAAGACCCGGCGCGTCAGACGCGGCGATCTCGGCGCGCAGGCCAAGCTGATCTCGATGTTCCTCGAGCATGTGCGCTATGCATCGCCCGCTTTTCTGGCTTCGGTCGGAGAGGGCGGGTCCGTGACCGGAGACCGCTCATGAGCGCGCCTTTCGAATGCGAAGTATGTGTCGTGGGAACCGGCGCGGGCGGCGGCATTCTTGCGTATGAGCTCGCGAAGGCCGGGCTCGACGTGGTGTCGCTCGAGCACGGTCCCGCGCTGCCGGCGGATCAGTTCACCCGCGTCATGCCGCCCGACGGCGGCGACAGCCTCGGCATCGCACCCGATACCGTCTGGCCGAGCGATCCGCATGACAGCCTGTTCATCCACCCGTTGTTCGCCGACGGCGCGCAGGGCTCGACCGCGCGCGAACGGGGCAAGTTTCAGCACTTCCAGGTGCTGGCCGTCAACGGTCTCCAGAATCTCTGGAACGGCGTGAGCGTGCGCTTCTCGCAGGAGGACCTCGCGAACTGGCCGGTCGACTACGCGACGCTTGCGCCGCACTACGACGCGGTGGAGGAGCTGATCTCCGTTTGCGGCACCAGTGAGAACCTTCCCGAGCTGCCCGACGGCATTTATGTCCCGCCCAAGCCATTGCGCCCGGCCGATCTGCTGATTGTCGACGCCGTGCGCGCGCTCGGCGATCCGGACTCCCATGCAATTCCGAACCGCAAGGCCATCAATACGCGCGCCGGCACGCCGAACGCCTGCCAGTCCACCGGCATCTGCACGTCCGGTTGCCCGGTGGGGGCCGTCTACAAGTTCTCCACGCGTCTCTTGCCGCAGATCGAGAATCTGCCCAATTACCGCTTGCGCAGCAATGCCAAGGTCGTGCGCGTGCTGCGCGCGCCGCAGGGCAATCAGGTCGAGGGCGTGGAATACGTCGATACCCAGACCGGCGAGCGCCATCGGCTGAAGGCGCGTTACGTCGTGCTGGCTGCCGGCGCCGTCGAAACGCCGCGCATCCTGTTCAACTCGGCGGACGAGCATCATCCAGAAGGAATGGCGAATGCCAACGGACAGCTCGGCCGCGCGCTCCAGGACAACCCCAAGGTCGTGCTGTCGACATCCTTGCGCAAGCTCTGGGGACGGCAGCGCGATTACGACATCGGCTACGGCGATCTGCTGATCCTGCTCGCGCGCGGCAAGCTGCCCGACGGCTCGCGCTTTCCGTTCATCGGCCACGCGATTCACGGTATCCCGAAGACGCCGCACTACCTGGGCTCGATGAAATTTCTGCCGATCGGCATCAAGGACCGGCTCGCACGCACGATGTTCTACAGCTACGTGACGCTCGGCCTGTTCTGCGCCGGCGAGGCGGTGCCGGACAATCGCGTGCGCCCCGGCGCGACGCGCGACAAGTGGGGCATCGCGCAAGTCGAGATCGATTTCGAAATCCCCGCGCTGGCGCATCTGCAGATGGACGCGATGATCGAATGGGGACGCAAGGTTCTACGCAATGCATCGGCAACGATGTACCACATCACCCGCGACAACAGCGGCACCGGCATTCACTATGCCGGCACGACCGCCATGTCGGGCAGCGACGGCCAAGGCGTGGTGGACCGCGACCTGCGGGCTTACGGTCTCGACAATCTCTACGTCTGCGATGGCGGCGTGGTGCCGTACCTGCCCGACAAGCATCTGACGTTGACGATCATGGCCCTCGCGCACCGGCTGGCAGGCCATCTCGCGCGCGAAGTCCGGCATAGCGCCGAAATCAGCGGGACCTCGGGCTGAACACGGCGCTAGCCGCTTTCGGCTGTGCCGGCTGCGTCCGCGCTCGCGGATGCGGGCAGGGTGCGTTCGCGTTCGCGAGCGGCGGAGGTGGCCCGGTAGATCCAGATGCTGGCGGCCAGCGTCGCCATTTCGGTCGCCGCGGCCGTCATCCAGATGCCGCGCTCGCCGAGCCATTGCGTCAGAAGCCACAGCAAGCCGAGCAGGAGCATCCAGCTGCGCAGCAGCGCGATGATCATCGAGGCAAGCGGCGCTTCGATCGCAGTCAGATAGCCGGCAATGGTCAGATTGAGTGCGGCGGGCACGAAGGCGAGCGCGCACCACGGCACGGCCTCGCTCAGCACCGCCTGCGCCGCGGCGTTGGCGGGCACGAAGAGCGCGCCGAGCGGTTGCGCCTGCGTCAGCGCGGCGAGCGCCGCGATGCAGGCAAAGCCGGTCGTTGCCGCCGCACCGATGACGAAAGCGCGCGACATCGCCGCCCGATTGCCGGCGCCGCGCTGGAAGCTGACGATCGGCTGCATGCTCTGGACCAGCGCGACCATGGTGACCGCCGCGATCATCGTCATGTACTCGACAATCGCGAACGCCACGAGCCCGGTATTTCCAAGCAGATGAAGCACGACGCGATTGAACGCGAAGATCGTGACGCTGGGCGCGATTTCGGCCAGGAATTCGGACGCGCCGTTATAGGCGATACGCCACGCGTAGTTGCATGTGGCGAATGCGCGGGCGAGCGGCCGCACGTCGCGGGCCGCGATGAAATGGTACGCGAGCATCGGGAGGCACGGGATCGCCTGGCTGATGCCGGTGGCGAGCGCGGCGCCCCGCATGCCGAGGCCCCAATGCCCGACCAGCAGCCACGTGAGCGCGACGTCCGCGATGGCGCCGCCGATCAGGCAGGCGAGGCCGAATTGCGGCGCGCCTTCCACGCGCAGAAAGAGCTCCAGCGCATAGCACGCGGTCGAAAAGACGACGAAGGGGGCGTACGCGTGCAGATACGCCTGGGCGAGCGCATTGAGCTGACCCTGCGCGCCAGTCCAGCCGACAAACGCGGCGGCGCCGAAATGGATGGCGACGGCGAACGACACGCCGGTCGCGGCGAGCAGCCACAGCGATTGCGTAAAGGCCGCGGCGGCATCGCGGCGCTTGCGCTCGCCGAGCAGGCGCGCGACCAGCGTCGAGCCGCCGACGCCGATCATGACGCTGAACGCGTAGGGGAGATACAGGAGCGGCGTGAGCAGATTGACGGCGGCGAGCGCATCGGCGCCGACGTGCCGCCCGACGAAAACGCCGCTGATCACCGAGTGCACGCAGAAGATCCAGGCGGCGCAGACGGTGGGGACGGCAAGGTTTGCAAATTGACGAAGCAGCGAGGCGGGACGACGTGAACGCATGATGGGCAACCAGATGGACCACTCAGGGTAACGCACTGGCCGAGGGTTTGGCGCAGGTTGCGAGGCAGGCGATGTTTCAGTTGTAACCCGGCTGAAACGGGCCGCTAACTTCGCGCCGGCACGATGTGAACCATGCACAGCGCGCACAGAAGCTGAGCAAAGCAGCCGGAAGGTCAACGCAATCGATCGAACGATGCGCGGACCCGACGCCATTGACGACGTACCGCGAAAACGGGGGAAGCCATCATGTCGACGCAACGCAATCTTGCACGCCAAGGCCTGGATCAGGGGACCATTGAAAGCCGGGGCGAGATCAAGGGCCATGAAGCGAAGCGCCTCGTGCAGGCCGTGGACCACGCCGCAGGGCCCGCCTGCGGCCCGCAGACCGCTGCATGCCGCCATGCAAGCGTTGCGGCACCGGTTCGCGACGGCCTCGGCATGGGGACCGGGGCAGCCCGAGGCGCCGACTTCGCGCGGCAACTGGCACAGGCTGGAAGAGCGGTTCCTGTCGGAGTGGCGATTGTGCGCAGGTCTTTTCGTGCATGAGTGCGGGCCCGGACTCCGGCAACACGGGGTCCGGGCAAGCGCTGAGGCCACGCCTGTTTCCAATGTGCATAGACTTTTGAGGATTCGACCATGGCGACGCGTGGCATCAACAGACGTTCGTTCTTGCTCGGGGTGGGGGCGTCCGGCATCCTGAGCGCCTGTGGCGGCGGTGGATCGGGCAGCAGCGCCAGCAGCGCGGGCTCCGGCACCGGGTCTGGCACGGGTCTCGGCGCCGGCGCGCCCACCGCCAGTGCGAGCGCGAGAATCCCGCTCACGATCGATGCCGCGCATACCGACTTGCCCGCCGGCACGGCGGTCTACGCGTACGTGATCGGCGCCATTCAGACGCCGTCCGGAGTCACGCAATACCGCATCGATTCGGCCGGCATGCCGCATGTGATCAGCGCGGCCGACAACACGAACGCCGCCGGCACGTTTCCGGGCTCGTCCTCGCTCTCGGGCAACGACGCCGCGACGATCGCGACGAATTACCCGCTGGCCTGGGCGGACTACAGCATTCCCGTCACCGTGGGATCGAGCACGGTCATCGATCTGGCAAACCTCAATCCGACCAGTTTGCCGGGGCTCGGCACCGGCACCGCCGCATTCAGCGGCCGCATCTACCTTTCAGTCGGCGTGCCGAAGCTGCCGTTTTCGGCGCTGAACAGCAGCGCCTATACAGCGCCGGTTCCCAATGCCTATCCCGGCAAGCTGACCCTGTTCGACTGGATCGAGTTCTCTTACGACAGCGCCGGCAACTTCAACGGCAATACCACCCAGGTCGACCAGTTCGGTTTCGCGCTGCTGCTCGACGGCACGCCCGGCGGCGCCCAGCAGGGGCAGTTCAGCCAGTCCCGCCCGGCGATGCTGAGCTCGGTCGCGAATCTGCCCGCGGGCTTCAACGTGCCGGTGACCGTGCAGGCAAGCTCCGCTTACCCGCCGGCGCTCACCGTGAACGGCAGCGCGACGCTGCGCGTCCTGTCGCCGAAGAGCATCACGGCGGAGAACGGCTACGCCGGTCCGCTGTCGACGTATTTCGATCAGACCATCGAGAACTGGTACAACACGTGGACCTCGACGCCGCTCGTGACGAACGACCTGGCCACGGGGACCTACACCGGTCTCGTGCAGTCGGGCAAGGGGCTGACGTTCTATAGCGGCTCGACGCCGGGCGGCACGCCGGCCTTTACGGTGGGCGGGGCCGGCAAGCCGGGCATCTCGAGCTACGACGTCTGGCAGTGCGCGAATGCGCTGGCAACGGGCAGCGATGCGGCGAAGAACGTGCAGAAGATGCTGGCGGCGGCGTTCAACCGCGGCGTCATGGCCAACTCGCTGAACGACGCGACGTGCCGTAACGACGCCGCGAGTTTCTATCGGATCGCGAACGGCAATACCCTCGTGTTCAATGCCTGGGCTCAACTGTTCCATCAACTGAGCAGCAATAGCCTCTCGTATGCGTTCCCCTACGACGACGTGTGCGACCAGAATCCTTCCATTGGGCTGACGGGAACGCAATCGGTGACCATCACGCTTGGAAAATTTTTTAGCTGATAGCCGATGAACGAGGAGTCGTCTTTGCATGGCGAATTGCAATTGACGCCCCATATCACCCGATATGCATTTCACTTGATCGTTACAAAGTGAGCTGGGGCAGGATGTGTATTTCTGCTTTATGTGTGCTTTATTAAGGTATGCAGGGTAATAACTTCTAGGTTTTCAAAAAAATAACACGGGAATCATCCGTGCTCAGGGTTTTCACGGACGGTGCATAACATTGAACGGACCTGTCTTCCGTGCCGGATAGCCCTTTTTTAAAGCAGCGAACGAAGGTTCGTTTTCTTGAAGCTTTGCTGTGCCGTGTTTACCTGGGGTGAAATCGCGCGTAGCGTATTGCTGATAACGGGCACCCGGAAACAGGATGAAAAAGGGCGAGAAAATGTTCTCGCAATCACTTGTTTGCTTACGTGATTTTATGTTATGCGAAGCTCATGAACGTGGCGGCTCGCCACGGAACGAATACTGGGAAAACGTCGTGAAATACGTGCGCGGCAGATTCTTGTGGCGTGAAGAATAGCTAAGCGCTATGCTCATCGCGCTGCAAGAAAGCGCTCGGGTTTGCTAACTAACGAAGCGGTACAAAGAGGAAGGGGATCGGCCATGGCATCTGACGGGTCAGTCGCTCCGAAGGAGCGCGTCAATATCGTATATCGTCCGGCGACAGGGGATGCCAAGGCGGAGGTGGAACTGCCGCTGAAGCTGCTGGTGCTGGGGGACTTCACGCTGC
>DATEJU010000188.1:0-6868 GCA_035277805.1 Paraburkholderia sp. | reverse complement strand
ATGCCGGTGCTTTGTTTGGCCCATGCATAGCAGGCGCCTTCGTCCTGCTGCTGCTTTTGCGGCGACTGTCCGTGAGCGGGGTAGACGGCGGGCGGCTGGGCGAACGCAAGCGGCGAGACGCTCAACAACAGACAAACGGTAAGACGCTTCATGAGGCACTCCGAAGGACGGTGTAGGGTGCCGCGCGTCGTGGCGCGGCAGTGTCGTGGCGATGCGGGTCGGCGTGTGTGCGAGGCTGGAGGCGCAGGGCGCGATGCACGATGAGTGGCGCTTCGCGCAAGCCGACAGGGCAGCATAGCGCAACGGCGCGCTGCATCGATAGCGTGTGCCATGGACAATTCGCGACATGGCGTGACTGCATCAAGATCCATGCGCTACACATCTTGCGCAGACGCTAAAACGGACCACGAAGCAATGTTGGCAAACTTGAGTCGCTTCAGTGCAAGCCGGTCGTGACGGCATGGCGAACGTCGAGGCCGTCGCCGGAACGGAGAGGTCGGCGACGGTGTGTTTCGCTGCGCAGTGGTTCGGGCAGTCGCGCTCGTCTGGCCCGCTTGGCCTCGCGTAGAGGCGTGGAAGGCTATGGATTGGGCGCCGCGCCTGGCGAGTGGCTCGTTGGAGTGGTGGCGTTCGGAGCAGCGGTGTCCGTGCTGGCGCCGGTACCTTGAGTTGCCGTCGCATTCGCCACAGCATTCTCTCGGGAATTCGCGGCGGCGCGATCCGGATGACTCGGATCGTGCAGCACGCCCGTCCAGCCGCCACCCAGATCGCCGATCAGCGACGCCGAATCGAGCAAGCGGCTCTGCTGCACGCTGAGCGAGCTTTGTTGCGTGCTCAACTGTGTGGCTTGTGCCGTCGCCACTGTCGTGTAGTCGACCGTGCCCGCCTCGTACTCGTTCAGCGCGATCTGCGCGCCGCGAATCGCATCGCGCACCGCCGCATCCAGCCGTTCGCTCTGCTGCGCGAGAATGCGCAGACCCGAGAGATCGTTCTCGACGTTCTGGAACGCCGAGAGCACGGTGCCGCGGTAGTTCGCCACCGCCGCGTCGTAGCTCGCGCGTGCCGCCGCCACCTCGCCGCTGCGCGCGCCGCCGTCGAAGATCGTCTCCGTTGCGCTCGCACCGAGCGACCACACGTAATTGCTGATGTGCAGCAGGCCGGAAAGCGGCGCCTGCGTGAAGCCGTCGAGCGCGGAGAGCGAAATGTCCGGGTAATACGCGGCCACGGCCACGCCAATGGCCGCATTCGCCGAGGCCATCTGGCGCTCCGCGGTGGAGATGTCGGGGCGCCGCTGCAGCAACGTGGAAGGCACGCCCGCGGGAATCACCGGCAGCACCGGGAGCCTGGCGCTGTGCGGGATCGTCATGTCCTCGGGATTGCGGCCCACGAGCACCGCGATCGCATGCTCGTATTGCGCCCGCGCGACACCCAGCGCGATCAGGCTGGCCTGTGCGTTCTCCAGCTGGGTGCGCGCCGTGATGAGGTCCGATGGCGGGATCGTGCCCGCGCTGTCCTGGTTGCTCACCACGCGCAGCGAATTCGTGTAGGCCTGCACCGTCTGGGTGAGCAGGTCGATGTCGGCGTCGGTCACGCGCAGGTCGATCACCGCATTGGCGAGCGCAATCTGTTCGGATAACTGAGCATTGGCGAGCGTCGCTTCGCTCGCCTGCGCGGTGGCCGACTGCTCCTCGATCTGGCGGCGCACCTTGCCCCAGAAGTCGGGCTCCCAGCTCACGTTGGCTTCGAGCGAGCCCGAGTTGACGATGCGCGCGCCGCTGCTATTGAAGCCACTGCTGAAGCTGTTCAGCGAGGCGGAGGACGTGCGCTGGCGTGTGGCCGAGCCGGTCACGCCCAGCGTGGGAAAGAGGCTCGCGCGCGCGACGCGCACTTCGGCCAGCGCCTCCTGATAGTTCGCGTAGCTCTGCCGCACGGTCTGGTTCGAGACGGCCACGAGCGGCTCGAGTTCGTCGAGCAGCGGGTCCTGGAAGGCAGTCCACCAGTCGCCCTTCGGGCCTTCGGCGGCGGCGGGCTCGGCCTGGGTCCAGCCGGGCAGCTCCTTCCACTGCGTGGGCACCGCCACCTGCGGGCGATGGTAGTCGGGGCCCACCATGCAGCCGCTCGCGAGCAGCGCGTACGCGAGCGGCAGCAACCTGCCAGCGGCGCGCACGAATGGCTCGAATGGCGCGAATGACACCAGTCGCACGGGTTTGCGTGGATGTTCAAGCGAGGCTTTGCGCCGCCCCGGGCGGTGAATCGTCTTCATGGTGCGCTCTCATCGGCCTGACGGTTCCAGGGCAGGCGTGTGGCCCAGCGTGCGAGGCGTGCGCGCAGGCGGTCGAGGAACAGATAGATCACGGGCGTCGTGTACAGGGTGAAGCACTGGGAGAGGAGCAGGCCGCCCATCACGGTCACGCCGAGCGGCTGGCGCAGCGAGGCGCCCTGGCCGATGCCCACGGCGAGCGGCACGGCGCCCAGCACGGCGGCGAAGGTCGTCATCATGATCGGCCGCAGACGCACGACCGCGGCTTCGTGAATCGCGTCGCGCGCGTTCTTGCCTTCATTGCGCTGCAACTGGATGGCGACGTCCACCATCATGATGCCGTTCTTCTTCACGATGCCGATCAGCAGGATGATGCCGATCATCGCGATCACCGAGAACGGCGTGCCGAAGATCAGCATGGCCAGAATGGCGCCGATGCCCGCGGAAGGCAGCGTCGAGAGAATCGTGAGCGGGTGGATGGTATTTTCGTAGAGCACGCCCAGCACGATATAGACAACGGCGAGCGAAGCGACAATGAGCAGCGGCACCGTGCCCATCGACTGCGCATAGGCCTGCGCCGCGCCCGCGAACGCGCCGTGGATCGAGGCGGGCATGCCGATGTCGCGCTGCGCCTGCTCGATGATCTTGCCCGCCTCGGAAAGCGAGCCGCCCTTGGGCAGATTGAACGAGATCGTGCCGGCCACTTCGCCGCTCTGGTGGTTGACCTGGGTGGCCGTGTGGCCGGTGGTCCAGTTCATCAGCGCGGTCACGGGCACCATGGTTTCGGCGGCGGTGCTGTCCGCGCTGCCGCTCGAGCTGCCGCCCTTGCTGTTGGCGATCGAGTTGTTCTGCTGGTTGGCCACCGCGTTCGCATTGCGCGCGTTGGTGTTGCCGGCCGTCGTGCTGGTGGCGGCGATCGCGCTAAAGGGCGTGACGCCCGAAACCGTGCTGCCCGACATTTGCGTGGAGGCGGAGCCGTTCGCGTTGCCCGCCGCCGTGCTCAGATAGATGCGGTTGAACGCCTGCGGATATTGCCAGTATTGCGGCGCCACCTCCATCACCACGAAGTACTGGTTGATGGGGTTGTAGATGGTCGAGACCGTGCGCTGGCCGAAGGCGTCGTAGAGCACGCTGTCGACCTGGTTCGGCTCGAACCCGTAGCGCCGCGCGGTCGCGCGATTCACGGTGACGTAGGCTTGCAGGCCGTTTTGCTGCAAGTCCGAGTTTACGTCGGTGAGCGTGGTGCGGTACTTGTTCAGCTCGGTGATGAGCTTGGGCACCCATTTGAAGAGCGCGTCGGCGTCGTCGCTCGTGAGCGTGTACTGGTACTCCGCGGCCGACTGCCGCCCGCCGATCTGCAGATCCTGCTGCGCCTGCAGGAACAGGCGCGCGCCCGAGACCTGGTTGAGCTTGGGCCGCAGGCGGTTCACGACTTCGGTGGCGGAGAGCTTGCGCTGCGCGAGCGGCTTGAGTTCGATGAACACGGTGGCCGAGTTGAGCGCGCGGCCACCTGTGAAGCCCGCGACCGATTCCACTGCGGGATCCTTCTGCACGATGTCTTGCAACTGCGCGAGTTTTTTCTCCATCGCCGTGAACGAAATGCTCTGGTCGGCGATGATCTGGCCGATCAGGATGCCCGTGTCCTGCTCCGGAAAGAACGTGCCGGAGAGCAGGCGCGCGAGGAACACATTGCCGATCAGCAGTGCGAACAAGATGAAGATCGTGAGCCGCGCATGATTGAGCGCGACGTCGAGCGTGCGTGAATAGAACTGCTTGAAGTGGTCGAACTGCGCATTGATCCACTGGCCCACGCGCGAGGGCTTGCGCTCGCGGCGCTCGCGCGAGAGCACATAGGCGCACATGGTGGGCGTGACCGTGAGCGAGACCACGAGCGAGATGACGATCGCGATGGAGAGCGTCATCGCGAACTCGTGAAAGAGCAGGCCGACGATGCCCGGCATCAGCAGGATCGGCAGGAACACGGCGATCAGCGAGAGGCTCATCGAGAGCACCGTGAAGCCCACTTCGCCCGCGCCGCGCAGCGCGGCCTCCTTCGGGTCGAGCCCGGCCTCGATATGGCGCACGATGTTTTCGAGCACCACCACCGCGTCGTCCACCACGAAGCCGGTGCCAATGGTGAGCGCCATCAGCGAAAGCGAGTCGATGCTGTAGCCGAGCAGGTACATCGGCCCGAACGAGCCCACGATGGACAGCGGCAGCGCCACGGCGGGAATGAGCGTGGCGCGCGGCGAGAGCAGGAACACGAACACCACGCCGATCACGAGCAGCACGGCGATAAAGAGCGTGCGCTCGGTGTCGGCCACCGACGCGCGCACGGCCTCCGAGCGGTCGATCGCCACGTTCACCTTGATCGTGCCGGGCAGCGCCGCCTCGATGTAGGGCAGGCGCGCCTGGATCTGCTGTACCGTCTTCACGACGTTGCTGCCCGGCATGGGGTAGACGATCACGAGCACTGCCGACTTGCCGTTGAAGAGGCCGGCGTTGCGGATGTTTTCGTTGGAGTCGCTCACCGTGCCCACATCGCGCAGATACACGGGCGCGCCGTTGCGGTAAGCGATGATCACGTCCCGGAACGGCGCAGCGTTGCTGATCTGGTCGTTCGAGGTCACCACGAAGCGCTGGTCGCCCTGGTCGATGTGGCCTTTCGCGCTGTTCGCGTTGGCCGCGCCGATGGCGGCGCGCACGTCTTCGAGCCCGATGCCGTAGCTATTGAGCTTGCCCGGCTCCAGCTCCACCCGTACCGATGGCAGCGCGCCGCCGCCCAGCGTGATCTGGCCCACGCCGTCCACCTGCGAGAGCTGCTGCATGATCACGGAATCGGCGGAGTCGTACAGTTGCGCCTTGGTGAGCGTCTCGGAGGTGAGCGCGAGCACCATGATCGGCGCGCTCGCGGGGTTGTACTGCCGGTAGGTGGGGTTGCTGCGCAGCGTGGTGGGCAGGTCGGCGCGCGCGGCCTGGATGGCCGCTTCCACATCGCGCGCCGCGCCGTTGATGTCGCGGTTCAGGCCGAACACCACCACGATCAGTGAGGACCCCACATTGTTGATCGAAGTGAGCTGGCTCACGTCGGCGATGGTGCCCAGACGCCGCTCGAGCGGTTCGGCCACCGTGGAAGCCATCGTCTCGGGGCTCGCGCCCGCCATGTTCGCCTGCACCACGATCACCGGATAGGCGATGTTGGGCAGCGGCGCCACCGGCAGCCGGAAGAAAGCGAGCACGCCGGCGAGCAGGATCGCGATCGCGAGCAGCGAAGTCGCGACCGGTTGCCGGATGAAGATCGCCGAGAGGTTCACGGCGTGCCCTCGGGCGCGGGCGGTGCGCTGGGGCCGGGACCGCCGTCCGGGCCACCGCTTGTACCGCCGCCGGCATCGCCAGCTTCACCGCGCTTGCGCTTGCGGCCGAAGCGCTCGGCGAGGCGGTCGAAGAACAGATAGATCACGGGCGTGGTGAAGAGCGTGAGCAGTTGCGACACCGTAAGGCCGCCGATGATCGCGAGACCGAGCGGGCGGCGCAGCTCCGAGCCCGTGCCGGTGCCGAGCAGCATCGGCAGCGCGCCGAGCATGGCCGCGAGCGTGGTCATGAGGATGGGCCTGAAGCGCAGCAGCGAGGCCTCGAAGATCGCCTCGCGCGGCGGCTTGCCGTGCACGCGTTCGGCTTCGAGCGCGAAGTCCACCATCATGATGGCGTTCTTCTTCACGATGCCGATCAGCAGCACGATGCCGATGATGCCGATCACGTCGAGGTCCTTGCCCGCGATCATCAGCGCGAGCAGCGCGCCGATGCCGGCCGAGGGCAGCGTCGAGAGAATCGTCACCGGATGGATATAGCTCTCGTAGAGCACGCCCAGCACGATATACACGGCCACGATGGCCGCGATCAGCAGATAGACCTCGCTCGAGAGCGAGGCCTCGAACGCCTGCGCCGCGCCCTGGAACGACGAGGTGATCGACGGCGGCAGCTTCACCGCGGCCTCGGCCTTGCGGATGTCGCGCACCGCCGCGGAGAGCGACGCGCCATCGGCGAGATTGAACGAGATCGTCACCGAAGGGAATTGCGCGAGATGGCTGATCATCAGCGGCGAGCGCGTGATGCTGATGGTCGCGATGCCCTTGAGCGGCACCTGGCCCTCGGAGGCGGTCTGGCTCGGCAGATAGATATCGCCGATCGACTCCACCGTGGGCAGCGACTCGGGCTTCGCCACGAGAATCACACGGTACTGGTCCGACTGCTGGAAGATGGTCGAGACGATGCGCTGGCCGAGCGCGTCGTAGAGCGCGTTGTCGATGGTTGCCGCCGTGATGCCGTAGCGCGCCGCGAGCTGGCGGTTCACCTGGACGTTCACGGAGAGGCCGTTGGTGTTCAGGTCGCTCGTGACGTCGGCGATCGACGGAATCTGCTTCATGCGCGCGATGAGCGCCGGCACGTATTGCTCGAAGGCCTGCTGGTTGGGCCCGCGCAGCACGAAGTTGTACTGGTTGCGCGAGACCGTGGTGTCGAGCGTGAGATCCTGCTCGGGCTGCAGATAGAGGCGGATGCCCGGCACCTTCGCCACCGACTGCTGGATGCGCCGCGCGATTTCCTCGGCGG
>DATEJU010000187.1:0-6287 GCA_035277805.1 Paraburkholderia sp. | reverse complement strand
GACAACGGCTGCGGCCTCTCGCGCGAAGAGCACATCAGCGCGCTCTCGCTCGCGAATCTGCTGCAAGCCGCCAACGCGAGCCCGGTGGCGCAGCCGTTCATCGACTCGCTGCCGATCGCGGGCGTGGACGGCACCATGCGCCACCGCTTGAACAACGCGAGCGTGGACGGCAACGCGCACATCAAGACCGGCACGCTGCGCGACGTGCGCGCGATCGCGGGCTATGTGGCCTCGCAAAACGGCGAAAGCTGGATTGTCGTGAGCCTCATCAACGATCCGCATGCCGAAGCGGCGCGCGCCGCGCATGACTCGCTGCTCGAATGGGTCTACCAGGGCATGCCCGAAGAGAAGCCCGTGTATGTCGACCCGCATCCGAAGCGCGCGTCCAAGGCCGCGAGAGTCGGCCACGTGACGAAGGCGCAGACAAGCAAGGCCGCCGGACACAAGGCCGTGAAGCGGCATCGCGGCGCACATTGACGAGGTTGGCGCGCGAGACGCCCCTGCCGCGCGGGGCGGGCGGCGCGCCGCTCGCGTGCGCTGCCCGTTCGCGGCGCGCCGCTCGAAGATTTCCTCTAGCAAAGCCCCGAGCGCCGCGCGCGTCGGGCGTGTACTCTGACGGGCAAAGTCCGGTAGCGCGCCGGAATATGCGCGCACCCACGACTCATCGAACCGCACTTCGATCCACATCGCCACGCAGGCCGACTCGCTGTGTGCGAGATGAGATCGCGCCCGCTGCGATCGACAAAACACAACAATGCCGCGCTGACTCGCCAGCGCCACTCACGGGACAAGGAGGACGACATTCGTGCAGTTCGACGCTGAATGGCTGCTGCTCGCCCTCGCGCCCGTCTTTCTCACCTGCATCGGCTGGGAGGCCTGGCATCTCGCCCGCACCCGTCCCGGCGCCGCGCTCTACAACTGGCCCGACACACTCTGCAACGGCGCGCTCGCGCTCATGCACCAGGCCACCGACAAGCTCGCCTGGCTCGTAGCGATCCCCGTCTACGCGTACGTCTACCGGCATTGGCGCATTCTCTCGTGGCAGCCGGGTCTCGGCGCCTGGCTCGCGCTCTTCGTCGCCCAGGACCTGCTCTACTACATGTTCCACCGCGCGAGTCATCGGGTGCGGTGGCTCTGGGCCGCGCACGTCGTCCATCATTCGTCGGGACGGCTCAATCTCTCCACCGCGTTCCGCCAAAGCCTCATGTACCCCGTCGCGGGCATGTGGATCTTCTGGATCCCGCTCGCCGTGCTCGGCTTCCCGCCGAAGCAGATCGTCGGCATCGTGCTCGTCAATCTCGCGTTTCAGTTCTTCGTGCACACCCAGGCCATCGGCAAGCTCGGCTGGCTCGAATACGTGCTCAACACACCGTCGATGCATCGCGTCCATCACGCGCGCAATGCGCAATACATCGATCGCAACTACGCCGGCGTGCTCGCGATCTGGGACCGCCTGTTCGGCAGCTACGTCGAGGAGGATGCGCACGAGCCGCCCGTCTACGGCATCGTCAAGCCGCTCGACACCTGCAACCCGCTCAAGGCGAGCTTTCACGAATGGCTCGCCATGGCGCGCGATGCCGCGCGCATGCCCGACTGGCGCACGCGGCTTGCCGCGCTGTTCGCGCCGCCCGACTGGTGCGCGCGCTGGGACGCCGCGCAGGTCGCGCCCGGCGTGCCGGCGATGCGCAAATGCGTGTCGGAAAACAACACCGAGAGTGACATCGAGCCGCACAAGACATGACAGATTGCGTAGTCTGATGGCCACGACCTTGGGGGACCATGCAACGCCGGCTCAACAACGAGCGACAAGACTTAAGCACAACACAGGCCACAAACAGAGGAGATGAAGTGAATATGAAGCAACAAGGACCGAGACACCGTACGCTCGTGCACGCCACCCAGATCGCCCTCGCGAGCGCGGCTTTCGCGCTCCTCGCCGCATGCGGCGGCGGAGGCGGCAGCAGCAACAGCAGCGCGAGCACGCCGCCGCCGTCCGGCGTCAACATGCAGGTGGTGGTTTTCGGTACGAGCCTGTCCGACGCCGGCACCTATTCGGAGCAGATTCTGCCGGGCTTCGGTGGCGGCCGCTTCACGACCAACCCGGGTGAAGTCTGGGCGCAGAAGGTCTCCGAGTATTTCGGCAATTCGCTGACACCGGCCTTCGAAGGCGGCTTCGGCGTGCCGTTGACGGCAACGGGCGGCCTCGACTACGCGCAGGGCGGCGCGATGGTCTCGACCGGCGGCGTGGCCAACACCAGCGCTGTGATCCCGGCCGCGAGCGAGCAGCCGCTGACCTGGCAGGTCAGCCAGTATCTGGCGCAGCACGGCGGCTTCAATGCGAATCAGCTCGTGCTCGTCGAAGGCGGCGCGAACGAAATCCTGGCGCTCTTGAACAACGGCGGCGCAGGGCTGACGGCGTTCGGCACCGCGCTCGCCAAGGCCAACTTCACGGCGGCCGCCAGCGACCCCGCAACCCAGCAAAAGGCGCTTCAGCAGCTGGAAGCGGAAGGCTTTACGGCGGCCCAGGCCCAGGCGCTCGTGCCCGCCGCCATCGCGCTGACCCTCGTCACGTCGGACCCGAATGCAAGCACGGACTTCGCGTCCGTCATGCCGATCATCACCGCTGCCGGCACGCTGGCCAACCTCGTCAACACGCAGATTGCCGGCACGGCCAAGGTCGCGGTCGTGACGGTGCCCGACGTCGGCAAGACGCCGGCCGCGCTGGCCGCCGATGCGGCCGTCAAGGCAACGCCCGGCTCCGCGAACGCGCCCGATCAAGCGCTCTCGCTCGTCTCGGCCATGTACAACCTCGCGCTGTTGCAGGGCCTTCAGCCGTCGCTCGCGGCCAAGAAGGTCATCCCGGTCGATACGTTCTCGTGGATCGACCAGTCGATCCAGAACGCGGCGAGCCTCGGCTTCACCGTGACGAACACGGATACCGCCTGCAACCTCACGCAGATGGAAACCGACGCCACCAACTATGCGCTGGCCAATCCGCAGAGCACGCTGGACCTGAACCCGGCCTCGACGCCGCAAGCCGTCATCACCGCAGCGGCACAGCAATACGGCCAGAGCTTCGGCAGCTCGCTGTTCTGCTCGCCGCAGACGCTGAAGACGGCCAATGCGCCCACGACCTACATGTTCGCGGATCTCGTGCACCCGACCACCGAGCTGCACGCCCAGTTCGCCACGTTTGTCGAAAAGCAACTGGCCGCCGCGGGCATCGGCAAGGCGCCGCAGTAAGCCTCGCGCGCCGGGTCTCCCGGTGCAAAGCAAAACACCCCACGCACCGTCGAGGTCGTGAGGTGTTTTCGTTGAACGAGGGAGATCGTGCTCAGCCCTGCTGCGCCTCGAAGGCCGCGGCCGCCCGGCCGAGGCGATCGTTCACGGCGATCCACTCGATGGTCTCGGGCAGCTTTTCGATCAGGATGCGCGTAACGTTCGCACGGTCGAGTACGCGCAGCAGGCCGTAGAGCTCGCGCGCGTAGACCTGCGGCTCTTCTGGCGCGGCCACGAAATGCACGTTCGCCGCACTCGCCCATGCGCCGGCGCGCGAGCCGCGCGCGACCAGCGCCACCGTCTCGCCCGCGTCGCGCGCGGCGGCAAGCAGGGGCTCCAGCGCCTCGAACGGCAGCAGCGCGAGCGGCGTGCGCGGCGCGTAGTGCGCCTTGAGCGTGCCCGAAGCGCGCGGCGCCGTGGCGTCCGAGCCGTCGGGCAGACGCGGCGCCTCGCCCAGCACGCGCGCGATATCGAGCGGGCTCACATGGCCCGGGCGCAGCAATGCCGGGAAGCCGCGCGAGAGATCGAGAATCGTCGACTCGATGCCGACGTCGCATGCGCCGCCGTCTAGCACATGCACCGCCGCGCCGAACTCGTCGCGCACGTGCTGCGCCGTGGTCGGGCTCACGTGACCGAAGCGGTTCGCCGAGGGCGCCGCAACGCCGCCATGTTCGCCACGCCGCTTCGAGAACGCGGCCAGCAGCCGCTGCGCCACCGGATGCGAGGGGCAACGCAAGCCCACCGAGTCCTGGCCGCCGCTCACCGCGTCGGGAATGCGCGCATGACGCTTGACGATCAAGGTCAGCGGGCCGGGCCAGAAAGCATCGACGAGCTTTTGCGCGGCCTCCGGCCACTCGGCGGCCCAGTACTGCGGGTCGCCGCCCGGCGGCAGATGCACGATCACCGGATGATTCGCGGGCCGGCCCTTCGCGGCGTAGATGCGCGCGACGGCTTCCGGGCTCGCCGCGTCGCCGCCGAGTCCGTAGACCGTCTCGGTGGGAAACGCGACCAGCTCGCCGGCGTCGAGCAAGGCGGCGGCCTGCTCGATATCGGCTGCGGTCAATTCAGGCGTGCCGTCGTTCCGGCCTTGCTGCTGATCGGACATGATGCGACCCAACTCAGCTCGTAGCGATGTGCAGCAGGCGCGCGCAATCGCGTGCGGCCGCGCGCGCTTCGTCGAGCGTCGGTGCGGTGAAGTTCACGTGGCCCATCTTGCGGCCCGGGCGCGCGTCTTCCTTGCCGTACAGATGCAGGCGCGCCGAGGGCATTGCCGCGACCTGGTCCCACGGCGGCGTGACGGGCGTCGCGCCCGAACGAGGACCAAGCGGCGGCTTGGCCTCGCCGGCGCCCGTGGGAAACCACACGTCGCCGAGAATGTTGAGCATCACGGCCGGCGAGTGCTGGCGCGTATCGCCGAGCGGCATGCCGGTCATCGCGCGCACCTGCTGCTCGAACTGGCTCGTCGCGCACGCATCGACCGTGTAGTGGCCCGAGTTGTGGGGGCGCGGCGCCATTTCGTTGGCGACGAGCGAGCCGTCTTCGAGGATGAAGAACTCCACGCACAGCACGCCCACGTAGCCGAGCTTCGCCGCAATCTGCAGCGCCGACTGCTGCGCCTGCTGCACGAGCGCCGCGCTCGCGTCGGGCGCGGGCACGATGGTGTGCGAGAGCACGCCGTGGCGGTGCATGTTCTGCGCGAGCGGATAGACCACGCTCGCGCCGCTCACGCCGCGCGCGATCAGCGCGCTCACCTCGAACTTCAGCGGCAGGCGCTTTTCCAGCACGCAGGGCACGCCGCCGAGCGACGCATGCGCCTCGCGCACTTCCTCGGCGTTGGTCACGCGGATCTGGCCTTTGCCGTCGTAGCCCATGCGCGCGGTCTTGAGGATGCCCGGCAGCACGGCGGCAAGCGCCTCGTCGCCGATGGCGGCGAGCGCCTGCGACGACTCGATCACCACGTGCGGCGCGACCGGCACGCCCGCAGCCGCAATGAAGCGCTTCTCGGCGATGCGGTCCTGCGCGACGGCCACACACCGGCCGGCGGGGCTCACGAAGGTCGACCTGGCGAGCGCGTCGAGGCTCGCCGCGGGCACGTTCTCGAATTCGGTCGAGATGGCCGCGCACAGACGCGCAAGCTCGGTGAGCGCGCCTTCGTCGTCGTAGGCCGCGCAGATATGGCGATCGGCCACGGTGCCCGCGGGACTCGTCGCGTCGGGATCGAGCACGGCGACACGGTAGCCCATCGCCTGGGCGGCAAAGCAGAACATGCGGCCGAGCTGGCCGCCACCCACCATGCCCAGCCAGGCGCCGGGCAGGATCGGTGAAACCGGAGAGTTGTCAGAAGTCATCTTCGTGGTCGGTCGCGGCTGGCCGCGGCGCGTGGGGAATATCGCGCGGGCCAGACCGAGGTTTAACGTCGAAGCGCAAACAGGCGGGAACACACTGCCCCGCCAGTTTGCCCCTCGACGATGTCACTTCAAGCGCGCTTCATGCGCTTTAGCGCGCGCCGCAATCAAAGCGCCGGCAGCACCATCGCGTGCGCCGCTTCGTTCTGGCGCACGCGGAAGGCCGCGAGCTTGTTCGCGTATTCGGGATCGGTCACGCTCAGCATCGACACAGCAAAGAGCGCCGCATTGGCCGCGCCCGCCTCGCCGATGGCGAACGTCGCGACCGGCACGCCCTTGGGCATCTGCACGATCGAATGGAGCGAGTCCACGCCCTTCAGATACTTGCTGACCGCCGGCACGCCGAGCACCGGCACCGTGGTCTTGGCCGCCAGCATGCCCGGCAGGTGCGCCGCGCCGCCCGCGCCCGCGATGATCGCGCGCAGGCCGCGCTCGCGCGCTTTTTCCGCGTACTCGAACATTTCGTCGGGCATGCGGTGCGCCGAGACCACCTTGGCCTCGTACGCGACGCCGAACTCCTGCAGGATCGCGACCGCGTGCTTCATCGTGTCCCAGTCGGAGCTGGAGCCCATCAACACGCCGACGAGCGGCGCCGCATGCTGG
>DATEJU010000186.1:0-10007 GCA_035277805.1 Paraburkholderia sp. | reverse complement strand
GGGGGGCGGCGCGCAGGATCCGGGTTATCCGGCCTCGCGCCAAACGCCGATAGAAAGTGTGGCGCCGCGAAAGCGGGGCGTCGCTTGCGCGCGCCGCCGCCAGTCTCGTTGCTGCGCTGTTATGCGTTCTTGAGTTGGCAGGACCGCTCAGCTACCGCGATAGGTGCTGTACGCCCACGGCGAAACGAGCAACGGCACGTGATAGTGCGCGGCGGTGTCGGCGATGCCGAAGCGCAGCACCACGCGGTCGACGAAGCGCGGTTCCGGCACTTTGGCGCCGAGCGCGGCGAAGTAGTCGCCGGCATGGAACACCAGTTCGTATTCGCCCGCGGCGAGTGCCGTGCCTTCGAGCAGCGGTTCGTCGCAGCGGCCGTCGTGGTTGGTCGTGACGGTCTTCAGCGCACGGCGTGCCTCGCCGTCGAGCGCATAGAGTTCGACCTTGATGCCCGCGCCGGGACGGCCGTTCGCGGTGTCGAGCACGTGGGTAGTCAGCTTGCCCATTCGCAGTTTTCCTTGTGTTTTCCTGGTGTCATTGCGAGGTTTCGGTGGTAGCCCGATCCGATGAATCCGAAGATTCTTGCGGCGGATCGAGGCTCCACGTCAGCTGTGGCTACATACCCGTCGGCGGATCGAAGCGAGCGCCGTGCACGCATTTTAAGAACGAATGCGGCATAAGCGCGCGAGCGATAGGAAAGATAATGCCGGCAGCATGTGCCTCGCGCGCTGCGCCTTGCTCCATGGGGCTTTCGGGCCAGTTCGAAGTTCGGGTTTTCACCCATGAAGGCATCGTAAACCCGCCAAAAATCGACCTTTATATGAAAGCTCGAAATTTGGGTATCGCAACTGGGCGAATTGTCAGCGCAATTTTGGCCACGGAAGGTAACGCTCATGCGTGGCCTGCCTCCGGGCGTGCCGCGCGTCCCGAAGACGGCGCCAGGCGCTGGGTAACCGGGCCAGCGGCGTCTCGAGTCGGGACGCGTCGGCACCGGGTTCCCGGATCGACTGGCGCGTGCGGCGAGGGCGTCTGCTTCACATTCACGGTATCTCAAACGCGGCGTACGGCGCGCTCGACAGGGCGGGACATGCACCGCGGCAAGACAACGGAGCGAACAGACACGATGGAACCCACCAACCGCGCAGCGAGCGCGCAAGGCGCGCAGCGAGGTACACAGCAGGGGCGCGGCAAGACCCTGCTGGTGAAGAACGCCGACATGCTGGTGACGATGGACGACCAGCGTCGCGAAATCCGCAGCGGTGGCCTGTTTATAGAGGACAACCGCATCATCGCGGTCGGTGCAACGCAGAGTCTTCCCGCCACCGCCGACGAGGTGATCGACGCGAGTGGCCATATCGTCACGCCGGGGCTCGTCAACACGCACCATCACATGTACCAGAGCCTCACGCGCGCCGTGCCCGCCGCGCAGGACGCCGAGCTGTTCGGCTGGCTCACGAATCTCTACAAGGTTTGGGCGAACCTCACGCCCGAGATGATCGAAGTCTCGACGCTCACGGCCATGGCCGAGTTGCTGCTCTCGGGCTGCACGACCTCGAGCGACCATCTTTACATCTATCCGAACGGCAGCCGCCTCGACGACAGCATCCGCGCCGCGCGGCAAATCGGCATGCGCTTTCACGCGGCGCGCGGCAGCATGAGCGTTGGCCAGAAGGACGGCGGCTTGCCGCCCGATTCCGTGGTCGAAAACGAAGACGCGATTCTTGCCGATACGCAGCGCCTCATCGAGACGTATCACGACGAGGGCCGCTACGCGATGCTGCGCGTCGTGGTGGCGCCGTGCTCGCCGTTCTCCGTGAGCCGCGAACTCATGCGCGAGTCGGCGACGCTCGCGCGCCACTATGGCGTCTCGATGCACACGCACCTCGCGGAGAACGTCAACGACATCGCTTATAGCCGCGAGAAGTTCGGCATGACGCCCGCCGAGTATGCCGAGGATCTGGGCTGGGTCGGCCGCGACGTCTGGCACGCGCACTGCGTGCAGCTCGACGAGCACGGCATTGGCCTCTTTGGGCGCACCGGCACGGGCGTCGCCCATTGCCCGTGCTCGAACATGCGGCTGGCTTCGGGCATCGCGCCGGTCAAGAAAATGCGTCTCGCGGGCGTGCCGGTGGGGCTCGGCGTGGACGGCTCGGCCTCGAACGACGGCGCGCAGATGGTGGCGGAAGCGCGCCAGGCCATGCTGCTCGCGCGCGTGGGCTTCGGCCCCGACGCGATGACCGCGCGCGAGGCGCTCGAGATCGCCACGCTGGGCGGAGCGCGCGTGCTCGGCCGCGACGACATCGGCGCGCTCGCACCGGGCATGGCCGCCGATTTCATCGCTTTCGACCTGCGCCAGCCGCTCTTTGCCGGTGCGCTGCACGATCCGGTGGCGGCGCTCGTGTTCTGCGCGCCGTCGCAAGTCGCGCTTTCGGTGATCGGCGGGCGCACTGTCGTGAAGGACGGCGTGCTGCAGACCGTCGAGCTCGGGCCCGTGATCGAGCGGCATAACCGGCTCGCGGCGCAACTTGTACAGTCGGCGAGGTAGTCGGCGAGATGTCGGGCAGAGGGCGCCAATGAAACGGGCGGCGCGCATGTGCGGGCCGCCCGTGGCGAAAATGCGTTGAAAGTGCCGCAGCGCGCCGCCGGGCGGTTATCTTGCCGCGGCGGCGTGGCGTAGCGTTCAGGGTTTGTCGATCAGCGTCTTCGTCGCTTCGGTTACGAGGCCGCGCAACCAGCGTACTTCGTCCGAGTAATGACAGCGTTCATGCCACAACTGGTAGTACTGCATCGGCGGGAAATCGAGCGGCGCGGGCACGACCGTGAGCGGCAAAAAGCGCGCATAGTGGTCGGCGAACAGGCGCGTCGTCGTGAAGACGAGATCCGACTTGATGAGTACGTAAGGCGCGAGGTTGAAGTACGGCAGCGTGACGACCACGTGGCGCTTGAGGCGCTCGCGGGCGAGATGCACGTCGATGGCGCCGCGCTGGCCCACGGAGTAGGGCGTGGGCGCGAGGTGCGGCGCATTGAGGTACTGGTCGAGCGTGAGCCCGCCGCGCTTGGCGAACGGGTGCGTATTGCTCATCAGGCAGACGATCTGGTCGACGAACAGGTTCGAGAGGTGCAGTTGCTCGGGCGGCTCGGGCCAGTTGCCGATCACGATGTCGAGCTTGCCCTCCTCGAGCGCGAGCTCGTAGTCGAACGACGGTCCAAGCGAATGGAATTCGAGCGTGGCGTTGGGCGCGGCCTGGCGAAACCGCTCGACCACGGTGGGCACGAACAGCACGTTCAGGTAGTCCGGGCAGCCGATGCGATAGCAGCGGATGGAGGTGGCCGGATCGAAATTATGCTGCTGGAAACGAATGCGCTCGATCTCGCGCAGGGCGTTCTGCACGGGCTCGAGCAGGCGCAGGCCGTATTCGGTGGGCACCATGCCGGACTTGCCGCGCACGAGGAGCGGGTCGCCCGTGATGTCGCGCAGACGCCGCAGCGCCGCGCTGATCGCAGGTTGCGACTGATTGAGCTTGACGGCGGCGCGCGTGACGCTGCGCTCCATCAAAAGGGTGTGCAAGACGCGCAAGAGGTACGTGTCGATCGCCTCGCGTTGCTGGCTCATGAACTCTCCGGATTATATGTTTAGGCTGATCGAAGGGCTTTGTGGGTATATGATTTTTAATATGAACTGAAAGGCCCGTCAAGGGAGGCTTTCTACTAAGCCGCCTTGCCGAGTCCGCGCCGCGCGGGGTACGCGGATTTTTGGCGGCTCGACGCTGGCACGGCTAACAGGGTATTGTCGTTGCGCACGGCGACGCTTTACGGGGGCTCGCCGCAGCGTCGAGCGGCACCGCACCACGTCAGAACACAGATAGCCATAACGTACTACGGCGGAACCTCCATGGGCGATTCTTCTTCACGTCTGGCCGACGATCCACGCGCGGGCGCAGGCGCACTGCGGCTGGCGCTTGCGGGCATCACGAAGCAATATCCCGCCGTGCGGGCGAACGACAACGTCACGCTATCGGTCGCGCCCGGGGAGATTCACGCGCTGCTCGGCGAGAACGGGGCGGGCAAGAGCACGCTCATGAAGATCGTCTACGGCGCGGTGCGCCCGGACGCCGGCGAAATCCGCTGGGAAGGCGAGGCGGTCGAGATTCCCAGCCCGGCTGCTGCGCGCAAGCTCGGCATCGGCATGGTGTTCCAGCATTTTTCGCTGTTCGAAACGCTCACGGTGGGCGAGAACATCGCACTCTCGCTCGACGAGCCGTTCGACCTCAAGGCGCTCGGCCAGCGCATCCGCGAGGTATCGGCCCAATATGGGCTCGACGTCGATCCCCAGCGCCACGTGCACAGTCTCACGGTGGGCGAGCGCCAGCGCGTGGAGATCGTGCGCTGCCTGCTGCAGAACCCGCGCCTCCTGATCATGGACGAGCCGACCTCGGTGCTCACGCCGCAGGCCGTGCGCAAGCTGTTCGGCACGTTGCGCCGGCTGGCATCGGAAGGCTGCAGCATTCTCTACATCAGCCACAAGCTCGATGAAATCCAGGCGCTTTGCGACACGGCCACGGTGCTGCGCGGGGGCAAGGTGACCGGCAACGTGATTCCGCGCGAGGAGACGCATGCCTCGCTCGCACGGCTGATGGTGGGCCACGAGCTGCCTGCCTATACGCGCCGCACGCATACGCCGGGCGACGTACTGCTCGACGTGAGGCATCTGTCGATGCCGAGCGAGGACCCGTTCGGCACCTCGCTCGACGATGTCACGTTCGCCGTGCACGTGGGCGAGATTCTTGGCATCGCCGGTGTGTCCGGCAACGGTCAGGCGGAGCTGCTCGCCGCGCTTTCGGGAGAGGCGCGCGATGCCTTGCACGCCCGGGTGGGTCGCCATGGCGTGGGCGCCGATACCGTAACGATCTGCGGCAGGCCCGCCGCGCGTCTTTCCGCGGGTGCGCGGCGCAAGCTGGGCTTCGCCTTCGTACCCGAGGAGCGCCTTGGGCGCGGCGCGGTGCCTGCGATGTCGCTTTCCGAAAACGCGCTGCTCACGGGGCGTCGCCAGGGCATGGTGCGCTCGGGCTGGCTCAGGACGGGCGCGATGCGCGCGTTCGCCGAGCGCTGCATCGGCGCATTCGACGTGCGCTGCGGCGGCCCCGACGCGCTTGCGCAGAGCCTCTCGGGCGGCAACCTGCAGAAGTACATCGTCGGGCGCGAGATCCTGCAGGCGCCGAAGGTACTGGTGGTCGCACAGCCCACCTGGGGCGTGGATGTCGGCGCGGCGGCGTTCATCCGGCAGCAGTTGCTCGACCTGTCGGCGCGCGGCGTGGCGATCCTCGTGATTTCGGAGGAACTCGAAGAGCTCTTCGACATCTGCGATCGCATTGCGGTGCTCGCGGGCGGGCGGCTTTCGCCCGCGCGCCTCACGGGCGAGACCAACGCCGAGGAGATCGGCCGCTGGATGGCGGGCCTGTTCGGGGATCGCGGCGAGCGCCCGGACGGCGGGCCGCCGCCCGCGGAGCCGGCAGCGCCTCCCGCCCATGCGTGATGCGCTGCCGCTCGGCGATGCGGGCGCACCGTGCACGCGATATGAACGCGATACCCACGTAGAAAGCCCGTGACGCAGACCTTGAGCGAAGCGCGCCCTGCGGCCCAAGGTGCTTCACCAGAGCCTCACCCAAGCCAGAGCCACGACCACCGGACCGATTGCCGATATTGTCATCATGACCTTTCCGTACTATCTCGAAGCCCGCACGACGCCTTCCCGCACGGTTCGCATCGCCGTGCCGCTGGTCGCTGCACTCCTCACGCTCGCCATCGGCTTTCTGATCTTCGGCCTCGTCGGGCGCGATCCCGTGCAGGCCATGCATGCGTTCTTCATCGACCCGCTCTCCAGCATCAACGGCTGGTCCGAGCTGCTGCTCAAGGCGTCGCCGCTATGCCTGATCGCGCTGGGTCTCGCGGCGGGCTATCGGGCCAACGTCTGGAACATCGGCGCGGAAGGGCAGATGGTGCTGGGCGGCATCGCGGCGAGCGGCGTGGCCATCTACTTCGATCAGTCGACCGGCTGGTGGGTCCTGTTTCTCATGATGCTCGCGGGCGTGCTGGGTGGCATGGCATGGGCGGCGATCCCCGCCTGGCTCAAGAGCCGCTTCAACACGAGCGAAATCCTCACAAGCCTGATGCTCACCTATGTCGCCACGCAATTGCTGATCTGGCTCGTGAGCGGTCCGTGGCGCGACCCGAACGGCATGAACTTTCCGCTTTCGGAGATGTTCAGCGGCGATGCGCTCTATCCGACCTTCGGTGGCGACTGGCGCATCCATTGGCTGCGCGGCACGCGCCTGAACGCGTCGATTTTCCTCACGCTCGCGGCCATTCCGCTCGTCTGGCTCTTCATGCGCCGCAGCTTCGCGGGCTATCGCATGAGCGTGGGCGGCCTCGCGCCGCTTGCCGCGCGCTACGCGGGCTTCTCGGAGAAGAAGACGATCTGGACCTCGCTGCTGCTCTCCGGTGGACTCGCGGGCCTCGCGGGCATGGGCGAGATCGCAGGTCCGATCGGCCAGCTCCAGGCAACGTGGTCGCCCGGCTACGGCTTTACGGCGATCATCGTCGCGTTCGTGGGGCGGCTGCATCCGCTCGGGATCGTGCTCGCGAGCCTCCTGATGGCGCTGCTCTATCTGGGCGGTGAAGCGGTGCAGACCTCGCTGCAGTTGCCCCAGGCGCTCTCGGGTGTGTTCCAGGGCCTGTTGCTGTTCTGCCTGCTGGGCGCGGACCTCTTCGTGAATTACCGCGTGCGTCGCCGCCATCCTGTCGCGGCCTCGAGCTGACCCGCCGGTCGGCCTATCCACGCAAGAGCACCCACGCAAAAGCACCCCCGAAAAGCATTCGAAAGAGGCTCCACGACATGGATATCCAGCAAGCCAGCTCGCTCGCGTCGAGCGCCGTCACCGCGGCCATCCCGCTGATGTTCGCGGGCGTGGGCGAACTCGTCACGGAAAAATCGGGCGTCCTGAATCTCGGCGTGGAAGGCATGATGCTGATGGGCGCCGTGACCGGCTACGCGCTCACCACGATCACCGGCGACCCGTGGCTCGGACTGCTGGCCGGCATCGGCGCGGGTATCGCCATGGCGCTGCTGTTCGGCTTCCTCACGCTGACGATGCAGGCCAACCAGGTCGCCACCGGCCTGTCGCTCACGATCTTCGGCGTCGGACTTTCGGCATATGTGGGCAAGCCGTATACCTCGGCGGCCACCTCGGCGACGATCGCCGTCTGGCCGATTCCGGGGCTCTCGCATCTGCCCGTGGTCGGCCCCGCGTTTTTCAGTCTCACGCCTGTCGATTACCTCGCATTCCTGATGTTCGCCGTGGTCGGCTGGTTCCTCTATCGCACGCGCGCGGGACTCGTGCTGCGCTCGGTGGGCGAGTCGCCGCAGGTCGCGCACTCGGTGGGTTTTCCGGTGATCGGCGTGCGCTATGGCGCGACCGCGTTCGGCGGCGCGATGGCCGGTCTCGCGGGCAGCTACTACTCGGTCGTGCAACTGCATCTGTGGCAGGAGCAGATCACGGCGGGGCGCGGCTGGATCGCGCTCGCGCTCGTCGTGTTCGCGACGTGGCGGCCGGGGCGCCTCCTGATCGGCGCGCTGCTGTTCGGCGCGGTCACGGGTGCGCAGTTCTATGCGCAGGCCGTGGGCGTGCCGGTGCCCACACAGTTCCTCGCCATGCTGCCCTACGTGGCGACGATCGTCGTGCTTGTCCTCATTTCCCGCAACCCGAACACGATCCGCCTGAATGCGCCGGCCTCGCTCGGCAAGCCGTTTTATCGGGTCGCGTAGGTGGGGCCGCCCAGGTCGGGCCGCGCAGGTCGGGCCGCGCAGGTGGCGCCTTGGGTTGCCCAGCCACCGCTCTGAAAATTCGAACGCTCGCAGTATCCCTATCCACGACAGGAGATCCACGATGAGAAAAACCATCCTGACCGCTTTCGCCGTAGCCGCCACGTGCGGCGCGGCGGCGCTCGCGCCGCAGGCCCAGGCCGCCGACGTGCCGGGCGTCGCGTTCGTCTATCTCGGCAATCCGGGCGATGCCGGCTGGACCTACGCGCACGATCAGGGCTCGAAGATGGTCGAGCAGAAGTTCGGCAACAAGATCAAGATCACGCGCGTGGAGAACGTGCCCGAATCCGCTGATTCGGAGCGCGTGTTCCGCGATCTCGCGAGCAAGGGCAACAAGATCATCTTCGGCTCGAGCTTCGGCTATCAGGACTTCGAACTAAAGGTCGCGAAGGACTTCCCCGATACCGTGTTCCTGCACGCGACCGGCTACAAGAAGGCCGCGAACTTCGGCACCTATGACGTGCGCATGTATCAGGGCGCGTATCTCGCGGGCGTCGCGGCGGGCTACGCCACCAAGACCAACACGCTCGGCTTCGTTGCCTCGGTGCCGATTCCCGAGGTGGTGCGCAACATCAATGCTTACACGCTCGGCGCGCGCTCGGTGAATCCGAAGGTCCACACCAAGGTCATCTGGATCAACAGCTGGTTCGATCCGGGCAAGGAGAAGCAGGCAGCCGAGACGCTGATCGGCCAGGGCGCCGACGTGCTGCTGCAAAACACCGACTCGAGCGCGACGCTTGCGACCGCCGAAGAGAAGCACGTTCACGCATTCGGCTGGGATTCGAACATGAAGAAGTTCGGCCCGCACGCGCACCTGGGCTCGGTGGAGGCGAACTGGGGCGTCTACTACATTGCCGCGATCCAGCAGGTGCTGGACGGCAAGTGGAAGAACGATCCGGTCTGGTGGGGCATTCCGCAGAAAGCCGTCGATCTCGGCGACGTGAACACGTCTGAACTTTCCGCCGACGCGCAGAAGGCCGTCGCCGCGAAGCGCGAGCAGATCGCGAGCGGCAAGTGGGACGTTTTCACGGGCCCGATCAAGGATCAGACGGGCGCGGTCAAGATTCCGGCCGGCAAGACGCTGACCGATCCGGAGCTGCAGCGCCTGAACTGGTACGTCGAGGGCGTGGACGGCTCGCTGCCGAAGTAAGCGCGCAGCGCAGCAATGCGATTGCGGCGCGAGGCGTTTCGCAATCGCACCGGGGGCAAGCGAAATCACGACGCCCAAGCCGCGCCACCGTGCGGACTTTGCAGCGCCATGCGGCTGCGCGCAGCTTTCAAGGCTCGCGCAGCCGCATGCTTTTGGGGCATCAAGCCGGGGTGCGCCGCGCAAACCTCATTCGTCGGCTATTCGTCGCTTACTAATCGCTTACTCGTCGATACGCAGCCCAACCTTGATCGTCACCTGCCAGCGCGTGATCTTGTCGTTTTCGATCAGACCGCGCGTCTCGGTGACTTCGAACCAGTGCAGATTGCGCAGCGTTTTCGAGGCGCGCTCGATGGCGCAGCGGATGGCGTCGTCGCTCGAGGCGGTGGACGAGCCGGTGAGTTCGATCTGCTTGTAGACGTGGTCGTTCATGACTGTGACTCCTCTTTGGGGACGTCGCGCGGCGCGTTCGGCTCACGCGCCAATCGAGTATAGGCAACGGCCCGGCAAGCGCCAGGCCGCCGATGCGGACGCCGTGCCGGTATCATGGCGCCTCGCTATTGCGCCGCATCGGCCATGCCGGCTATGGCTGGACAGCGGCGGCGCGAAATCTGAAAAGTCGTCAGGCATGAAGCAGGAGACGAAGAAGATGCAGAAGCAGGAACTGGGATTTTGCGGACCGGGATTGATGGGCGCGCCGATGATCCGCCACCTGTTGCGCGCGGGCCATGCGGTGCGCGTGTGGAACCGCACGCCGGAGAAGGCCGAAGCGCTGGTCTCCGATGGCGCGCAGGTCGCCGTCGCGCCGGCGGAGCTGGCGCAGCAGGCGGACGTCGTGCTGCTGTGCGTCGCGGATGGCGCCGCCGTCGAGCAGGTGGTGTTCGGCGAGCACGGCTTGCTGGCCGCCGCGGCGGGCGAGGGCGGCCAGGCGGTGCGCGTGCGCCGTATCGTCGATCATTCGAGCATCCCGCCCGAGCTCACGCGCG
>DATEJU010000185.1:0-3150 GCA_035277805.1 Paraburkholderia sp. | reverse complement strand
GCAGCAGAAGACCATCGACCTGTCGCATCTCGAGATTCTCGTGCTCGACGAAGCCGACCGCATGCTCGACATGGGCTTCATCCACGACATCAAGCGCGTGCTCGCAAAGCTGCCGGAGAAGCGCCAGAACCTGCTCTTCTCGGCCACTTTCGCCGACGAGATCAAGGCGCTCGCCGACAGCCTGCTCGACTCGCCCGCGCTCATCGAAGTCGCGCGCCGCAACACCACGGCGGAAACCGTCGCGCAGAAGGTCTACCCCGTCGATCGCGACCGCAAGCGCGAGTTGCTCACGCATCTGATCCGCCAGCACAACTGGTTCCAGGTGCTCGTGTTCACGCGCACCAAGCACGGCGCGAACCGCCTTGCCGAGCAGCTCACGAAGGACGGCATCAGCGCGCTCGCGATCCACGGCAACAAGAGCCAGTCGGCGCGCACGCGCGCCTTGAGCGAGTTCAAGGACGGCACGTTGCAGGTGCTCGTGGCGACCGACATCGCGGCGCGCGGCATCGATATCGACCAGTTGCCGCATGTGGTCAACTTCGACCTGCCCAATGTGCCCGAGGACTACGTGCACCGCATCGGCCGCACGGGCCGCGCGGGAGCGACGGGCGAAGCGGTGTCGCTCGTCTGCGTGGACGAGCATCAGCTCCTGAAGGACATCGAAAAGCTCATCAAGCGCGCGGTGCCGCAAGAGGTCATTGCGGGCTTCGAGCCTGACCCGAACGCGAAGCCCGAACCGATCTTGCGCCGTGGCCAGCAGCAAGGCCGCGGGCAGCGTCAGGGGCAAGGCCAGGGACGCGGCGCCTCGGGCAAGGCAGGCAATGCGGGCAATGTGGCGGCCAAGCCTGCACAGGGACGTGACGCGCGTGGCGGCAACCGCGAGGGTGGTCGAGACAATAGCCGTGACGGCAGCCGCGCGCAGGCGGCCAACGGCGGCGGAAATCGTCAAAACAACGGTGGCAACGGCGCCGGCAACAACGGCGGCCAGCGCCCGGCCAAGCCCGCCGCGCCCAACGGCGTGCGCACGGCCAAGCCGGTGAAGCAGCAAAGCGCGAATCACGGCGCACCGGGCAGCCGCGGCGAGCATACGCACCGCGAAAGCCAGCGCGGGGTGTCGCACGAAAGCGCGCTGGGCCGTCCGCAACGCAAGCCGAAATCGAATCCAGGCGCCCTGCTGGGCGGCCGTCCGGGCAACTCGCGTCGCGACGGCAACGGCCAGCGCGACCGTTAATCGCCATTAGCCCTGCGCGCGAGCGACGCCTCGCGCCCCGGAACGTACAAAGGCCCGCTGGTTAGCGGGCCTTTGTGTTTTCTGCCCCGCAAGCGCCAACTGGCGCGTGCACGGGGCGTGCTTCACGTGCTTCAGCGGAAGAACACGTGCTGCGTGATCTTCGCGAGCGGATAGTGCACGCTTGGCTGAATCTTCGCGGGAATGTCGAGCGGCTTGAGCAGCATCTTCACGCACATGTCGGCGGAAAGATTGTGGCGCACGAGCTTGTTCACGCGCGCCGTGAGCTCGCGGTTATAGGCTGTATCCTTCACGCGGTCGGGATAGCGAATCGCGAACACGTGACGCAATGCGATCTCCGAGTCCTCGTTCTTGATCTCCATCACGCGGCGCATGAGCGCACCGAGCACGGCGAGGCGCCCATGGCCTTCGACCTGGTTGTACTTCTTGAAGTAGCGGAAAAAGTGCTTGTAGTGACGCACTTCGTCGCTGCGGATGTTGTCGGTGATTTCCTTGAGCACCGGCTCGTCCGAACATTCGCCTATCGCGCGATAGAGCGTGGCCGTGCCCGTCTCCACCACGCAGCGTGCGACCATTTCGAGCGCGCGCGTGCGCTCGAACTCCTCGAACGAACAGGTCTTCGAATACTCTTCGAAGAAGTTGTGGAACGCCGTATCCCAGTCGAACTCGGGCCACACATGCTGGATGTAAGTCTTCAGCGCGCGGCCGTGCTGAAGCTCCTCGTGCTCCCACTCGTTGTTGAGCCACTCGGAGACTTCCGGGTCACCGTTGAAGAAGACGCTCAGGTTGCTCGTGTACAGGTCCGAGCCGCTTTCGATGAACGACGACGCACAAAGCAGCAGCAGCAGGTCTTCGTTCGTGCGGGCTCGCTCGCGGTCAATCCGCGTAAGGTCGATATCTTCGATGCGCCAGGGCATCACATGGCGAGGCTCAATGTCGTTGCGCATTCTGTCGTGCTCCAAAGCGGTAGCTCTCCACGCGGCGCGCCGCCGGTTCGGCAACCCGGTCTTGCGTTCCCGGCGCGTAGTGAAAGGTACCAGCCATGATTACTTCATCTTAGCTGCTGTTTCGCGAAGCTGCAGCCTGAGAGCACAGACCGATCCCGCTTGCCGCAGTTCCGGGAAGAGTCGACTTGTAAGGCGCCTGCGAGCGCATTGTCATGCTCTCATCCGGCACTCATGCGCGTTGCAGCAGGCGGACCGACCGCCTCGCACCGGGCACGTATTGTCGCGCCGGCCTGTGGCCGATGCCCCAAAAGCCGCATGTGGCGGGCCTGGCGCGGCTTGCGACGCGTCTGAAAGCGCTCGCGCGCAGCAAAAGCACGCGCGGCACCGTGTATCGTCGCACCCGCCGCACCCTCGAACCGAGGAATGCCTCCACGCTGCGTGCTTGACGGCGCGCGCCTGGCACCCTGACACAGATCGCAGCGGCGCCGGTATGCATCGACCCATCTAAAAACGCCTGGCACATCGAGAAAGCGCGCGCGCATCGAATCCGGATTGCCGTGCAGTCCCGCGCTGCGGCAAGAACTTCAAGTGAAATCACGGATCTGCGCGCACGGCGCGACCGCCGCCGCAGGCACGGAATGTCAAACAGAATATTTTCGGGGTGTGATTTGTACAACGCAGGGTGGTTGACTACACTCCAGTTCCCCGGTGCCGATCCGGGCTGGATGCCGTTTGTGCTGTTTGTCGCCACCTGCCAGATCGGTGACGCACGACAGCAGACGGACCGCACATCCGTTGGCCCTGGCGCGCCGGTGCAGGCTTTCGCTCACGCCCACCGCATGATTGTCGTCACGCCGCCCCGCGGGCCGCGATGGATGACCTCTGATGCGGCAACATGGAGAGAACGATGCTGAGTCCGCATGAATTCGCCACCCTGCTGCTAGTGAAGGACGC
>DATEJU010000184.1:0-11487 GCA_035277805.1 Paraburkholderia sp. | reverse complement strand
CGCCGGGCACGCCGGTCAGACGGTCGCGGCAGGCCGCCGCGCGGCGCTCGAAATCGGGCGCCGCCGCGTGGCCGGGCAGCGTCTCGGTCATGTCGGCCACCGTTGCGGCCACGCGCGCCGGGATCGGCGCGCAAGCCGGTTCAGTACTAGTACGAGCCGCGCGCGCAAAATCAGGCGTCCACGCCCACGATCACGCTCGACGCCTTGAAGAGCGCCGAAGCCGCCTTGCCCGCCGCCAGACCGAGGCGGTCCACGCTGTCGTTCGTGATGATGGCCGCGATCTGCGCGCCGCCCGGCACCGCGATCACGACTTCGGCGTTCACCGCGCCCTTCGTGACCGAAGCGACGGTGCCCGCGACGACGTTGCGCGTGGAAACCTTGCTGGCGTCGCCGTCGACCATCAGGATCACCGACGAAGCCTTCACGAGCGCAAACGCGCTCTTGCCCGCGGCAAGGCCCAGCGACGCAGCGCTGCCATGCGTGATGATGGCGACGATCTCGAGGCTGCCGTCGACGCGCAGCGTGACTTCGTCGTTGACTGCGCCGGCCTTGACCGTAGCGATCTGGCCGGAGAAGTGATTACGGGCGCTCGTACGCATGATTGCCTCCTGCGGGACCGCACTCCGTGCGTGCCCATGAAAAGTGCGAAATTCGCGAAATGATGAAAGCACCGGCGCGGCGCGCGCTGGCGGGATGTCCGAATGCAGGCGCCCAGTTTAACGGCACGGCCGAACCACGCACAGGCGTTATTGAGAACATTGCCCATCTGGCCAGGTGCATGAACCCGGCACTCCGTCGTAATATATGCTCCTTTATAACGCTACGGGGTAAAAGAGATGATCCGCAAGCTGATCGCATCTGTCGTGGTGATGTCCGGCGTGCTCGCCGCCGGCACGGGCGCATTCGCAGCCGACGACAGCGACGTCAACGTGCTCTACGCAGGCTCGCTCGTGAATCTGATGGAAAAGAGCGTCGGCCCTGCGTTCGAGAAGGAAACGGGCCTGCACTTCAAGGGCTACGCCGCCGGCTCGAACAAGATCGCCAACGAAGTGAAGGGCAAGCTGCGCCGCGGCGATGTGTTCATCAGCGCGAGCCCGAAGGTCAACGCCAACCTCATGGGTGCAGCGAACGGCAATCATGTTTCGTGGTACGTCAATTTCGCCGAGTCGCCGCTCCTGATCGGCTACAACCCGAAGAGCCGCTTCGCCGCCGATTTCAAGACGAAGAAGTGGAGTCAGGTGCTGCAGGAGCCGGGCATCCGCCTTGGCCGCACCGACCCCAAGCTCGACCCGAAGGGCGCGTTCACCGTCGAGCTCATGACGAAGGCCGCGCAGGCGTACAACCAGCCGGACCTCGTCGAGAAGACGCTCGGCGCGCCGGAGAATCCCGCCCAGGTGCTGCCGGAAGAAACGCTGGTGGGCCGTCTGCAGTCGGGCCAGCTCGACGCGGGCTTCTTCTACTCGACCGAAACGTCCGACCTGAAGATTCCGTCGATCCACCCCGCTCCGGAGCTGGGAATCAAGGCGAACTACACGCTCACGATTCTCAACGACGCGCCTGATGGCGCCGGCGCTGCGCGCTTCGTCAACTTCCTCTTGAGCGCCGAAGGCCGCAAACTGCTCGCCGAGCACGGCGTGGACATCACGAAGCCCACGGTCAAGGGCGAGGCTCAAGCCATTCCGCCCTCGGTGCAGGCCGTGATCGACGCCGCACAGCAATGATGCAGCGGCCATGACTCAGCCCGCTCGACCCGCGCAAAGCGCCGCGAGGCCGCTCTGGTGGCTCGGCGCCCTGCTCGCGGTTTATCTGTGCGCGCCGTTTCTCGCCAGCATTCCGCAGATCGACCAGGCGGATTGGGCCGGCGTCGACTGGCACACCATGGGGTCCGCGGTCGGCGTCTCGGTGGCGAGCGCGAGCGTCGCCGCGCTCGTCATCCTCGTGGGCGGCGTGCCGCTCGGCTATTGGCTCGCGCGTTCGCGCGCACGCGGCGTCACCGTGCTCGGCTTCGTCGTGCAACTGCCGCTCGCGTTGCCGCCGCTCACGAGCGGCATCTTGCTGCTGTTCCTGATCGGCCCGTATAGCGCCCTCGGCCAGCTCTTCAACGGCACGCTCACCGACTCGTTCGCGGGCATCGTGCTCGCCGAGACCTTCGTGGCCGCGCCGTTCCTGATCGTCGCGGCGCGCTCGGCGTTCTGCGCCGTCGATCCGGTCTACGACGATGTTGCCGCCACGCTCGGCCATCACGCCGCCAGCCGCTTCTTCCGCGTCACGCTGCCGATCGCGTGGCCCGCCATCCGCGCGGGGCTCGCGCTCGCGTGGCTGCGCGCGTTCGGCGAATTCGGCGCAACGGTGATGGTCGCCTATCACCCGTACTCACTGCCGGTCTACACCTACGTGGTATTCGGCGGCCAGGGGCTGCCGGCGATGATGCCGCTCTTGCTGCCGACACTCGCCATCGCCATCGTCTGCGCGGCGCTCTCGGTGTATAGCCGCGGCGCGCGCACGACGCTCGCGGTGAGCACGGACAACGGCGACGAGCTCACCGCATTCACGCCCGCCGCCACGGCAACGGATACGGGCGATCTGCGGCTCGCGTTCGCGGCGCAGCGGCGCCTGGGCGCCTTCGCGCTCGACGTCGCCTGGCAGCCGCGCACGCGGCGGCTTGCGATCATCGGGCCCTCGGGCTCGGGCAAGTCGCTCGCGCTGCGCATCGTCGCGGGCCTCGAGCGCAACGACGCGGGCTTCGTCTCGCTCGGCGCGACCGACATTGGCGCGCTGCCGCCCGAGCGTCGCCAGATCGGCTACATGCCGCAGGACTATGGCCTGTTTCCGCACATGACGGTGGCACAGCAGCTGACGTTTCCCGTCGATGCCGACGCCACCAGCGCACGCTACTGGCTCGCGCATCTGGGCCTCGACACGCTCACGCAGCGGCTGCCGCGCCAGCTCTCGTTCGGCCAGCGCCAGCGCGTGGCGCTCGCGCGCGCGCTCACGCGGCACACTCAGCTGCTGCTGTTCGACGAGCCGTTCGCGGCACTCGACACGCCGCGCCGGCGCAAGCTGCAGCACACGCTGCGCGCCCTGCAGCGCGAAATTCGCGCGGTGACCGTGATCGTCACGCACGATCCCGACGAAGCCGCTCTGCTCGCCGACGAAGTGCTCGTGATCGAGCACGGCCGCACGTTGCAGGCCGGTCCCGTCGACGAGGTGTTCGCGCGGCCCGCGTCGCTGCGGGTGGCCGAATTGCTCGGACTGCACAACATTGGCGTTGGCGTCGTGCTGGGCTCGGGCGAGATCGAAACGGAGGCTGGCTTGCGCTTGCCGTGCAAAAGCGTTTGCCGGGACGCGCCGCTCGCAGCGGGCACGCGCGTGATGTGGCGCGTGTCGCCACGCGCGCTGCGCGCGACGCCCGGCGGTTCGCTCGAAGGCCGTCTCGCCGGCGTCTCTCTGCGCCACGGCGACCGCTACGTCACGGTCGAGCTGGCAGGCGAAACGTTCGACATCCCCGCCGACGACGCTGCGTTCCCGCACGCCTGCGCGCACGCGAGCGCCCTGCATTTCGATATCGATCCCGCGGGCGTTTCCGCGTGGCCCGCCGCGCACTCCTGAAAACGCTCACCTTTCGGCGTCTTTACGGTCTTGATCGCGCCGCGCCAAGCGTTGCGACACCAGGCAGAAGGCCTTGTTTTCCTGTGTTTTCAGGGCTTTCTGCGTGAACGGTTAGTGTCTCGAAACGATTGTGCGCACCGCTCCCGAATCACCTCACCTTTGGCGCTCAGGCGCGTCAGCGCACATCGCATCGAGAAAGATTCGCATCGCTTAACCTGGGACTACCAGGAAATTTTTTCGCGGCTCGGCAAAAAATCTAGCGCAGGAGCGCCGCTTTTCGGCTCGATGGGTCGCGTTGGCTCGCCAGCGCACTCGCGCAAACGGTGAACACCGGACCATTCGTTCACCTCACCGCATGACGCCGGATCGCACGCCAGTGTCTGCTCCCGAAAACGCTCACCTTTCGCGCAACGACGCCCCGCTGCGAACGCCCTCGGCTCAAATCACGAAGCGGCCATCTTCGTCCAACACCGTCGGCAGCGGCAGGAGATCCGTGCGCGCAAAGCGTATCAGCGAGAACGCGCGCACGCCCTGCGGACTGGCCGGAAGGTGCGCAAGCGGAAACACGATCTCCGCACCGTTGCCCGCTGCGCCAGGCTCGATCACGACGTTCATCGGGCTCAGCCGCACATGCTCCATCTCGACGTTCGCGTGCTGCGCCGGATGCGCCAGGACCTCGCAGATCACGCCCATTTCGTGCTCGAGCGCGTCCGTCTTCAGGCCGAGCGCCGCGAGTGCCTGCTCGTTCGCCTCGATCTGCGCCTGGAGTTGCGCAAGCTCCGCGGCGTTCGCAATCGCGCGCTCGCCCACCATCTTCTGCGTGCCCGCGCCCTGACGCGTGAGCAGTTGACGGCGCGTGCGCAGCAGCGCGCGCTCCTGTTCGAGCGCATCGCGACGCGATTCGTCCGCGCCGATCTGCGCAAGGCCTTCCAGCGCGATCTGCTCGACCACGCGCTGCACGATCTGCCCGCGCAAGTCCGCTTCGGACTCGCCGCACACGCGCACCTGATGATCGTCGAAACTCAGCGTGGTCTGGGCAACGTCGGTGCGCACCTGGTCGCCGTGCTGCTCGACGCCGAAGCCGCGGCGCTCGATCATCGCCATGCCCAGCACTCCCCAGGTTTCGCGCGCGAGCGGATGGCTCTCGAACCACGCATGCAACTCGGGCGAGCGGCTCAGTACATGCGCGACCTCGTCGGGCGCAGCAAAGAACGCGTGGATATAGGGATCGGCAAGCCAGTTCGCGGCGCTCGCTTCGCGCGCGGGCGGCAGGCGCTCGACGATGTCATGCACGTATGCGATCGACTGCGCGAGCGCGGGACCCAGGCGCTCACGATAGTCGCGCGCGAGTTTCAGCGAGGGGCTGAGCACGATCAGCCGTTCGACGAGCGCGCGCGTCTGCGCCGTCTCCTGAAGCGGCGCCGCGCGTTTGCGCGGCCACAGTCGATCGAAAAAACCCATGATGCAACTCCGTAGCGCTGCGCCGGCGCCACTCGCGGGGCGAACCCGCCGGCACGTATCGCGAGCCACTATACCGTGTCCCGCCTGCACGCCGATGACAGGTTGCCGCATCGCACCACTCCCGAAAACACTCACCTTTGAAAATATGCTCAGACGCTTTCGAATAAAAAATTCGCGAAGCAACTTACCGACGTCCAGTAAAAACGCATTTTCGGCATCGCTCAGTGAATATCTGCTCCCGCAGACACTCACCTTTGTCATTCGCGAGCCGGGTGACCCGGTCACCGGCCATTTATCGCTGCTCGCGGCAAGCTGAGCATCCACGCTCCCGAAGATGCTCACCTTTGGCGCTGGTCCTCCAGAATCGACTCCCGAATTTCCTCACCTTTGAATGCACAAGCCAGTTTGCGAGCGATGCCGAATACGCGTGCCACATTACTTCGGATATCGAATCAATCAGGCGATCTCGCTGATGGCCCGAACCGATTGCGCCGTGCCTGCTTCGCGCCGGCCGCAATCGGAGTTTGCCTCAATCTCACTACCTCCGCACCAAGCCCTTCAAATAGCTTGCTATCCGAACGATTCGCGCACAACGAACCTCATGTCCGATGGGAATGCCGTTTGCGCGGCGGCCCCGCCGCGTCGCAGGCAAGCATCGCGAACGCATCGGGAAAAACCCCTGTTGCGGGCGGCCCGGACCATGCCGGAGCGAGCCGCGCTGCCCTGCGGCCCAGTTTTAGAGTGCTTCGTTCAATTGACAGCCGCCAATGTCATGATCCAATCTTCAGCGCATAAATTATTACGAGACAGGGAGGCAACACATGTTGGAGAGCATGCTCCGCTGCGTCGCGCTGGCCGCAGCCGCAACGCCGTTACTGGTCGCGTGCGGCGGCGGCAACGCCAGCGATCCTGCGCCCATCACCCCGGCGCAATGCTCGGGATCGACCTGCGCGAACCAGGGCCCGCCCACGAGCCAGCCGGCCGCCACGGCGCTGTGCCCGGCCGCCGCCGATATCGCGAAGAACACTTACCTGGGTGGCGCGGGCAGCGGCGAAGTCGTGAGCCTCACCATCGATCCCACCAGGATGACCTACTCGCTCACCTTCCTCGCGTCGCCGATTCCGGTGAACTCGAGCAAGGTGCAGAACACCCGCGCGGGTCTCACGATCACGGGCGCGGTCCAGCATCCGCCCACCGGCTCGTTGCCCACGGCCGCGCAGATCGCCTGCGCATTCCAGCTTCAGCAAGGCACCGGCACGATCAACGGCAGCACCTACGCGACGGCCTACAACGCCAACAATCCGCCCACCATCTACGTGGGCTTCGGCGTGGCGGGCGGCGGCATTCCCGGCGCGACCGTGGACTTCAGCAGCGACCAGCTCGCCTCCACGCTCTTTCCCAACGTGAAGGCCCGTTCGTTCGACTTCTATCCGTTCATCGGCTTTTCGTCGGTGAGCACGAACATCGCCGACCTCAAGGGCGCGTATAACGCGCTGCTCTATCACATCCTGCCGTCGAGCAACTTCGCGCCAGCGGCCAAGGTCACGCAGGAACAGTACGACGCGAGCGGCAATTGCAGCGTGCCCGCCGGCGCGAGCAACACGAGCTGCGCGACGGCCACGAGCGCCTGGAGCGCGGACGCGAGCGGCAGCTACTTCGACAGCGCCAACGCGCCGCAGATCGAGACGCCCACGCCAATCGGGACGCCGCTCGTCGGCCCGCTGCTCGGCCTCGTCATCCAGCGCAACGGTGCGACGGCGCATCTGCTCCTCGGCAAGCTCAACAACGCGATCGTGCCGATCGTCGTGCGCACCGGCTACGTGAACGAAGACCTCACGAACGCCCACGTCGACGACGAATCGGGCATCGCGATGATGGCGCCGGCCACGACGCTCAAGTCGGGCGCGTTCGACGGCAGCTATATCGGCGCGGATTCGAACTTCGCGTACACGGCCACGCTCATCAACGGCCAGACCGCCGGCTTCCTCAAGCCCTCGACGATGACGACGCAAAGCACGTTCACGCTCGATTACACGCAGACGCAACCGGGCCTGATCGGTGCGATCGACAACAACGGCAACAAAGGCAACGTGATCGCAGTGGGCGGCCTGTACGGCATCTTCCTGAACGGCGCGGAGAACGGCGGCGTCACGTCGACATCGGCAAACAGCGCCACGCCGAACCAGCCTTACTTCGGCGTGGGCGCGCTGATCCAGCCGCAGTAAGTGCCGCGCAGCAGGCACCCGTCGTCAACTCGTTCGGATGCCGAATAAATTGAAGGAAACCAGATCGGGGCGCATGGACCGCAGTCATCCTGCATGGGACCGGAGTAAGGCGCTAGAGCGCCAACTCCGGATCGACAGGGAGCCAGCGCCCCGCCGACAAGAATTATTGGAGACGCGGTATGAAATTCAAGCTCTTCGCGACGCTGAGCGCAGGCGCGCCGTTGCTGCTCACTCTGAGCGCGTGCGGCGGAGGCGGCAACAGCAGCCCGCCGCTCGTCGAAACGTCGCTCTGCCCGACCACGCTCGACTACAACACGGTCTACACGGGCGGCGGCGGCGATGGCGAAGTCGTCAAGCTCCAGCTCGACACGACCAAAAAGACCTGGCAGATCACCTATGTGGAGTCGCCGATCCCCGCCGCCACGGGCACCGTCACGCCCACGCGCAAGGGCCAGGTGGTGTCCGGCACGATGACTCAGGAAACCGCACTACCCACGGCGAAGCTCAATCAGTGCGCGTTCCAGCTCAACGGCGCGAGCCTCGATCCGAACCGTCCGGCGCGCGTGTTCATCGGCGAAGGCGTGGCGGGCGGCACGATTCCGGGCGCGGAGATCCAGTTCGCGGGTTCGGGCGGCATCGGCGTGGTGCCGGACACGAAGTTCCCGTATTACCCGTTCATCGGCTTTGCATCGCTCGAAACGAATATCGCCAATGTTGCCGGCACGTATAACCAGCTCGGCTATCACCAGGTGCCGTCGCAGAACTTCCTGCCCGCCGCCGTCGACGCGAAGATCACCATCAACGCCGACGGCTCGTGGACCGAGTGCGACAACACCGGCGTGAACGCGGGCAAGTGCCAGCAGCCGGGCACGAACCTCGCGCAATCGGCCGACGGCAGCGGCGCGTTCGAAACCGATCACTTCCAGGGGCAGGTCAAGCCCACGCTCGTGACCGGACAGAACGCGGCGAAGGGCTTCATGATCGTCGGCAAGCTGCGCGGGCAGCTCGTGCCGGTGCTCGTGCGCACGGGCGTCGCGTATCCGCAGGTGGGCGTCGATCCGCAGAGCGGCGCGAGCGGCCCCGTCGCCGACGACGAATCGGGCATCTCCGTGCTCGCGCCGCAAACAGCCGTCACGCAGGGCTCGCAGGACGGCGAGTACATCGGCGTGGACAGCCAGTTCGATTACCGCACGCTCGCGCTCTCCGGCACGCAAGGCACGCTGATCGATCCGTTCAACGCCTCGCAAGCCTCGCTCGCGACCGCACTCGATCTGAACTTCGCGCAGAGCGTGCCGGGCGTCGTGACGACCACGCACGTGAACGCATCGACCGGCACGACTCCGACCGGCAAGATGATTTTCACGGGCGGCGTGTTCGGCTTTCTCGACATGACGAATGCGTCCTCGCCGTATTTCACGGCCGGCGCGTTTGTTCAATAACTCGTGCAATGACGCTCGCAACGACGCGTGCAGCCGCGCATGGATAAACCAGGGCCGTGCAGCCCATGAGGTGACCGCCTTCTCGCACGCTCACGCGTGCGTGCCGCCGGGCGCGCGCAGGACCGGCCGTTCACGAAACGGCCGCCGCGCACGCACGGGGGACAGGCAGGGACACCCGAATCTGAGAGCAGCCAGGAAGAACAGGGAGGAATGATGAGACGTATCGCAAAGCCAATGCTGGCGGCGGCGGCGGTCGTGCTGAGCACGACCGCTCACGCCCAGCATGCGGGCGACAACGTGGCCGTGCTCGGCTGGTTCCACGTCGCGCCACAGCAGTCGAGCACACCGCTCACGACCACGGTGGCGCCCACGCCGATCAACACGCCGCTGCGCCTGCCGAACTCGTTCACGTCGCCGGGCACGAGCCTCTCGACGAACAATGCGAACACGGTGGGCCTCGTGCTCACCCACTTCCTGACCGATCACATTGCGGTCTCCTCAGTGGCGGGCGTGCCGCCCACCTTCAAGCTGTATGGCCACGGCACGATCAAGCCGCCCGGCCCCGCGGGCGCGCTCGGCAGCCAGAACCTGGACGATCCGGCCACCAACCCCATCGTCCAGAGCGTGCGCCAGTGGAGCCCGGCACTGATCTTTCAGTACTACTTCAGGGATGGCGACGCGAAATTCCGGCCGTTCGTGGGCATCGGCGTCTCGTACAACTGGTTCTCGGACATCCAGCTCAACCCGAACTTCGTGAAGGCCACCCAGGACGATCTGGGCGCCGTGCTCGCCGCAGGCGCGGGCAAGCCCGGACAGACGCAGGTGAGCGCGAAGGCGTCGTCGTCGTGGCAGCCCGTGTTCAATCTGGGCGCGACGTACAACATCACCTCGCATCTGGGCCTCGTGGCTTCGCTCACCTACATTCCGCTGAAGACCACGTCTTCGGTGATCGTGAAAGCCGCCGACGGCACGGAGCTCGCCGTGAGCCGCGCGGAGCTCAAGGCCGATCCGCTCATCTCGTACGTCGGCGTCTCGTACAAGTTCTGAGGCGCATGACGAACGTTGCGCACGTTTTGCGCGTGCGCGCCAACGCGCATTCGTGGCGCTCGCGCGACGGCTCGCGCTAAAATCGGCGCATGCCGAAATCGCCCACGCCCCCCGTCACCGTCACCGCGCCCGAGCACGCCGTCGACAGCGAATACACCGTCGACGAGCTCGCGCGCGTGGCCGGCACCACGGTGCGCAACGTGCGCGCTTATCAGGACCGCGACCTGCTCATGCCGCCCGACAAGCGTGGCCGCGTGGGCATCTACAACGACTCACACGTCGCGCGCCTGAAGCTCATCAATCACCTGCTCGCGCGCGGCTATACGCTTTCGAACATCCAGGACCTCATCAAGGCCATCGACGACGGCGGCGACCTGCGCTCGATTCTCGGCCTCGAAAACGCGATCGGCGGTCCGTGGTCGCACACGCGGCCCAGAACCTATTCCCTGCCCGAACTGATCAAGCTGTTCGGCCCGCAGGCGCCCAGCAGCCTCACCCGGCTCGCGGAGCTCGGGCTGCTCGAACGCAAGGGCCTGTCGTTCGTCGCGCGCAATCCGGCCATGCTCGACGCCGCCGCGGCCACGGTGCGCGAAGGCATTCCGGCGCGCGAGTTGCTGGACGTGCTCGAAGAGGCGCGCCCGCATTTCGACGCGATCGCGCGCGCGCTGGTGGCGATGGTCGTGCGGCATCTCGACCGCTACGACGCGGGCGCACTGCCGCCCGCCACCGACATGCCCGCGCTCGTCGACGCGATCTGGCGGCTGCGGCCGCTCTCCACCGTGTTCGTCGAGAACGAAATCCTGCGCGCGCTCGAAGACCAGTCGAGCGCCTACCTGGGCGGCCGCGTCGCGACGATCCTCGAGCAGACACTGGGGCGCCGCACGAGCGCAGGTGCGGGTGCGGCCACGGCTGGCGCCATGCCGGCTGAGGACGCGCAGCCCGAACCAGCCAGAATGCCCGCCAAGGCGGCGCCGCGCGCATCCGCCAAAGCGACCGCGAAGAAACCCGCCGTCAAGCCGGTCAGCAAAAAACGCTGATCCGGCCTGCCAGGGAGCGCGCCAGCCCCATCGGCTTGTCTCGGGTGTTTTTCCGGCGCTTTGCCCGGCCGCTTTCCCCACCTTTCTCCCAGGCGTTTCTTAAGCCCGTTTTCCCTCTCGCCTCGCTTACCCTGGCCTCACCGCCCGCCTTCGACGCGAAACCCGCGCCAGGCGGGCGTTCGTGCGCTTTTGGGTCTGCGCGCTTTTCCTGGAATGCTCCCTCTAGCCCCTTGCGTCAAAGCGTCTCGGCCACTATGTTTACATCATTCAATGTAACAGTTATCACTGGACCATAGAGAGACGCTCCGAATGAACGCATCCACCCGGTCTTTCGACGCGGTCGGCATAGACGCGCTCGGCTTCGACGCGGTCGGCATAGACGCGGCCGGCAAAGACCCGACAGGCGAGCCGCTCGGCATTGCCATCATCGGCACGGGATTCGCCGGTCTCGGCATGGCGATCCGCTTGCTACAGCGCGGCCATACCGACTTCACCGTATTCGAGAAGGCCGGCTCGGTGGGCGGCACCTGGCGCGACAACCACTACCCGGGCTGCGCATGCGATGTGCAATCGCACGTGTACTCGTTCTCGTTCGCGCCCAATCCGCGCTGGACGCGCATGTTCGCGCCGCAGCCCGAGATTCGCGCGTATCTGAACCGCTGCGTCGAG
>DATEJU010000183.1:0-6153 GCA_035277805.1 Paraburkholderia sp. | reverse complement strand
GATCGAAGAAGAAGGCCTGGCGCTGCGCGGCACGTTCGTGATCAACCCGCAAGGCGAGATCAAGCTGTGCGAAATCCACGACAACGGCATCGGCCGTGACGCCAAGGAACTGCTGCGCAAGGTTCAGGCTGCCCAGTACGTTGCTGCTCACCCGGGCGAAGTTTGCCCCGCCAAGTGGACGCCGGGCGCTGAAACGCTCAAGCCGTCGCTCGACCTCGTCGGCAAGATCTAAGTGTCGCAATAACCGTGCGTTTCGCCTGAAACGCATGACGCTGAAGTCACACTGAGCTGTAAATCCGGGCCGCGCCCTGGCGGCTTGCGGCCCGGACGCTCTGCTGCGAGGCCCAAAAGGCCTTCGCAACAGCGGATATTAATTAGCATTCCCACGCTTCTTCTTTAGCCGGAACACGCCATGCTCGACGCAAATCTCAAGACCCAACTGAAAAGCTACCTCGAAAAAGTCACGCAGTCGATCGAGATCGTTGCCTACCTGGACGACGGCGAGAAGTCGCAAGAACTGCAGCAACTGCTGCGGGACATCGCATCGCTCTCGGATCGCATCACCTACGAGGAACGCCGTGGCGCCGCAAGTGGCGACGCGCGTACCCCTTCGTTCGAGATCAAGCGCGCGAACTCCGACGTCAAGGTGACGTTCGCGGGCATTCCGATGGGCCATGAATTCACCTCGCTCGTGCTCGCGCTGCTGCAGGTGGGCGGCCACCCGGTCAAGCTCGAGAACGAAGTGATCGAACAGGTGAAGGCGCTCGACGGCGTGTTCGCGTTCGAAGTCTATATGTCGCTGTCGTGCCAGAACTGCCCGGAAGTCGTGCAGTCGATCAACGCGATGGCCACGCTCAACCCGAACGTGCAGATCGTCACGATCGACGGCGCGCTGTTCCAGGACGAAGTCGAGCAGCGCAAGATCATGGCCGTGCCGACCATCTTCCTGAACGGCGAAGTGTTCGGCCAGGGCCGCATGGGCGTCGAGGAGATTCTCGCGAAGCTGGACAGCGGCGCTTCGGCGCGTGCCGCAGAGAAGCTGAACCAGAAGGATATTTTCGACATGCTCATCGTCGGCGGCGGCCCTGCTGGCGCCGCGGCTGCGATCTACGCGGCGCGCAAGGGCATTCGCACCGGCGTGCTCGCCGAACGCTTCGGCGGTCAGGTGCTCGACACGATGGCCATCGAGAACTTCGTCTCGGTGAAGGAAACGGAAGGGCCGAAGTTCGCCACGGCGCTCGAGCAGCATGTGCGCGCCTATGACGTCGACATCATGAATCTGCAGCGCGCCGAAGCGCTCACGGCAGTGGGCAATGGCTTCGAGGTGCGCACGCAGAGCGGCGCAACGCTGCGCGCGAAGAGCGTGGTGCTGGCGACGGGCGCGCGCTGGCGCAACGTGGACGTGCCGGGCGAGCAGGCGTACCGCAACAGGGGCGTGGCGTACTGCCCGCACTGCGACGGCCCGCTGTTCAAGGGCAAGCGCGTGGCCGTGATCGGCGGCGGCAACTCGGGTGTCGAGGCGGCCATCGACCTCGCCGGCATCGTGAGCCACGTGACGCTGCTCGAATTCGGCGCGCAACTGCGTGCGGACGAAGTGCTCCAGCGCAAGCTGCGCAGCCTGCCGAACGTCAGCGTGCACGTGAATGCGCAGACCACGGAAATTTCCGGCGACGGCCAGAAGGTCACGGGCCTCGCGTATCTCGATCGCACCTCGGGCGAGAAGCATCACGTCGAGCTCGAAGGCGTGTTCGTGCAGATCGGCCTCGTGCCGAACACCGAATTCCTCAAGGGCACGGTGGCGCTCTCGAAGCACGGCGAGATCGAAGTGGACGCGAAGGGCCAGACCTCGGTGCCGGGCGTGTTCGCCGCGGGCGACGCGACGACGGTGCCGTTCAAGCAGATCGTGATTGCCGTGGGCGAAGGCGCGAAGGCCGCGCTCGGCGCGTTCGACTACCTGATCCGCTCGTCGGTGGAGCAGGAGGAGGACGCGAAGGCGGCGGCCGCAGTCGCGTAAATTCGCCTTCGAAAGCGGGCTGCACCATGAAGAACGCCGGCAGATGCCGGCGTTTTTTATTGCCTCGTGAAGTCACTCATTCCTGCGCGAGCGGGTTGCGATACGAAAAACCGGCAGCCGGCTCCGCATGCTTTTGCCGATGGGCGTTGCGCAGGGGCTTGAGCACGAACACGGCCAGTAGCGCGGAGACCGCCGCCATGCCCGAAGCGAGCATGAACACGGCATGCCAGCTCCCGGTTGCGGCGGTGATGACGCTCGTGAACGGCACGAGCAGCGCAGCGGTGCCTTTCGCGGTGTAGAGCAGGCCGGCGTTGGTCGCGGCGAACTTCGGGCCGAAGGTGTCGCCACAGGTGGCGGGAAAGAGGCTGTAGATCTCGCCCCACGCGAAGAACACGATACCGGTGAGCACGACGAAGGCCACCGGGCTGTGCCCGTATTGCGAAAGCAGCACGATGCCGACAGCCTCGACGGCGAACGCGACGAACATCGTGTTCTCGCGGCCGATGCGGTCCGAGACCCAGCCGAAGAACGGCCGCGTGAGGCCGTTGAGCACACGGTCGATGGTGAGCGCGAACGTGAGGGCGGGAAGCGTGAGGCCGAGCAGCGAGACGGGCGCGTCGTGCAGGCCGAAGTCCTTCGCGATCGGGCCGAGCTGCGCGGTTGCCATCAGGCCGCCTGCGGCCATCATCACGAACATCGCGTACATCACCCAGAAGATGGGCGAGGTGATCACCTCGCGCGGGCTCGCGTTGTAGACGGCGTTCACGCTTTGCGCGGCTTGCTTGGCGGCCTGCCCGATGACGCGCTTCGCCGCGGCGGCGCCGTGCGAAACAGGTGCCGCGAGCGCGAGGCCGAGCACCAGCACGACGATCCCTTGACCGAGGCCGAACCAGAGGAACGTGGCCTCATAGCCGCTGCTCTTGATCATGTTGGCGATGGGCACGACGGTGGCCGCCGATCCCGCGCCGAAGCCCGCCGCCGTGATGCCGGCCGCGAGCCCCCGCCGGTTCGGGAACCACTTGAGCGCGTTGCCGACGCAGGTGCCGTAGACGGCCCCCGCACCGAGCCCGCCCACGGCCGCCGCGACATAGAGCAACGGCAGCGATGAGGCGAACGAGTTGAGCACCCATGCGATCGCGCACAGCAGCCCGCCGCCGACGACCACGGGGCGCGGGCCATATTTGTCGACGAGCCAGCCTTCCACCGGCACGAGCCAGGTCTCGGTGACGACGAAGATCGTGAACGCGACCTGAATCGCGGCGCGCCCCCAGTGGTACTTCTCGTTGATCGGATTGACGAACAGCGTCCAGCCGTACTGCATGTTGGCGATCATCGCCATGCAGATCACGCCGAACACGAGCTGAACCCACGGCGACGCAAAGCGCGATGCCCCTTCTTGCCGATGCTCCATAAGTGTCTCCTTGTCGACCGGAGTGTGCTTTACGCCTGCTCCGGTTCCATACGGGTTGATTGCGGTCTTCTTGACTGTGAATGGAGTTCCGCGAGGCCGTTTTCGCACCTGATCGAGGCCTTCGAATCCTGTCGTTTCGCTAACAGTCGTTTACACAATATGTAATATATCAGCTGAGTCAAGCGAAAGAAATCTCGGTATTTCTACTAACCCGGAGGATTGATGAGAATGCTTTTTGAAAGCTTTGGATCAATGCCGAAAAATGCGAAAAAAAAAGCCCGCAGGCAAAGCCTGGCGGGCCGAGTCATGCGCGAGATAGTGGAGATCGCGACATGTGATGCCGTTATAGATGAAAGTTATTTGTAATTAAAGAGGGGTTTCTTCCCATGACCTTTCATTTTCTTTCGAATGAAAGGTTTGGCTGCCCGGCGCGCGCCAAATGGCGCGTCGGGTAGTGGCTCGTGGGGGGCGGCGAGCGCAGGGAGTGGCGCGGTTTGGCGGCTTGCTCACCCCCGTGCCGCAATCTCCTTCTTCCACCCGGCGATGATCTTCGCCGCGAGCGCGTTGTAGTCGCCATCGAAGTGATGGCTGCCGTTCGTCTTCACGAGCTCGATGCCGGTGTTCGCGAGCGCCGGGCACAGCGTGTCCTTTTCATCGGCGCCATAGACGCATTGCACGATCGCGGGCGGTACCTTCGCCAGTTCCGGACGCACCTGCAGCGCCTTGTCGCTCGCGGGCATGCCGAGCCAGCCCGTCACGCGGATCTGGAAATCGGCATCGGGCGCGAAGCCGAGCAGCGACATGTAGGACACCTTTTCTCGCAGCGCATCGGGCAGACGGTTGTAGGCGAACGGCATCACGTCCGCGCCGAACGAGTAGCCCACGAGCGCGATGTGCTTCGCGTGCCAGCGCGCGGCATAGGTGTTGAGCACGCGCGCGAGATCGTGGCTCGTCTGCGCGGGTGTTTTCTCGCTCCAGAAGTAGCGCAGCGCGTCCCAGCCGATCACCGAAATACCCTGCTTTTGCAGGGCTTCCGCGATCGTCTTGTCGAGGTCGCGCCAGCCGCCGTCGCCGGAAATCACGACCGCGAGCATGTCGGTCGGATGCGCGGCTGGCAACTCGACGAGCGGCAGGTCCGACACGTCTTCCTCGCTTGCCGTCTGCACGCGCAGATGCGGCGCGGTGAGCGCGACGAGCTTGTCGGCATCGGCGATGTTCGCTGCGAACGTTCGCGCTGCCGAGCTCGCGGCGGCGGGCGCGGCTGGCACCGGTCTGGTTGCGCCCGCAACCGTTGTCGCGCCTTGCTCGAAGAAGCCCGGCAAGCCCTTGCCGCGCGAGAGCGTCGGATCGGCGGGGCAGGGGGCGAAGCGCGCATCGAGCCTGGCGGCGGGATCGAGCGACACCGCGCCCGCCATCGTGTTCGCAGGCGCCTGCGAGAGCATGCGCTGCGCGATGAGCGCGCCTTCGCCGCTGCCGATCGCAATCGGCGCGAAATACTGCGTTGATGCCTGCTGGCGCTCGATCTGATGACTGAGCGCTTCGGCGTCGCTATAGAGCTTGTGGCAGGTCTCGTTCTTCACCGCCGCGAGATTCGTTGCGTAGCGCGCCGTGTCCACGCCCACGACCAGCGCGCTGTGTTGCGCGAGGGCGTCGGCGCGCGTCTGGTCGGCGGCATTCCAGTGCTCGCCTGCCGAGAACAGCACGGCAAAGCCGCGCATCGCGCCGGCCGGCTTCGTTACGGCGACGTCGCCGTAGCGGCCGCCCGGGACGTGTGCAGACACGCTGTGCGCAGTCGCGCTGTGCGAAGGCGCTGGAGCAGGCGCTTGTGCTGCGTTGACTTGAACCGCGCAGAGCGCGAGCAAGGCGGCGCCCGCTGCGGCGCCGGCACGGCGCGGCAGCGAGAGAGTACGAAGAATCATGAGCGCCAGCCTCCTGCCAGCAACGAAAGATCCGCGAGGGTGATGAACACGCCGAGCGAGCCCGACGCGGCCAGATAGCGCGGCTCCCAGCGCGGTGCGAACTTGTTCTTGAAGCCGCGCAGCCCCCGGAAGTTGTAGAACTTGCCGCCGAAGCGCCAGATCAGCCCGGCGAGGCGGTGCCACGACGAAGCGAGCGGCGTGGGCCCCATGCCCGCGAGCGGCGCCATGCCGAGCGAGAGCGATTGATACCCGGCGGCCTTCAGATGCAGCGCGAGCTGCGTGAACAGATACTCCATCGCATAGGGCGATGCGCCCGGCAGATGGCGCATGACGCCGACCGTCGCATCGGTGTTCAAGTCGGTCGTCATGAAAGTGACGAAGGCGAGCGGCGCGCCGTTCTGGCGCACCAGCAGCACGTGTTGCGCGGCGAGATAGTCGTCGTCGAAGGCGGCCACCGAGAAGCTTTTCTCGCGCACGTCGCGCTCATCGAGCCAGGCATCGGAGATCGCGCGCAGCACCGGCAGGCTGTCGGTCATCTGCGCCGGATCGATGTGCGCGAACGTGAAGCCGTCGCGTTCGCCGCGCTTGAGCGCATAGCGCAGATGCGCGCGCTGCGGACCCTTGAGATCGAATTCCTGCAGCATCACGCGCGCTTCCTCGCCGAGCTTCATCAGCGTGAGGCCGGCGTCGAGATAGAGCGGCAGCGCGTCGGCGCGCACCTGATAGAACGCGGCGCGGCCGCTGTGCGCGTGGGCGAGCGAGACGAACTCGCGGATCAGCGCGGGCCATTCGTCGCGCGGGCCCACCGG
>DATEJU010000182.1:0-9825 GCA_035277805.1 Paraburkholderia sp. | reverse complement strand
GTAGCCGCTGCTTGTAGAGCCCCTTGATCGTTTCGGGCATCAGGATCCAGCTCAGTGCATGCGGCTCGTAGGCAACACGCCAGTCGTTACACTGCAGCTTCCAACTGATATCGATATCCTCGGTCAGCATGTCGGAACTCCAGTAGCCGACATCGGCGAGCGCACTCTTGCGAAACATCGTGATCACGCCGGAGACCGTAAAGATGCGCCCATAGACCTGTTGCGTGCGCTTGATCAGTCCAACGATCGACGAAAATTCGCCTACCTGCATGCGTCCGAGCAAAGACGTGCGCGTGCGGATACGCGGGTTGCCGGTCACCGCACCTACGTTCTGGTCCGAAATGAAGTGCTCCAGCATCCACTCGATTGCATCTTCACCGAGCAACGAATCGCCGTCAATGCACATTAGATAGGGCGCATTCGTGAGCGCGGCTGCAGTGGTCAAGCCAATCGCCTTGCCTTCGTTCTTCGAATGATGAATCACGGTCAGATGCGGAATTTCCGTGGCGAGCTGGTTCAGAACCTCGCCAGTGCGATCGCGGCTGCCGTCGTTGACTGCGATGATTTCGTAGTTGGGGTACTTGAGTGTCGCCAGATGATGAAACACGCGGCGCGCGTTCGATTCTTCGTTGAAGCACGGCACGATGACAGCGACCTTCGGCATACCCGACATTCTCAATGCATTTGGCGAGCGAGACCGTCCATGCTCCAGCGCGAGGAAATGGACCGTCCCCCCAATCATCCACAGATACGACATGAAGAACGGGTAGAAGAAAATAAAGTCCTGCAGCCGGTTGATCACGATATGCATCATTGCCGCACTCCCGCAGCTTGAGCGCCCTTGAGCAGAGCGTTGATCGACGTGGGATCGAGACGCTGACGCGTCGACATGACATCGGTTAATGCAACCACATCTGGCAAATCGCGCGCGAAGTTGTCGGGGTAGTACCCGTAGCTCACCATGCCCTCCTCGCGCAGATGGTGCATCTGATCGGTCAGGCGTCTTGTCGGCACGCTGTCGCCCGTGCGGGAATCGGTCGCCTCGAGGAGAAAGACCGTTCGGCGCGGTCCGTCCGGCACCGCCTGCACGATCCGGCCAAGCTTGTCGAGCCAGCTTTCCACGGAGGTGATGCCCTGGCGCGACGGCATGGCGAGCAGACCCACAAAATCGTAAACACTCACAAACGTCGGATAGTTCTGCGCATAACGAGGCTCGTTGCCGGGGTCGAGCACGGCATCGGGAAAGATCGTGCGCACGGTCAGCACTTCGTCGCTGTTCTGGCTATCGAGCACGACCTGCCGGAGCTCCTTCGTGAAGTCGAGCAGATAGCGGGTTTTCTGCACGCTCCAACTCTTCATCATCTCCGGATTGGCGCGAATCTGCTCGACATTGCCCGGCAAGTTCCAGCTCGCGTAAGTCTGGCGAGCGTGCCGTCCGTCGTCCTCGAAATCGCTGAGGGTCGCGTCTTCGCCAAACAACACGCCGTTAAATGCAGAGTATTTGCCGAGTTCCTCATACAGCTCGCGCACATAAGCGCGCGCAGCCGGATCGAAAGGACTGAGCCGCTGCACGCCGGACGCACCGGGAGGCAGGGTGCTCCCCGCGGCCGCCGTGACGAATTCGACGCGCCCGTTGAGATTCTCCGGTACCGCGAATGCGAGCACCGGCATCCACGCATACACTTCCACATTCGCGCGCGTATTCAACTGCCACGCCGCGCGGCAGAACAAATCGGAGCGCATCGGCAAATGCCGGTTCGGGAAATACAGCGCCCGCGCCACGCCGGAGCGCGATGGGTCCGAGAAGGCTTGCAGATAAACCGAACTCGGCTTCAATCGATACATCCGCTCGATCAGCACGCCGAGTTTCTTTTCCTGCATGGCGGGCGAGGGATCGTAGACATCGTCGAGCGAAACCACCACAGCCCGCTCCACCGGATTGATCTCGCCGCGATTTTGAGCAGGCTCGCGCATCGAGCGCTCGAAATCACCCACGTCGATGTCGTACGTCGCCAGAATGCGGCGCAGTCGGTCGAGCGGAATGTCAGGCGTATTCGGGCCGGACTCGAGCGTAAACTGCGTGGGCATGCCAAGGCGCGACGAAACGGTGCGCACGGTGAGATTCTGCGCGCCATAAGGCCACACCATCGAGCGGATCTGGAAGCCCGTCTGCTGCTTGACCTGACGCATGCAACTCCCCAGGTCGTTGCGCACGCGCGACTCGAATTCGGCGTCCGTCTCATAGCGCTGCTGATCTTTCAGGTACAGATGCGAAGTGGCTGCCGGCAACTCATTGCCTTGTGGATTGGCAATGGCGCCGTGATGCAGGTCGTGCGTATGGCACGCCAGCTCGACGAGACCCGATGCAGCCACGTCACGCACTTCGTTCCACGACATGAACGTGTCGCGCGGCACGGAGACCGTATCGGAAAGCCGAATGCTTTGACCCGCCGGGGTATCGACCCACGACGTCACGATCCCCATGACAGCGGGATACTTGAATTGCCTGAGCAGTGGCAGCACCTTCGAATGGTGGCTCATGAAGCCGTCGTCGAAAGTCAACAGCACGGCCCGCGGCGGCAACGGCTTGCCGCCGTTGCGCGACGCCACAATGGCACTGAACGTGACAGGGTTGTAGTGGTTGGTATCCAGCCAGGAAAAAATCGACGTTAACGTACCGGTATCGATCGCATACGGATCGATCACATTGTTCGTATGGAACTCGGCTCGCAGGTTGTCGCGCACGTCATGGCAGCAGAGCACGCGAAAGGTCTTGCCATCGGCCGGGTCGGCCGGCGGGAGGATGTCGATCAGCTTTGCGGGCGCGAGGGATGGGAACAGCGAACAGCCTGCCATCGCACCCAGACAGCTACAAATAAAACGTCGACGAGATTGCATCGCCCGCCTCCTCTCGGATTTCAAAAGTCAGAAGGGAACCGTGAGCGTGGCGTAGGCGAGCTCGGAAAATTCGCGTGATCCGTCGTACGCGTGGCTGAGCACGCCAAAGCCATACTTAAGCGTGACGTCGTGACTGAACGTCCAATTGTGTTCGATGCGGGCCCCCAGCTCCGCACTCGTACCGAAGCCGCGCTCGTTATAAGCGCCTGCGGTCACATAAAAACGCTGCACCAGGGCTCTTTCCCCGCTGCGCCAGATCGCCCATTGGTGCATGGCGACCACTTCCGCGGTGTAATCGCGCGAAGGCGCGTAGTACGCCGCGTTGGATATCGTGTTACTGCTGGTATCCAGATTCAGCGAGACATTCACCTGTTGATTCGCCGTGGTGAATACACGCTGCGTTCCGCTCAACGTAATCTCCTGATTGAAGTTCGAGTCGCTGTAGCGCGCCGCGGAGTAAGACAGCGACGCCGAGCGCCGGTCAGTGTCGTTGAAATTGAGGTTGACCTGAGCGGTTTTCCCCCAAATGTGGTTGAGGTAGGCCTTCATGGGCAGCGAGTTGCTGTCGCTGTCGACTCCAGCACTGGCCGACAGATAGTCGTTGAACGCATACGAAACTTCGCCGTTGCCGCCAGTTCGTCCGTCGCCGCCCAACGAACGCGTTGCTTCGGCGGTCACGGACAGCGCGCCACGGCGATAGTCACCGCCGACACCGGTGCGGGTACGGCTGACATTGCCGATGTCCGTCACTGCATGGCCATAGAACGTATGAGCAAATACGCGCCAGTTGTCGAAGATCGGCGGCGAATACAGGGTCGTGTCGATGCTGAACTGGTTGTCCGCCAACGCCGAAGCACCATGCTCGCCGTTCACGCCAACAGTCAGTACCGGCGCGAGATACGCCTTATAGTCGCGCTCGAAACTGCGCACGGAGCCGTTTTCCGGAAACGTGTCGTCGAATGCGCTGGCGATCCGGTGCGCATTCGGATAGTCTTCGAGCGCAAGCGACGCGCGTCCGAGACCCGACAGCGCCTCGAGGTTATCCGGGTGATCCGTCAACGTCGCGACGTACATGTCGCGCGCTTGCCGCGTCTTGCCCATGCCGAGTGTCGCGTCGGCTTGCGCGTCGCGCACTTGCGCGCTGAACGGCACCTGCTCTTCGAGCCGCTTCAATCCGGCCATGCCTTCATTCGTCTGGCCAATGTAGATCTGGTACTGGGCTAGCAAACGGTAGTAGCGCAAATAGTCGTCGTTCGCCGCATCCCATGGATGCATCTCATTGGCCGGCGGCAGCGCGCCATGAATATCCTCGAGCACCTGGTGTGCCTGGGTATATTTGTTCTGGTCGGTAAGCGCATAGAACAGGCCTTCGCGCAGATCGATCAGGCGCGTGCGCGAACCGTATTGGTATCCGAGCGTTGCTGCGTCGGTGGGCTTCGCTTGCGTCTCTTCGATGGCGCGGCGATAAACCGCCTCCGACTTGCCCGGTTCCTGCAAATAGGAATAGGCGTCGCCCACCGACGAGAGCGCTTCGGCCGACACCTCGGAATTCTGCGGGATGGTTTCAAACACGGCGACGGCGTCTTTCATCCGCCCGCGCGCCGCATACGCAACGGTACGGTCGCCCGCCAGCGAAGCGCGCACCTGTGCGTACTCGGGCGTAGTCGGCAAACGTTTATCGAACTCCTCCGCATGGCGAATGGCCGCATCGAGCGAATCGAAGCGGTCCGTGCTGGTCATCGCACGAACCTTGGAGCGGCCGCCCCGCACCTCTTGCCGGATGGCGAGTTCCTCGATCTCCGCGAGATCGACCGGCGAGAACAAATCGGGCCGCTTCCTGGCTTCTTCGAGCGCGCGGTTCGCGCCGCCACTCGTTGCGAGGCCGAAGACCTGATGACGCAAATCTTCGCCGGGCTGCGGACCGTTGCCGCTGGTGGGCAACTGCATTTGCGGCGTGACGGGTGCAGTTGGGGGCGCGGTCTGGTCCGCGGGCTGCGTGGGATTGTTTGGCTGCGTTTGTTGCGCCGGCGCGGGAGCCGTCGTCGGCTCGGCCGTTGGCGCCACGGTCGGCGCCGATGGCGGCGACGCAGGCGCCTGGGCAACCGTCTCGACCGGCGGCGCCGGTCGCGTATTCGCGGGCGCAGACGACACCGGAACGCCCGCAGCGTCGCTCACGGTGTTTTGGGGCACATCCGTCGACACCATGACGGCGTAGACAGTGCTCCCCGAAGCATCGGTCATGACGGGGCGTGCAACGGGATCGCTGCTCGCGGCATTGTCTGCAAGCGCGACCATGAAAACCACCGGCTTTGCAGCGCTGGCTTCTTGCGCGAAACCGCTCTTGCTTTCGAGCGCTGCATAGGCTGACAAAAGCATGACCGCCGCTGGCGCGCATGCACTAAGTGGACGCCGCCGTGGCGACGTGTACAAACGCTTGTTCTCGACCATTTTTGTTTGCCCCTTGCTGTATGTTGTCGTTGATTACCACGCACGCGGCTGCCGCAAATGTCGTACCGCATTCAACGTACGAATGTCGTTCCTGCGCAACCTCCCAAGGCAATACCCTTCCTGTGATCCAGCGGATCGTGAGTCTCAGTCAATGGGGCGTACCTTTCAACTTGCGGCAAGGGGTGCCCCAAGCATCACTTGCCCGTTGCGGCAAGTGGTGTCTTCACTCGTCATTCCTCTGATCGGTGAAGCATTTTTTATTGCGGACTCAATCAAATATGGCGTCAGGTTCCAATCACAGCCGGCCGGCTCTTTGCTCGTGCAGCAAAGAAGAATCGTCAGCACGTCCTGGACTATCGAGCGCTTCGGTGCACTCGCTGATCGGCAGATCTGGAACATCCGGTTAGCGGCGTCCGTGCCATTGCCGGGTGAAGGTAGTACCGGGTCGACACACCGGATAAGAATATCGATGCATTGCAGACGTGTGTTTCAATGTTTGCTCACACGCTTCAAGCATGCGCGTGCTTCATTGCTCCACATCCGTGAGGCACCTGAGAACACAATAGTTCACGCTTATGCGCGATCCATCAGCACGTTTCAACCAGTTACAACTACGCGCTGTTCTTCATTTAGTTAACACAACTATCCTGCTATAGACACGTGCCTTCTGTTCTCAAGCCGACAAACTCGGCACAAGTTACTGACGAACTGCGAGCGGTTGCTTTTCGCTCCCGCGGTTCCTATGCTAGTTGCACGTCGAAAAGGGAGGCAAACATGGGGACCTTGAAGAAACGAGGTCTGCTTGTGCCCGTGAGCATCCTGCTCATTACCAGTGCGTGTGGGGTATCTGCCTGGGCACAGATCGCGAGACCCGTTGGAACACAAAACGCACAACCTCTAACGCCAATGGCAGCGCCGCCTCAATCGGCACCCATGGCTCAAACATCCGCCCCCGCCTCCCCCGCTCCGGCCGCCCGACCGACAACTCCGGCGGCACCGCAAGAGATGCTCTATTACGTCTGTGGAAGCACGAATATCGACGGGCGCGTAACGTCGCCGGACCCTCAACATCCGTTCAACCTTGGTGTGACGTTCGTCTCCTCGCAAAATGGTGCGCCGCTGACCGAAGTCTCCGTCAAGGTGAGGCGGCATGGCCGCGTGCTGATGGATTTCGTCGCGTCGGGTCCACATTGCCTCTTTGCCGTACCGGAAGCGGACTACCGTATCGAAGGCACCTACCGGGGCGAGATGAAATTCGGCATCGTCCAGACCGGTACCATGAATGCGCAAATCAAGTGGTAAGCGTCGGACAGATTCGAAAGGCGCACTGTCTGCGTGGCGCGCGTCGGGAGTCGGATTCAACGTTGCGCTGAGTGTCGCGTTCTACCTGATAGTCCTTGCTGTCGGCATCGGCTACGATCACTCGCATCGGTTGCGTAGTCCACAATCGAATCCACCAGCCGGATCCAGCGCCGATTGGCTGGCCAGCGTGCGCCCACCGCCATTCCCTCTGATGTCGTTCGAAGCGATCGGACCGATCAGGGTCCTGCTCGCCCAGGCGCACGACTGTGCGCTGGCCGGCCGATGGGATTGCATGAATTCGGCAACGCACGCGGCCATCGCACTGCGCAACGATTCATCCGAAACGCAACCGGAATCGCAACCTGAAACTCAAACGCTGCTCGCTCAGGCCAACGCCAACGAGACATGGGTCTCGTCTCGCGCGACGGTTGCCGGACGCGCGTACATCGATCGCAGCGAACGCCTGAAAGTCGCGGCCCATGTGAGAGCGCCCTATGACAGGTGGCGCCACTATCGACATTCGGGCAGAGCAAGCGTGCGGCCCGCATCGCCCGAATTCCTCGCAGGCCTCTACCGCCACTGAACGCCGCGTTCCCCGGCCACGGTGCGCGCATCACGCGCTATTTTTTGTGCGCCGCCACCGGACACCCCTATTGAAAGCAGTGTCATCTCCCATATCGTTAAAATGCGATATATGATTCGTACAGTAACGATGCAACGCCGATGAAGAAATCCCAACCGACCCCAACGCTCGATTTCGACGCGATCTACAAGGCGCTGGCCAATCCCGTGCGGCGCGAGATCCTTGCGTGCCTGCGCGAGCCGAAGGTGCATTTCGCCGATCAGGAACTGCCGTTCGAGCACGGCGTCTGCGCCGGCCGGATCGACGCGCACTGCGAGCTTTCGCAATCCACCGTCTCGGCGCATCTGGCCGCGCTGCAGAAGGCGGGGCTCGTCACGTCCAAACGCGTGGGCCAATGGGTGTTCTTCAAGCGCAACGAGCCTGTTATCGAGGCGTTTCTCGCCCACGTGAACCGGCAGTTGTGAGCACAAGCATCGTCGGAAACCATCGAAAACATCGGTTTCTTTTTCCGTATTGCTTCAAGGCCGCGGGCCGCGCCCGCAACAAGGAAACATATGGCAACGCTTTTCGACCCCATTCAGATCGGCGACCTCACACTGCCCAATCGCATCATCATGGCGCCGCTCACGCGTCAGCGCTCGGGCGAGGCACGCGTGCCCAACGCGCTGATGGCGAAGTACTACGCCGAGCGCGCGTCGGCTGGCCTCATCATCAGCGAGGCTACGTCGGTCACGCCGCAGGGCGTGGGCTACGCGGAAACGCCGGGGATCTGGTCGCAAGAGCAGGTCGAAGGCTGGAAAGTCGTGACCGAAGCCGTGCATGCCGCAGGCGGACGCATCTTCCTGCAGCTATGGCACGTCGGCCGCATCTCGGACCCGCTCTTTCTCGACGGCGAACTGCCCGTCGCGCCTAGCGCCATCGCGGCACAAGGCCACGTGAGCCTCGTGCGTCCGCAGCGCGCCTACGTCACGCCGCGCGCACTCGCCACCGACGAGATTGCCGGCGTCATCGCCGCATTCCGCCAGGGTGCGATCAATGCGAAGGCCGCGGGCTTCGACGGCGTCGAGATTCACGGCGCGAACGGCTATCTGCGCGACCAGTTCCTGCAGGACAGCACCAACCAGCGCACCGACGCTTACGGCGGTTCGATTGAAAATCGTGCGCGCCTGCTGCTCGAGATTACCGACGCGTGCATCGACATCTGGGGGCCGAATCGCGTAGGCGTACATATCGCCCCGCGCGGCGACGCGCACACCATGGGCGATTCGAACCCCGCCGCCACCTTCGGCCACGTCGCGCGCGAGCTCGGCAAGCGCAAGATCGCGTTCCTGTTCGCACGCGAGTCGCTCGGCGAAAACCGTCTCGGACCGCAATTGAAGGCTGAATTCGGCGGTCCTTACATTGCGAACGAGAAGTTCACGCTGGAGTCGGCGCAACGCGTGCTCGCGGACGGCGAAGCCGACGCCGTCGCATGGGGCCAGCTCTTCATCGCGAATCCGGATCTGCCGCGCCGCTTCGAACTGAACGCGCCGCTCAATGCGCCGAATCCCTCGACCTACTACGCGCGTGGTGAAACGGGCTACACGGACTATCCGTCGCTCGAAAGCGTGGCGTAAGCCGCCGGCGCCCGTGTAGCACCGTGCGACGCCCGCCTGGTGCCGGCTTCACGGCCCCGGCCAGGACGCGATGTCCTGCCCGGGGCCGCTTGCATTGCTTTCGTCTGCACAAACGATGTTTCCGGGTATTTTTTGCAGCCATTCCAATAGGCCATTTCAATTGGCGTCGTGCGCGAGTTTGTCCTTGAATTGCAACTCCGCCTACCCGCCCACTCGCTGCCTGGAGAAACACCATGCCCCAAGTCGACGCCGCGCAAATCGTCCACAGCATCGCCGAAGAGACCAATACGCCTGAGGAAACGGTAGCCCGCATTTACGCGGATGCGGTCGACGACTATCGAGCCGACGCGCGCGTGCTCGACTATGTCCCGCTCTTCGCCGCGCGCAAGGTCCGCGCGACCCTGCGACAAAACAGCGCAAAGCCGCACTAAGCTAGCCCCCCTCCCGCGCTCGCACGCCTCTCGCGCCGCTCCCCTGCCATTTCGCTGCTACGCCACGCGCGAACCCCGGTTAACACGGTTCGCGCGGCGGATGCGCGTGCGCCCGTCACGGCCGCACGCGCACGGCTAGCGTGCCGCTCGCCTGCGGCGGACTGCGCTCTTAAGTCTCGTTTAATTCTTCGCTGCAAACATACGCTCACCCCTGTTGAGCCGCCGGAACATCGGCGGCGTTTTTTTGCGCGGTTAATCGAGGAGGAGCGAGGTCATGGTTGAAGACGACGATGTGCTGATGCACCTGCAGTCCCTGCTGCGCGACGGCTCGACTACGCGTATTGCGTCGTGCCGTGTCTCCACGCCGCTCCAGAATCCCTGGGGCCGCGCGTACCGGCTCGTCGAATGGACCACGCTGCTCGACGACGGCGCGCGCCGCCAGGTCGTGCCCGCCGAGAGCTCGGCGCTCGAGATTGCGCGCCTCGTGGCGGAACACGTGCCCGGTCGCCGCATCCTGCTCAACGGCGAAGCGGTGGACGCCGAACGC
>DATEJU010000181.1:0-3275 GCA_035277805.1 Paraburkholderia sp. | reverse complement strand
ACGGGCTCGGCTCGCCGTGTGGCCGGAAGTGGCTGCCCGGCGACGCGCTCACGCCAAACGGCTCGCCGCACGGTACGAGCCGCGCCGAATCGTCCACGTGCGGCACGCGCGCCCAGATGAACTTGCCGCCGCCCTGCGCGTACGGGCGCGCGCCGGCCTGCGCCGAGGCCGAGGACGGCCCCGCGAACAGCTCCCAGCCGTGGTCTTCGAGCGTGCGCGAGGCGGCGCCGAGCGCTTCAGTCATGCGGCGGCGCAGCCGCTCCAGATACTTGCGGTACGCGCCTCGCTCGAGCAGCGTGGCCGCCACGGCCTGCGAGAAGCGCGAGCCGCTCAGGCTTGTGAGCGCCTTGATCGAGGCGAGGTCGCGCACGATCGCCGGATTCGCGACCACGTAGCCGATGCGCAGCGACGAAGAGAGCGTCTTCGAGAGCCCGCCCACGTAGATCACGTGCTCGAACTGGTCGAGTGCGGCGAGCCGGTCGGTGGGGTCGGCCTGGAAGTCGGCGTAGATGTCGTCTTCGACGATGGTGAAGCCGTGTTCGCGCGCGAGTTGCAGCAGGCGGAACGCAACGGGCGGCGAGACGGTCGTGCCAGTCGGGTTGTGGAACACCGTGTTGATGAAGAACGCGCGCGGGCGATGCTGCGCGAGCAGCGCATGCAGATGCTCGAGATCGGGGCCGCTGGCCGTGCGCGTGACGCCGACGAGCCGCACGCCGTGCAGCTTCAGCAGCCCGTACAGGTTGTAGTAGCCCGGATCTTCCACGAACACGGTGTCGCCGGGCTTGAGCATGTAGCGCATCAAAAGGTCGAGGCCCTCGCTCGCGCCTTCGGTGATGAGCAGCTGCTGCGCATCGGCGGCAATGCCGAGCGGTGCGAGCCGGTTGCGCAGATGCTCGCGCAGCGTGGCGTCGCCAAGCGGCGAGCCGTAATCGACGAGACTCGACGGGTCGGTGCGCGAGACGTGGCGGATCGCCTGGCCGATCGCGTCGATGTCGCGCCACGCCTGCGGGATCGAGCCGCTGTCGAGCTGCAGTGTCTCGCCGGGCCGGTTGAGCTGGCTGAGCAGATGCCCCGATTCGTCGGCGGCGTTCGAGAGGTCGCAAGTGCCCATGCCGGACAGCCCGAGGCGTGCGTGCTCGCTCACGTAGAAGCCCGAGCCGTGCCGCGAGTCGAGATAGCCGAGCGAAACCAGCCGGTCGTAGGCCTCGATCACCGGAAAGCGGCTGATGCGGTAGTCGGCCGCGAACTGGCGGATCGAGGGCAGCCGCGCGCCCGGGTGCGCGCTGCGCGAGCGGATCCAGGTCTGCACGCCGGCGACGATCTGGTCGGTGAGCGGGACGCCGCTCGCGCGGTCGAGTTCGAGTTTCATGCGGGCCTCGCTGGGCGGCTGGGTGCGATGTGGCTGTTGCTGGGGCCGCGCTCAAGTGTCCGGTTTTTCGACTGCACAGTTCCGTATGAACTGTTCGGAAGTGTGCATGGGATCGCTTCGCGCTGACGGCAATAATGCTCCAACCGGGAAGGCCCTTCAAGACGCTGTTTCACGCGATCTGTCGCACGTTGGAGGCGGTCTTGGCGCCGGCGAAGCAAGTCATCAGCAAGGAGCACGGCAATGCGCGAAATCCGTATTTTCGAACTGGAGCACGGCGAGCCCGCCGAGACCTGGCGGCTCGCGCAGGCAATGCAATTGCATGTGAGCGAGGGCGAGCTCTGGCTCACGCTCGGCGGCGATACAGACGACTACTGGCTGCGTGCCGGCGAGTCGATTCGTCTCTCGGCCGGCGCACGCGTGTACCTGAGCGCGGGGCGCGAAGGCGCGCGCTTCGTGCTCGCGCTGGGCGGTGCGTCGGCCGGCGAGGCGCGCGACAGGCACGCGCCGGCGCAGGTGCGTCGCGATCAGGGCGCCGGTGGGCTCGTGGGGCGACTCGCCGAGGCGCTGCGCGAGCGCGCGGCACGGCTGCAGTGGGGCGCCCACGCGGCAGGTTGAGCCACAGACTGACACCTGGTGCAAGACGTGCAAAGCGGCGCGGTCAGCCGCCAATCGCGTGCACCGTGTGCGTCCACGGCGCGAATGTACCGCGTCGATGACCGTGCGTACGACTGCATGAACCCGCCGCGGGTCGCGCCGTGTGCCGTGCTTGCTTCAACTCGCGTCGCCGAATTCGCCCACGTAGCGCGCGCGTGGCCGGATCAGGCGGCCATCGGCGTTCTGCTCCAATGCGTGTGCGATCCAGCCCGTCACGCGCGCGGCCGCGAAGAGCGTGAATGCCGCGCCGCGCGGTAACGCGAGCACGCGCTCGATGGCTGCGAGCGCATAGTCGAGCGTGGGCCGCGCGCCGGTCGTCTCCGCTACCGCGTGGGCGAGCGCGTCGACTTCGTCCATCGGCGAGCGGGCGCTCGCGTGTTGCGCGAGCATGTCGAGCAGGAGCCGCGCGCGCGGATCGCCGTCGGGGTAGAGCGGGTGCCCGAAACCCGGCAGCTTTGGCGTCGCGCCGAGCTCGTCCGCCGCGAGCCGCTGCGCGAGATAGCGGTGCAGATCGTCCGCGTGCGCGGCTTCTTCGAAGAGCGCCGCCACGCGCGTGGTCTCGCCACCATGGCGCGGGCCGCCGAGCGCAGCGAGTCCGCCTGCCGCCGCGCCGAACAGATGCATGCCCGTCGAGGTGATGCAGCGCACCGTGAACGTCGAGGCGTTGAGCTCGTGATCCGCGCACAGCACCAGCGCCGCGCGCAGCAGTTCTGCCTGCGTGCGCGAGCGCACGCCCCAGGCATGCGCGAGCTGGCGGTGCAGCGGCTCGCTGGAAGGGGCCGCGCAGATCAGCGCCGCGGCCAGCAGGCGCATCAGTTGCGCGCCCGTGTCGAGCTGCGCGTCGCGGCCTTGCGCCCAGATGCGCGGCATTTGCGCGGCGGCGGCCGGCAGCAGCACGAGCGCGCGTTCGAGCGGGGAATGCGCGCTCCAGAGCTTGAGCCACGCCGACCATTGCGCCACGGCGATCGGCGCCGCGGGGGCTTCCAGCACGCGGCGCGGCGCGCAGTCCCAGAGCAGCGCCGCGACCTCTTCAAGCGAGGCGTGGCGCGCGAGCGCGACGGCGTCCTGGCCGCGATAGAAAAGCTTGCCGTCCGCGATCAGCGTGATCGACGATTCGAGCACCGGCACGCCCCAGTCGAGCACCTTCTGCGCGACCTTGCCCGCGCGCTTGCCGTCGGCCTTGCGGCGCGCGAGGCGGCGCACTTCGGCGGCGGCGTAGCGGCGCGATTGAGGCCCGGCGCCGCCCGCGCCA
>DATEJU010000180.1:0-6507 GCA_035277805.1 Paraburkholderia sp. | reverse complement strand
GACGAGCGCGAGGCGCTTGTCGAAGAAGACCGACGACGTATAGCGTTTGACCAGCTCCGACATGGGCTCGGAGAAGCGAGCCGACCAGGCTTCGCCTTTTTTGTGCAGTTGGGACGTCATGGTGATGGGCGTGAACGAGCGATGGTGAGCGTGAAAAACGCGGGCCGCGCGGCCTTGCGCGAACGCGGCGCACGGCGGGAAAGAAGCCGATTTTACCATCGGCGGGGTGGGGCGCCGGTGCCTGCGCGGTCCCGCGCAGCGCTCAGAGCCGCACCAGCACGACCAGCTTCAGGTCTTCGCGGTGCGCGGGCTTGAGCGTGATCTGGTCATAGGCGATGCGGCCGTGGCGTGGATGATTGAACTCGCGCCGGCCGCCTTCGCGCTCGAACACGTCGTGCGAGCCCCAGAAGCGCGCGAACGCGTCGCTCGCGGCCAGCAGCGAATCGATCAGCGCGCGCGTGGGCGCGTCGTTCAGGTGCCGGATCGAGTCGGCGCGGAATTCGGCGGCGAGACGCCGCGCGCGCGTCTCCCAGTCGACGATCAATTCGCGTCCGAGCGGCTCCGTGAAGGTGAAGCGCAACAGGTTGCGGTCGTGCCCGGCGTCGAGCCAGCCCGTGAACAGGTCTGCCGCATGGGCGTTCCAGGCGAGCGCGGTCCACTGGCGGTCGAGCACGTAGGCGGGGGCGCCCACCAGTTGCACGGTCTGCAGCAGCGTGGCGGGCGCGTCCGCGGCGCTGGCCGGATCGGGTTCGGCGGGGTCGCGCTGGGCGGCCAGCTCGAACAGATAGGCGCGCTCGGCGCGCGAGAGGCGCAGCGCGACGGCGATGCGCGCGAGCGCGTCCGCCGAGGCCGAGACGGGCCGGCCCTGCTCGATCCACGTGTACCAGGTGGGACTCACGCCGCACAACTGAGCGACTTCCTCGCGGCGCAGGCCCGGCGTGCGGCGGCGCGGGCCAGGCGCGAGCCCGACTTCCTGCGGCGTAAGCCGCTCGCGATGGGCGCGGATGAATTCGCCCAGCGCTCGGGCGGGCGTGGCTTCGAGCGTTTTGGCGGCGCCGGGTTCGGCGGCCCGCAAGCCGGAGGCAGGGGGGTCGAGGCTCATGATGCGTGGGGCGGGTGCTGGTGATACCAGAATAATTGCTTAACTTGTACTGGTACAGAACGGCCTCTATTGTAACGGCTGACGCGGCGTCGGGCCGCCGCGCCCCGCGCCCCACGAAGCAAGCAGCACAAAGAAACGCCTGCGCCACGCGATACGCCGCAACCTGTGCGGCACGGCGTGTGCCGTTCACACAAGGAGCAAACGATGAAGTATCACGATCAGGTCGCCGACGCGTTCGGCTCGACCGCCGCCGCCTACCTCACGAGCCAGGTCCACGCGAGCGGCGCGGATCTGGAGAATCTCGCCGCGACGTTCGCGGCCACCTGCGGCAATGCCACGGTGCTGGACATGGGCTGCGGCGCGGGCCACGCGAGCTTCGCGGTGGCGCCGCACGTGCGCGAAGTCGTGGCCTACGACATCGCCCCGCAGATGCTGGCCACGGTCGAGGCCGCCGCGAAAGAGCGGGGTCTCGCGACCATCCGCACGCAGCAGGGCGCCGCCGAGACGCTGCCGTTCGCCGACGCCACCTTCAACTGGGCCATCAGCCGCATGAGCGCGCACCATTGGCGCGACGTGCCGAGCGCTCTTGCCGAGGTGCATCGCGTGCTCAAGCCGGGTGGGCGGTTGAGGTTCATCGACATCGCCGGTATCGATGACCCGCTTTTCGACACGCATATCCAGGCGATCGAGTTGTTGCGCGATGCCTCGCATATTCGCGACTACCGCGCCGACGAGTGGCTTGCGATGCTCGATCGCGCGGGATTCGACGCGAAGGTGACGGAGCGCTGGCGCATCGCGCTCGAGTTCGACACGTGGGTTGCGCGCATGCGCACGCCGCCCGAGCGCGTCACGGCAATTCGCTCGATGTGGGAGCGCGCGCCCGACGAAGTGCGTCAGTACTTCGAAGTCCAAAGCGATGGTTCTTTCAAGCTCGATGCGTTGATGATCGAGGCGATGCGGCGCGATTGAAGTCCCACCAGCGGTCGAGGCAAGAAAAAACGGCGTCGTGCCCGCAAGGGCACGACGCCGTTCTCATAAGCGTAAGCACTCAAGCGCAGCGCTTTAACCCGTATTGCGCAACCCCGCCGCGATCCCGTTGATCGTCAGATGAATACCGCGCCGCACGCGCGGGCTCGGGTCACCGGCGCGATAGCGCTTGATCAGCTCCACCTGCAAGTGATTGAGCGGATCGAGGTACGGGAAGCGGTTCTTGATCGAGCGCGCGAGCAGCGGGTTGTCGGCGAGACGTCCGCTTGCGCCCGTGATTTCGCCCAGCACCCTGGTCGTGCGCTCCCACTCGGCCACGATGCGATCGAACACATGCTTGCGCAGCTTCTTGTCGGCGACGAGCTGCGCGTAGCGCGACGCCACCGCGAGGTCGGTCTTCGCGAGCGTCATGTCCATGTTCGAGAGCAGGTTCGAGAAGAACGGCCAGGTCTTGTACATCTTCTTGAAGAGCGCGAGACGGCGCGTGCGCTCCGCGTCGTTGCCCGCATCGTCGAGATACGCCGACACCGCGCTGCCAAAGCCGTACCAGCCCGTGAGCAGCAAGCGGCACTGGCCCCACGAAAAGCCCCAGGGAATCGCGCGCAGGTCGTCGATCTTGCGGTTCTTCGGGTCTTGCAGCTTGCGCGAGGCGGGCCGGCTGCCGATGTTGAGCTCGGCGATCTCGGTGATCGGCGTCGAGGCGAAGAAGTAGTCGGTGAAGCCGGGCGTCTCGTAGACGAGCGAGCGGTAGGCCGCCATTGCCGCATCGGAGAGCGTCTGCATCGTCTCTTCGAACACGGGGAGCTGATCCGGCGCGTTGCCCGCGGCTTTGCCCATCGGCAGCAGCGTCGCTTCGAGCGTGGCGGCGATCACCGTTTCCAGGTTGCGGCGGCCGATCTCCGGGTTGCCGAACTTCGAAGCGATGACTTCGCCCTGCTCGGTGAGGCGGATCTGGCCTTCGACCGTGCCCGGCGGCTGCGAGAGGATCGCGTTATAGGTCGGGCCGCCCCCGCGGCCCACCGTGCCTCCGCGGCCGTGGAACAGGCGCAGCGTGATGCCGCGCTCGCGATAGAGCGCGACGAGCGCGAGCTCGGAGCGGTAGAGCTCCCAGTTCGAGGTGAGGAAGCCGCCGTCCTTGTTGCTGTCCGAGTAGCCGAGCATGATTTCCTGCTCGTTGCCCCAATGCTCGACGATGCCGTCGATGCCCGGCAGTGCGAGCAGATCGCGCATGATGCGCGTGGCGTTGCGCAGGTCGGGGATCGTTTCGAAGAGCGGGATCACCATCAGCGCGGCGCGGGCGGGATCTTCCGCGTGGCCGAGGCGCCCGCTCATGAGGCCCGTTTCCTTTTGCAGCAGCATCACTTCGAGCAGGTCGGAAACCGTTTCGGTGTGCGAGATGATGTAGTTGCGCACTGCGCGTGCGCCGAACTTCTCGCGCGTCACGCGCGCCATCTCCAGCACGCCGAGCTCGCTCTTCACGAGCTCCGAGTACTCGAGGTAGGGCGAGCGCAGCGGGCGCGCGTCGGCGAGCTGCGCGCGCAGCAGGGTCAGCTTCTCTTCTTCCGTGAGCGCGGCGTAGTCGGCCACGACACCGGCACGCGCGAGCAGCTCGCAGATCACGGCTTCGTGGATGTCCGAGCTCTGGCGCAGGTCGATCGACGCGAGATGGAAGCCGAACACGTCGACGGCGCGCATGAGCGGCGCGAGACGCGTCGTCGCGAGCGAGGCGCCGTGATGCTCGGCGAGCGAATCCATCAGGATGTGCAGGTCGCGCGAGAACTCGGACGCATCCGCGTAGGGCTGCGCGCGCACGGGCGCGGCATTGCGGCCCGCGCTGCGCACCGCGACCACGCCTTCGCCCAGGCGCACGCGCGCGCTTGCCGCAAGACGCGTATACACGCCGATCAGCGCGCGGCGGTACGGCTCGTCCACGCGATGCGGCGACTGGTCGGGCGAGGCGTCGGCGAGCGCCTTCAACGCTTCGCTCGCGCCCGCGAGCAGGTTCGACACGGAGAGCTCCGCGCCGAGCTTGTGCACCTCTTCGAGGTAGTGCTGCAGGATCACCTGCGCCTGGCGCTCGCTCGCTTCCTCGAGCGTGGAGGCGGTGACGTTCGGATTGCCGTCGCGGTCGCCGCCAATCCAGCTGCCCATCTGGAAAAACGCGGGCAGGCGCGCGCAGAGGCCATGCTCCTTGAGCGACGTCTCGATCTCGCCGTACAGCGCGGGAATCTCGGTGAGGAAGGTCGTGTGGTAGTACGAAAGCGCGTTCTCGATTTCGTCGCCCACGGAGAGGCGCGAGTCGCGCAGCATGCGCGTTTGCCAGAGCGAGGTCACGCGCGCGCGCAAGAGCGCGTCGTTCTGTTCGCGCTCGCGATGCGTGAGCGGCTGGTCGCGCTCGGCCAGCAGCCGCGCGATATCGTGCTGCGAATCGAGCGTGCTCTTGCGCTGCACCTCCGTGGGGTGCGCGGTGAGCACGGGCACGATCAGCGCGTCGTTGAAGAATTGCTGGAGCACGGGCGTCGCGGCGGCGCCCGCCTGCGCGAGACGCTCGAGCGAATGCGCGATGGTGCCCGCCTGCGGCGCCGAGCCGGCGAGGTCGTGGATGCGGCGGCGGCGGTTGCGGTGACGGTCTTCGGCGATGTTCGCGAGATGCGAGAAATAGCTGAACGCGCGCACGACGCTCACGGTCTGCTCGGGCGAGAGCGCGCGCAATTGCTTCTCCAGCGCGAGCGCGGCGGTGTTGTCCTCTTCGCGGCGAAAACGCACGGCCGTCTGGCGGATCGTCTCCACCACGTCGAACACGGCGTCGCCTTCCTGTTCGCGCAGCACGTCGCCGAGCAGCCGGCCGAGGTAGCGGATGTCTTCGAACAGCGGCTGGTCCTTGTCGTCGCGTGCGCGGGCGTTGCCGTTGCGCGCGGCGGCCGCGGGCTTCGCGGCGGCTTGCGGGGCCTTGGTCGCTTTAGTCGCCTTGGCGATCTGGGTGGCTTTAGTGGCCTTCGTGGTCTTCGTCGCGTCTGCCGTTTTCGTGGCCTTCGTCGTTTTGGTCGAGGCTTTCACGGTGGTCGTCGCTTTGGCTTTTTTGGCCGACGACGGAGCGGCTGTTTCGGCCGCCGTGGAAGAGGCGTTTTGCGATGCGTTGTTGCGGCGCTCTGCGCGCGCCGATCCGGAAGACTTCACGATGTTTTCCTCAGGACTAGCCAGGAGATGGACAAGTTGATCGGGAACTGCCAACTGCATGGCCGCGGCGTGGGCCGCGGTCGGGGGTACAACGGTGCAACCTGGGGCCTGTCATTAGCGTGAGCAGGCCTTGGGACGAACGGGCGTGCCATTCTGCGCGTGCCGAACATGCCTCATGTGGCTTGAGCGCTCATTATGAGACAGCGGGCGGACAGATCGGACAGGGCCGGTTTTGCCGGGGGAACGTTGAGGGACGCTGGGGGACTTGAAGCCGCGCGCGGCTCGGGTTCGGGCGCGCCGCGCCGATCCGGGTCTCTTCCTTGCCACCGCACACGCTCACCAGAGGGTTTCGTGGACCCCTTCGACGCCCACGGGGCCAGCCGAAAAAGGGGCGCGTGCTAACATTGCCTGTTATCCGATTCTGTTTTTCGAACCCGTCATTCGATGTGCTTGCCATGAATTCCGAGACGTCATCCGCGCCCATGCCCCGCACCCTTGTGATCGCTTCGCGGGAGAGCCGCCTCGCGATGTGGCAGGCCGAGCATGTGCAAGCTGCGCTGCACAAATTATATCCATCCTGCGAGGTGAAAATCGTCGGAATGACGACCCGTGGCGATCAAATTCTCGACCGCACGCTTTCGAAAGTCGGCGGTAAGGGTCTGTTCGTCAAGGAGCTGGAGCAGGCGCTGGCCGAGGGCCGCGCCGATCTCGCCGTGCATTCGCTCAAGGACGTGCCCATGGAACTGCCCGAAGGCTTCGCGCTCACGGCCATCATGGAGCGCGAGGACCCGCGCGACGCCTTCGTCTCCAACGACTACGACTCCCTCGCGGCGCTGCCGCCGGGCAGCGTCGTGGGCACCTCCAGTTTGCGCCGCGAATCGATGATTCGCGCGCGCTATCCGCACCTCGACGTGAAGCCGCTGCGCGGCAACCTCGACACGCGCCTTTCCAAGCTCGACCGCGGCGACTACGCGGCCATCATTCTCGCGGCAGCGGGGCTCAAGCGCCTCGGCCTCGGTGCGCGCATCCGCGCGCTGCTCGAGCCGGCGGACAGCCTGCCGGCGGCGGGGCAGGGTGCGCTCGGCATCGAGATCCGCGCCGACCGTGCCGACATGGCCGCGTGGCTCGCGCCGCTGCACGACGACGCCACCGCGAAGGCCGTGGAGGCCGAGCGCATGGTTTCGCGCGCGCTTGGCGGCAGTTGCTCGGTGCCGCTCGCCGCTTACGCGCAGTGGCACGAC
>DATEJU010000179.1:0-8250 GCA_035277805.1 Paraburkholderia sp. | reverse complement strand
GTGAACAAGGACATCGCCAACGACCCGGCCGTGTATCCGTCGCCGGAAGTCCTGAAGACGCTGTTCCTGCTCAAGCCGCTGCCGCCCGAGATCCAGCGCCTGCAGACGCGTCTGTGGACCGAGTTCAAGTCGGGCCGCTGATGCGCCAGTGCGCGGGCTCCTGGCCGCTGTAAGCGCGCGCTTGGTGCCCGTTAGCGCTCAACGATCGTTTTACCCGAGCCCTCGGCACGATGCCGGGGGCTTTGTTCGTCAACCCCGTCCAGCATCAAGGCAGAACCAGGCAGGGCAGAGAGAATCATGAGTGACCAGTCGAGCGTGCCGGCAGCCCCCGGCGCGCTGCCTTCGGGCTTCGCCGCGGCAGATTCGGCCGCGGACAACTTCGTGCAGGTCGTCGACGTCGTCAAGAAGTTCGGCGAAACGACGGCCGTCAAGGATGTCAACCTGTCGGTGAAGAAGGGCGAGCTGTTCGCGCTGCTCGGCAGCTCGGGTTGCGGCAAGTCCACCTTGCTGCGCATGCTCGCGGGTCTGGAGACGATCACCTCGGGCAAGATCCTGATCGACGGCGAAGATCTCGCGACGCTGCCGCCGTACCGCCGTCCGGTCAACATGATGTTCCAGTCGTATGCGCTCTTTCCGCATATGACGGTGGAGTCGAATGTCGGTTTCGGGCTGCGCCAGGAAGGCGTGAAAAAGGGCGAGTTGAAGGATCGCGTGGCCGTCGCGCTCGAGCTCGTGCAGATGTCGCGCTTCGCCAAACGCAAGCCGCATCAGCTTTCGGGCGGCCAGCAGCAGCGCGTCGCGCTCGCTCGCTCGCTCGTCAAGCGTCCTAAATTGCTGCTGCTCGACGAGCCCATGTCGGCACTCGACAAGCAGATTCGCCAGCGCACGCAGATCGAGCTCGTCAACATTCTCGAGAAGGTCGGCGTCACCTGCATCATGGTCACGCACGACCAGGAAGAGGCGATGACGATGGCCAACCGGCTCGCCGTCATGAGCGAAGGCCAGATCGTGCAGCTTGGGGCGCCCAACGAGGTCTACGAGTTTCCGAATAGCCGCTTCTCGGCGGAATTCATCGGCTCGACCAATCTGTTCGAGGGCAACGTGGTGGAAGACGAGCCCGATCACGTGTTCGTCGAATCGCCGGATCTGCCTGTGCGCCTCTATGTGAGCCACGGCATTACCGGCCCGCTCGGCATGCCCGTGACGATCTCGGTGCGGCCCGAGCGCATCGCGCTCACGCGCAAGCCGCCCGAAGGGACGTTCAACTGGGGCAAGGGCGTCGTCAAGAACATCGCGTATATGGGCGGCTACTCGCTGTATCACGTGAAGCTCGATTCGGGCAAGACGGTAATCGCGAACATGTCGAGCCTCGCGCTCTCCGAGATCGACTCGCCCAGCTGGGAGGACGAGGTGTACGTGCGCTGGAGCGCCTCGGCCGGTGTGGTGCTGACCGCATGAGCACGCTGACTTTCAGGCGCATTCTGCACTGGCCGGCGAAGCGCTTCAACCTGACCGGCCGCACGGCGGTGGTGGCCGGCCCGTTCTTCTGGCTGCTGCTGTTCTTCCTCGTGCCGTTCGTCCTGGTGGTGAAGATCAGCTTCGCCGACCAGCAGCTCGGCATTCCGCCGTACACGGAGCTCACGTCGTTCAGTGAAGGCGTCTGGCACATCGCGCTCGACCTCTCGCACTACGCGTTCCTGTTCCAGGACAGCCTGTATTTCGCGACCTACGTGAATTCGGTATTGGTGGCGGCCATCTCGACGCTGCTGTGTCTGCTGATCGGCTATCCGATGGCGTATTACATCGCTCGCTCGAATCCGGCCACACGCAACATCCTCATGATGGCGGTGATGCTGCCGTTCTGGACGTCGTTCCTGATTCGCGTCTACGCGTGGATCGGCATCCTGAAGAACAACGGACTGCTGAACAATTTCCTGATATCGGTTGGCATCATCCATACGCCCATCGAGCTCTATCACACGAATACGGCCGTCTATATCGGCATGGTGTATTCGTACCTGCCGTTTCTCGTGATGCCGCTCTACGCGCACCTCGTGAAGATGGACCTCACGCTGCTCGAAGCCGCCTACGACCTCGGCGCCAAGCCGTGGCGCGCATTCATCGAAATCACGCTGCCGCTCTCGAAGAACGGCATCATCGCGGGCTGCCTGCTAGTGTTCATTCCGGCGGTGGGCGAGTACGTGATTCCCGAGTTGCTCGGCGGGGCGAACACGCTGATGATCGGCCGCGTCATGTGGAACGAGTTCTTCGACAACGCCGACTGGCCGATGGCCTCCGCCGTCACCTGCGCGATGGTGCTGCTGCTGCTCGTGCCGATGGCGCTGTTCCAGCACTTTCAGGCGAAGGAACTGGAGGGCCGCGGCAAATGAAACCGAATCGCGTTCTACAGTTCATCGCGCTCGGCATCGGCTTTGCGTTCCTCTATATTCCGATCCTGAGCCTGATCGTCTACTCGTTCAACGACTCGCAGCTCGTGACGGTGTGGACGCATTTCTCGACGCGCTGGTATCAGGCGCTCGCCACCGACGACGAGCTCATTACCGCAGCGTGGCTTTCGCTGCGCATCGCGCTGATGACGGCGTTCGCCTCGGTGATCATCGGCACATGGGCGGGCTTCGTGCTTGCGCGCATGGGGCGCTTTCGAGGCTTCACGCTCTATACCGGCATGATCAACGCGCCGCTCGTGATTCCCGAAGTGATTCAGGGCATCTCGCTGCTGCTGCTGTTCGTGGAGATGGGCAAGCTGTTCGGCTGGCCGGCGGGGCGCGGGGTGTTCACGATCTGGATCGGCCACGTGATGCTGTGTATCTCCTATGTGGCCATCATCGTGCAATCGCGCGTGCGCGAGCTCAATCCGTCGCTCGAGGAAGCCGCGCTCGACCTGGGCGCGACGCCATTCAAGGTGTTCTTTCAGATCACGCTGCCGCTGATCTCGCAGGCGCTCGCGGCAGGCTGGCTGCTTTCGTTCACGCTCTCGATCGACGACCTCGTACTTTCGGCCTTCCTCTCGGGCCCCGGCTCGACGACGCTGCCGCTCGTGGTGTTCTCGCGTGTGCGTCTCGGCCTGAACCCGGAGATGAACGCGCTCGCCACGCTCTTCATCCTCGTGGTCACGGCGGGCGTGATCGTCGGCAACTACTTCATGCAGCGCGCCGAGCGCAAGCGGATGGCGATGGCGGTCTGACGCGCCAGCAAGTGGGCGCTTCGGGTGAAAGCGGCGTGTGGGCTTCAGTCCACGCGCCGTTTTGCCTTATCGGCCGGGAACGCTCAAAGCCGGCACCCCATGCACCACCCGCCCCAATGCCGGCCGTTCACGACGTGCCGCGTCCGGCCGCCACACCGCGAGCGCGCGAGCATCGGGATTTCAACGCGCTTACGGCCGGCCGCGTGGGAACTTTAGCGTGCCAGCGGAGCAAGGGGCTATGATCGGGGAATGCGGGTCTACCGCGAGCGCGCCGTGGCATGGCGCGACGCGTGCAGCGAGGTCCGCAGCGGGAACACGATGATCGAAGCAATAGTGAACGAGGGCGCGATCGTAGCGCTCTGGCAACAGCTGATTCAGCTTTGGGAGCTGATCGTGATGGTCTGCCGCTTCCTTTGGGGGTTGCTCAAGCTTTTGAGCGGCGCCTGAGTGCGAGGCCGCGCGCTGCGCAGCCGGAAAGTGGCGGACGGGCGTGGCGCGCTCACTAGAACGCGCCGCAACGGGTTTGACGTCCTGTGCAGAGGCTATTCGGCCCATGCCTGGACACGACACAAGGGCACACGATGATCGACGATTCCACCCGGCGCTTCACCGACCGGGTCGCAGACTACGTGAAGTACCGGCCGACCTATCCCCGCGAAGTGGCGACCTTCGCCCACGTCGAATGCGGCATTGCGCCGGGCGCCGCGGTCGCCGACATCGGCGCGGGCACGGGCATCTCGGCGAAGCTTTTTCTCGACGCGGGCCACCCGGTCGTAGCCGTCGAGCCGAACGCGGCGATGCGCGAGGCCGCGGATCGCTACCTCGCGGACTATGCCGGCTATCGCAGCGTGGCCGGCAGCGCGGAGAACACGACGCTCGAAACCGCGAGCATCGACCTCGTGACGGCGGCGCAGGCGTTTCATTGGTTTGAGAAGGCAGGCGCCCAGCGCGAGTTCGCGCGCATCCTCAAGCCGCGCGGCAAGATCGTGCTGTTCTGGAACAGCCGGCTCGTGAAGGGCTCGGCGTTTCTCGAAGGCTACGAAGCGCTGCTGCGCGAATTCAGCCCCGACTATGCGAACGTGGCCGAGACTTATCCCGACGACGACGCCATGGCCGACTGGTTCGGCGACGGTTTCGAGCAGAAGACGGTGTTTCCGAACGCGCAGTTGCTCGACTACGACGGGTTGCGCGGGCGGCTCGCGTCCTCGTCGTACGCCCCGAAGCCCGGCGATCCGCGTCATGAGCCGATGCTCGCGGCGCTGCGCCATCTCTTCGATGCAACGCAGCGGGACGGCCGGGTGAATTTTGCCTACGAGACGCGCGTGTATGCGGGCAAGCCGGAGCGCCGTTAAGGCGCGAACAGGCCAGGGCGATCAGCGCCCGAACTCGTAGTCGCGCTCGCGAACGCGGCGCGTGCGGCGGCGAAACGCGAACGTGAAGCCCGGCCACAGCGACGTGACCTTGCCGCTCATGGTCTGGTAGTAGCTGTGGCAGCCGGAGGTCCACACCGTGCGCGCGAGTTGTGTCTGCAGCTGCGCGTTGAAGGCGTGCTGCACGTCGGGCCGCACGCTCATCGTGCGTGCGCGCCGGCGCTGCAGCGCACGGATGCAGTCGGCGATATAGCGAATGTGCGACTCGATCATGTAGATCATCGAGTTGTGTCCGAGGCCCGTGTTCGGCCCGATGATGATGAAGAAGTTCGGAAAGCCCGCCACGCTCGCGCCCAGATAGGCCTCGGGGCCGTCGCGCCGCCATGCCTCGCCCAGATCCGCGCCGTTCAGGCCGGTCACGCGAAACGGCGCATTCACTTCGTTGACCTGGAAGCCGGTGCCGCAGACGATCGCATCGAATGCGCGATGCACGCCGTCCGCGGTGACGACGCCATCGGCGACCACTTCGCGAATCGGCTCGGTCACGAGATCCACGTTCGGCTGCGCAAGCGCCGGAAAATAATCGCTCGAGAGCAGCACGCGCTTGCAGCCCAGCACATAGTCGGGCGCCAGCTTCGCGCGCAGCGCAGGATCTTTCACCTTGTGCGCGAGATAGTTGCGCGCGAACTTCATTGGAGCATTGAGCAGGCGCCGATCGACGACGAACCCCAATGCACGCGATTCGAGCTGCCAGTAAATCGCCGCACGTGCGAGACGCTGCGCGAGCGGCACATGACGATACACCCAGCGCCGTCGAGCACCGATGGCACGATCGCGGCGCGGCATGATCCACGGCGCCGTGCGCTGGAACACCGCGAGTTGCGCGACGCGCGGCTGGATTTGCGGCACGAACTGAATGGCGCTCGCGCCGGTGCCGATCACGGCGACGCGCTTGCCCTCGAGCGCGTAATCGTGGTCCCAGCGCGCCGAATGAAAGAGCTTGCCCTCGAAGCGCTCGAGCCCTTCGACGGCGGGCAGGGCGGGGCGCGAGAGCGGGCCGTTCGCGGCAATCAGCAAATCGGCCTCGATGGTGTGCATGACGCCGTCGCGCCCGATTTCGATCACCCATACGCTGCGTGCCGCGTCGAAGCGCGCGGCGCTCACGCGCGAGCGGTAGTTGATGTGGCGCTCGACGTCGTACTTCTGCGCGCAGTGGCGCAGGTAGTCGAGAATCTCGCGTTGCGGCGCGTACGTGCGCGTCCAGTCCGGGTTCGGCTCGAACGAAAATGAATAGAGGTGCGAAGGAATATCGCAGGCGGCGCCGGGGTAGGCATTATCGCGCCAGGTGCCGCCGAGGCTCCCGGCCGCCTCGTAGATCGTGAACGTTTCGATGCCCATGCGCCGCAGACGGATCGCCATGCCGATGCCTGCGAAGCCACTGCCCACGATGGCGATGCGCGGCGTGGCGGGCGCGGCTCGTGTCGCGTTGTGCGTCTCTTGCCGCGAAGAGGGCGCGTGTGAGGTCATGTCTGGATGTCTGGAGTCGCCGCGCGGCAGATGATGCGCGAGATGGGAAAGAGGCAAAACGGGCTCCGCAAGGGAGCCCGTCGTTGCCGTCGTGACCGTTGTTACGGCAAGGCAGCGGGTGTGCCGCCGCGGTGGACGCGCTCAGGTATTCCAGTCGTCCGAGCTGTCGTTGCTGCCCATATCGACGCCGCCACCCGAGCCATCGTCCCAGTCGTTCGAGCCCTGGCCGAAGTCGACGCCGCCGCCATTACCGTCATCGCGCGGAACACGCCGGCCTTCGTCGTCGACGATCACATCGCGCTCGATCACGCGGTCGCGGCCCTGATTGAGCACCTGGCCGAGCAGCACGCCGGTGAGCAGCCCACCCATGCCGCCCATGCCACCGCCGCCTTGCTGCACGATGACCTGCGGCGGCGGCTGTTGCGGCGGGTACTGCGGAGGATATTGCGGGTTATGCCCAAACGCGGCATCCGCTTCGCGCGCATAGGCCGAGCCGCTGTCGCCATAAGACTGTGCCGCGGAGGGCGCGGCCGCCGCCTGGGCGTTCGGATCGGGGCGCCCTTCGGCGCGTGCCTTGAGGCTCTCGAACTGGCGCTCGAGATCCTCGATCTGGTACGGGGCCACCGGGTTCGTGCTGCCCGAGAGCGTTTCGACCACGCCGCGCAATTGCGTCTCGAAGCCTTCCACTTCCTTCTCGAGCGCTTCATGGCCTGGCGCCGTCGAGAGCTTCACGTCGAGCTTGAGCGAGCGCACGGCGTTGAGCAGGTCGGTCGCGCGCTTGAGCTGGTCGCGGCGGTCGTCGCCGGCCTTGGCGTCTTCCGTGGACTTCGCGCGCCGCAGCGTCCAGCGCAGCACGAGCGCCACACCGACCAGGATGACGGCAATGCCGATCCACATGCCGATGCCGGGGCCGTGCTTTTGCGGCGCGGTGGCAGCGGCGAGAGCCACCGGCGCTGCCGCCGCGGACTGCTGTGCGAACGGATTGTTCGCGCGGTTCGTGGTGGTTGCGCCTGCGCGCGTTGCGTCCGAGCGGATCTTCGCTTCGACCTGCGCAAAGCGCTGCGGCTGCGTGAAGCGGATCTGCGGATCGAGCGACTTCGCCTGCTCGACCTGCGTGAGCGCGTCGGCGTAGCGGCCTTCGCGATTGAGCACCTGCGCATACAGGTAGTGTGCGCGGGCATTGTTGGGGTGAGCCTGCAGGACTTCGGTGAGTCCCGAGTCCGCGCGCTGCCAGTCGCCTTGCGACATCGCGGATTCGATCTGCTGCACGCTCGGCACGGCAAACGCCAGGCCGCTCACGAGCGCGAGCGAAGCGAAAAGTGCGACAAGAAACTTTTTCATGTTGCAGGCCGGGCGGCTTGTCGCCCGTCTCCATGACATACGAAACGTGGATGCGGCCCGGTGCCAGCCGTTGCTTGCCGGTCGCGCCACATCCGTTACGCCCGGCGCACTTACTGTGCCGGCGTATTGAGCTGCTTCTTCAGGGCTTCGAGGCGATCGTCCACCGACGGGCCCTTGTTCAGCGCGGCGAGCTTGTCGTCGAGCGCCTTGCCGCTCGACGTATCCGCCGAGTTGATGCGGGCGTCCGAGCGTGCGTTCGACAGGTTCACCTTGTCTTCGAGCTTCTGGAAATCCTCGGCAAGATTCTTGCCGCCGATGCCGCCGAGCGCCGTGGCCGCCACGTCCTTCGCCTGGGCGATCTGCTGCTTCGCCTGCAGGATGTTCGAGCGTGCGTTGAGGTCGTTGCGGCGCGCGCGCATGTCGTCGATCTGCTGCTTCAGTTGATCGACCGATGGTTCGAGCTTGCCGAGTTCGGCCGCAAGCGCGTCGCGTTCGGCTTCGGCCGTGGCCTGGGCGCCGAGCGCTTCGCGAGCGAGCGCTTCGTCGCCCGATTGCAGCGCGCGCTTTGCGCCGTCTTCATACTTCTTCGCCTTGTCCGCGGCCACGTCGCGCTTGCTTTGCTGCATCGCGACCTGCGCCTGGATTTCGACGAGCGAGTTCTCGGCTTTCCCGATGCTGTCGTCGAGTTCGCGCACGATCTGGCGCGCGTCGCGCGACGGGTCTTGCACGGAGTCGGCGGCGTCGTTCAAGAGACCCTTGACCGTGCGAGAGATGGAGTCGAAAAGCGACATGAATTCCTCCGGTGAA
>DATEJU010000178.1:0-3594 GCA_035277805.1 Paraburkholderia sp. | reverse complement strand
CATGTGCTGCACGGCATTGCCGCCAGCGCCACCGACGCCCACCACCTTGATGATGGTGCCGTTGGTTTCCGTTTCCAGCATCTGGAATTCCATGTTGCCTCCGTCAAGAAAAAGATATCCGCACCTCGGCCGTTATTCAGGGGTGAGTCGGGCAACCCGCCCCTGCGCGCCAGCCGCCGGCACCAGCGCTAATTCGGTCTCTGCTCTTACCCTTACGCGTGGGCAGCCGTATCAGAAGTTGCCGAGGAACCAGTCTTTCATGCGCGAAAAGACCTGGCCCATCGACCCCGACTGCACAGCGACCTTGCGACCGCGCATACGCTGCGCGCGGCCCTCGACAAGCAGACCCATCGCCGTCGAATAGCGCGGATTGCGCACGACGTCGGCGAGACCGCCCGCGTACTCCGGCACGCCAATGCGCACCGGCTTCAAGAAAATGTCTTCGCCGAGCTCCACCATGCCCGGCATCATCGCGGCGCCACCCGTGAGCACGACGCCCGAACTGAGCAGCTCTTCGTAGCCCGACTCGCGCACCACCTGCTGCACGAGCGAGAACAGCTCTTCCACGCGCGGCTCGATCACGGCCGCCAGCGCCTGGCGCGAGAGCGTGCGCGGACCGCGCTCGCCAAGGCCGGGCACCTCGATCATTTCGTCCGGATCGGCGAGTGCCTGCTTCGCGATGCCGTAGCTCACCTTGATGTCTTCCGCGTCGGGCGTGGGCGTACGCAGCGCCATGGCGATGTCGCTCGTCACCTGATCGCCCGCGATCGGAATCACCGCGGTGTGGCGGATCGCGCCTTCGCTGAAGATCGCGATGTCGGTCGTGCCGCCGCCCACGTCCACCAGCACCACGCCGAGTTCCTTCTCGTCGTCGGTGAGCACCGCCAGCGACGAGGCCAGCGGCTGCAGAACCAGATCGTTCACTTCGAGACCGCAGCGGCGCACGCACTTCACGATGTTCTGCGCCGCACTCACGGCGCCCGTGACGATGTGCACCTTCACTTCGAGACGAATGCCGCTCATGCCGATCGGCTCGCGCACATCCTCCTGACCGTCGATGATGAATTCCTGCGTGAGGATATGCAGCACCTGCTGGTCGGTCGGGATGTTGATCGCCTTCGCGGTTTCGATCACGCGCGCGACGTCCGTCTGCGTGACTTCCTTCTCCTTGATGGCGACCATCCCGCTCGAATTGAAGCTGCGAATATGGCTGCCTGCGATGCCGGTGAACACATTAGTGATCTTGCAGTCGGCCATGAGTTCCGCTTCTTCGAGCGCGCGCTGGATAGACTGCACCGTGGCCTCGATGTTCACCACCACACCCTTCTTGAGACCTTTCGATTCGCTCTGGCCAAGGCCGATCACTTCGTAATGGCCATCGCCCTTCATTTCGGCGACGACGGCCACCACCTTCGACGTCCCGATGTCGAGGCTGACCAGCAGATCCTTATAGTCTTTACTCATATCGTGCTCGTTGCGTGTGATGTGCTGTTACTTCTTGCCAGGGGTCGGTGTGTCGCTGATGAAGCGCATGCCCGCCGCCCGGATGGCGAAACCGTTCGGATAGCGCAAGTCCGCATATTCGATATCTTTCCCCCAACGTTGCGTGAGCGGCGTCCATGCCACGATGAGCCGGTGCGTGCGCTCGGCGAGCGTGTCGGCGTTGCGCTCGCGCCCGAGTTCAACCTCCATGCCGTTCGAGAGCTTCACCGTCCATGCGTAGCGCGGCGAGAGCATCACCTCTTCGGGCTCGAGTCCGAGCGGCGCGAACCACTTCTGGAAATCGTGGTAGCGCGCGACCACCTCGGGTGCGGAGCCGTCCGGGCCATCGAACGCGGGCAGCTCTTCGTCGAGCTCGCCCTGGTTCGCGGTGAAGAGCTCGCCATCGGTGCTAACGAGCTGGTCGCTGCCCCATGTGCCGAGCGGCTTGTACTCTTCGAGATTCACCGCGAGCGCGTTCGGCCACACACGGCGCACGCTCGCATGGCGCACCCACGGCATCTGCTCGAACGCAGCGCGCGCGGTATCCAGGTTGACCGTGAAGAAGTTGCCCTTCAGGCGGCCGACCACGCTCGCTCGCACCGTCGGTTCGTTGATGTGCTCGGTGTCGCCCTCGATGCGGATCTCGTGCAGCGCGAAATTCGGGCGCTGCACGAGCCAGTAGCCGCCGGCCGCCAGGAGCGCAAGCACGAGCAGCGCGTGCAACGCGTTGGCGGCAAGATTGAGCTGGCGTACGTTATTCCACATGTCGAGATTGTCGATTCAATGCAAGGACTGCAATTCGTCGGTTAGCGTTCGTTTAGTGGCTCAATCTTTCAGCGTGAGCGCGAGCACCCGCACGACCAGCTCGCGGTACTCGATGCCCACCGCGCGCGCCGCCTTCGGCGGCAACGAGTGATCGGTCATGCCCGGCGCCGTGTTCACTTCCAGGAAGTACGGATTGCCCTCGCCGTCCATCATGAAATCGGCGCGGCCCCAGTCGGTGCAGCCGAGCACGTCGAACGCGCGGCGCGCGAGCTTCTTGAGCTGCGCTTCCTTTTCGGGCGCCACGCCGCAGGGAATCAGGTACTGCGTCGTGTCGAGGATGTACTTCGCGTCGTAGTCGTAGAACTCGCCCGCCGGCACGATCTTGATGATCGGCAGGTCGAGATCGCCGGCAACGCATGCGGTGTACTCGCCACCGCCTTCGATGCTCTTCTCCGCCAGCACGATCTTGTCGTGCTTTGCGGCTTCTTCGAGCGCGGGCACGAGTTCTTCCACCTTCTTCACCTTGATGACCGCGACGCTCGAGCCTTCGCTCGCGGGCTTCACGAAGAGCGGCAAACCGAGCTTCGCGACGATCTCGGGCGCGCGCGCGGCGTAGTCGTCGCCGCGCAGCACCGCAACGAACGGCGGCGTGGGAATGCCGAGCTGCTGCCACACGAGCTTGCTGCGGAACTTGTCGAGGCCGAGCGCCGAGCCGAGCACGCCCGTGCCCGTATAGCGAATGCCGTAGAAGTCGAGCGCGCCCTGGATCTGGCCGTTCTCGCCGTAGCCGCCATGCAGCGCGTTGAACGCACGCACGAAGCCTTCATCCTTGAGCGCCGCAAGCGGCCGCTCGGCCGGATCGAACGGATGCGCGTCAATACCGGCGCTCTGCAGTGCCTGAAGCACGAGCGTGCCCGACTTGAGCGACACCTCGCGCTCGGCGGACACGCCACCGAACAGCACGGCAACCTTGCCGAATTGCTTGGGATCGAGTTGGGGATCGATACTGCTCATGTCACTCACGCCTTCTGTTCCTGTTGTGCGATCCGACCCGGCACGCCGCCGATCGAACCCGCGCCCATCGTAATCACCACGTCGCCGTCGCGAACCACTGCGGCCAGCGCGTCCGGCACTTCCTCCACCGTCTCCACGAACACCGGCTCGACCTTGCCCGCCACGCGGATCGCACGTGCGAGCGCGCGGCCGTCGGCGGCCACGATCGGCGCTTCGCCTGCTGCGTACACGTCGGTCAGCACGAGCGCATCGACGGTCGAGAGCACGCGCACGAAATCTTCGAAGCAGTCGCGCGTGCGCGTGTAGCGGTGCGGCTGGAACGCCAGCACGAGG
>DATEJU010000177.1:0-2305 GCA_035277805.1 Paraburkholderia sp. | reverse complement strand
CGCGATCTGAACGTGACGATTCCCGCCGCGGGCCTGCTCGTGACCGGCTATGCGCTCGGCGTGGCGGCCGGCGCGCCGCTGCTCGCCGCGCTCACGAGCCGCATGCCGCGCAAGCTCGCGCTGCAACTGCTGATGGGCGTGTTCATCGTCGGCAACGTGATGTGCGCCGTCGCGTCGAACTATTCGCTGCTGATGGTCGCGCGTGTCGTCGCTTCGTTCGCGCACGGCTCGTTCTTCGGCATCGGCGCCGTGGTGGCGGCCTCGCTCGTGCCGCAGGAGAAGCGGGCGAGCGCCATCGCGCTGATGTTCACCGGGCTCACGCTTGCCACCGTGCTGGGCGTACCGTTGGGCACCGCCATTGGCCAGCAGTTCGGCTGGCGCGTGGCGTTCTGGATCGTGAGCGGCTTTGGCGTGATTTCGCTGATCGGCGTGAGCGCACTGGTTCCCAACCATCACGACAGCGGCCCCGCAGGCCTCGGCCACGAAGTGCGCGTGCTGCGCGACCCGCAAGTGTGGCTCGCGCTCGGGATGACGGTGCTGGGCTTTGGCGGCGTGTTCGTCGTGTTCACCTACATCGCGCCGATTCTCGAACAGGTGGGCGGCTTCTCGCCGCGCGGCGTGACGCTGATGCTCGTGCTGTTCGGCGTAGGCCTCACACTCGGCAACACGCTCGGCGGCAAGCTCGCGGACCGCGCGCTGATGCCTTCGCTCATGGGCATTCTCGTGATGCTCGCCGTCGTCATGGCCATTTTCACGAAGACGAGCCATTCCATGTGGCCGGCCGCGATTACCGTGTTCGTGTGGGGTATCGCCGCGTTCGCGACCGTGCCGCCCTTGCAGATGCGCGTGGTCGCGAAGGCCGCGGCGGCGCCGAATCTCGCTTCGACGCTGAACATCGGCGCGTTCAACGTGGGTAACGCAATGGGCGCATGGATGGGCGGTCTCGCCATTGCGCACGGCGTGGCGCTCGATTCGCTGCCGTGGGTGGCCGCGGCCGTTTCGGTGGCGGCGCTCGCGCTCACCTGGGCGGCGGCGCGGCTCGACGCACGCAACGCACCGGTGCGCCATGCGAGCGTCGCGGCGCGGCAGAATACGTGAGCGCCTTTCGAAGCCGATGCGGAAGGCAGCGCGCAAGGCAATGCGCCTTATGCGCTGGGCGCGAAAGCAATCCCGGATTCGCGCTCTGCAATGCTGATATCAGTGTGAAGATAACTTCGTTGGGCGCGGCAAATCGCGATGCTAGTCTTGCCTCCATTCATGCTCTTGCGCCGCAATGACGCGGCGCACCTGGAGGCAGCCATGCATTCACCCCTCGCGCTCGTGCGCGACGCACAGCCCAATATTGCGCACACCGAAGGATCTTACGAGGCGCTCGAGCATCTCGTCGGCGTGAACCTCGCCCGCCTGCGCGCCGAACGCCAGCTTTCGCTCGACGCGCTCGCTCGCGCCTCGGGTGTCTCGCGCGCGATGCTCGCGCAGGTCGAGTCGGCGCGCAGCGTGCCGTCGATCAAGGTGCTTTGCAAGGTGGCGGCGGCGCTCAAGGTCTCGGTCTCGGCGTTCCTGCGGCGGTATGCGGTGAACGGCTTCGAGCATTTGCCCGCTGAGCGCGCGCCACGCCTCGTTTCCGCCGACGGCCGCTATTCAGCACGCGCGCTCTATCCGGAAGGGGAGCCCGCTGCAGCCGAGTTTCACGAGTTGCGCATCGCGCCGCTGCACACTGAGCCCGGCGTGCGCCGCCCACCGGGCACGACGGTGAACCTCGTGGTGAGCGAGGGCACGCTCGAAGTGAGCGTGCACGATCGGCGCCAACTGCTCGCCACCGGCGACGCGATTCTTTTCGACGCCGACCAGCCACACAGCCTGCGCAACCCTGGCGACACCGAGGCGCGCGTGTTTCGCGTGACGCTCAACGCCGAGACGCCGCCGCGCTGGGACGTGCCCGCAGCGCCCGCTGGCGGCGAGGCGGCGTCGGCAGTCGAAGCGCTCAGGACGGTCGATGCGGTCGTGGCCGTGGCGGTGCAGCCGGCATGAACCGCGTCGCGTCTCGCACGGCGGCACGCCTGCCGATGCGGCATCGCACAAAACCCGTTTCGAGGACATTGTCTAGTCGTAGTTTTTCGCGCTGCGCGGTTTTGCGGCGTGTTGTATCCTTTGCCCGCCGGTTGATCCGGTAATCAGTGCGTCTTCAGGGCGGGGTGAAATTCCCCACCGGCGGTATGCCGGCCGCGCCGAAAGGCAAGGCCGACGAGCCCGCGAGCGCCTGCGCGAGCCTCATGATGTGATGCGCAGGGTCAGCAGATCTGGT
>DATEJU010000176.1:0-6394 GCA_035277805.1 Paraburkholderia sp. | reverse complement strand
GATCTCGGGATAGAAGTGGTCTTCCCAGATCGTCGGGCCGTCCTTGGTTTCCGCGCACTCGGAGGCCACGCCCGGGCCCATCACTTCGGACAGACCGTAGATGTCGACCGCCGTGATGCCCATGCGCTGCTCGATGGCCGCACGCATGTCGTTGGTCCACGGCTCCGCGCCGAAGATGCCGATGCGCAGCGAGCACGTAGCCGGATCGATGCCCTGGCGCTCCATTTCGTCGGCGATGGCGAGCATGTAGCTCGGCGTGACCATGATGATGTCGGGACGGAAGTCCTGGATCAGCTGGACCTGCTTTTCGGTCTGGCCGCCGCCGAACGGGATCACCGTGAGACCCGCGCGTTCCGCGCCGTAGTGCGCGCCGAGACCGCCCGTGAAGAGGCCATAGCCGTAGCTGATGTGCACCTTGTCGCCGCGACGCGCGCCTGCCGCGCGCACCGAGCGCGCGACGAGATTCGCCCAGGTGTCGATGTCGCGCGCCGTGTAGGCCACGACGGTCGGCTTGCCGGTCGTGCCCGAAGACGCATGAATGCGCGAGATCTGGTCCTGCGGCACCGCGAACATCCCGAACGGGTAGTTGTCGCGCAGATCCTTCTTGGTCGTGAACGGGAAGCGCGCGAGGTCGGCAAGCGACTTCAGCCCGGACGGATGCACGCCGGCTTCGTCGAATTTGCGGCGATAGACGGGCGAATTCTCGTACGCGTGATTGAGCGACCATTTCAGCCGTTCGAGCTGAAGCGCCACGAGTTCGTCGCGGCTGGCCGTTTCGATGGGCTCGAGCGGCAGCGGGGTAGTCATCGATGTCTCCTCAAACTTCACTAATGGAATGCGGGTCGTGCGGATCGCGGTGCGCCGCGTTATTCCGCAACGGGAATCACGTTGCCGCGAATCTGCGCGGACTTGCCTCTGAACATGGCGACGGTTTCGCCTGCACGGTTCGTTACGCGAATGTCGTAAATGCCGTTGCGTCCGGAAAGCACTTGCTCGACGGCCTCGGCGGTGAGCACGTCGTCGGGTTGAACCGGCCGCAGGAACTCGATCGAGCAACCCGCTGCGACCGTGTTCACGTTGTAGGTGTTGCAGGCGAACGCGAAGGTCGAGTCGGCGAGCGTGAAGATCAGGCCGCCGTGGCAGATCTGGTGGCCGTTGAGGAACTCGGGGCGTACGGGCATGCGCAAGCGCGCGTAGCCTGCGCGCACTTCGAGCAGTTCCATGCCGAGCGCGCGGCTGCAGCCGTCGGCCGCGTACATCGCTTGCGCCGTGGCGCGGGCGAGTTCGTCGGGCGTCATATCGGCAAGTGCGGCGGTGGGTGTGGACATCGACGCGTTCATATCAGCGACCCTCGAAGCGCGGCGCGCGTTTTTCGATGAAGGCCTGCACGCCTTCTGCGTAGTCATGCGACGCGCCCAGCTCGCGCTGCAGGTCGCGTTCGAGATCGAGTTGCCGATCGAGCGTGTTCGTTGCCGAGGCGCGCAATGCTTCGCGCGTGGCGACGATGGCGCGCGTGGGCTGTTTCGCGAGTTGCGCGGCGAGCGTCGTGGCCGTCGCGGCGAGTTCGGCATCGTCCGTCACCTGCCAGACGAGGCCCCAGCTTTCAGCCTTTTCGGCGCTGAGCTTGTCGCCCGTCATGGCGAGACCGAGCGCGCGCGCCATGCCCACACGCTTGGGCAGGAACCACGTGCCGCCCGAGTCGGGCACGAGGCCGATCTTCACGAACGCCTGAATGAAGCTGGCGGAGCGCGCGGCGAGCACGAGGTCGCAGGCGAAGGCGAGATTCGCGCCCGCGCCGGCCGCGGTGCCGTTGACGGCGGCGATGACGGGCATCGGCAACGCTTGCAGGCGCTTGATCAGCGGATTGAAGTGCTCTTCGATGAGCGCGCCGAGGTCGGTCATCGCACCGGGCGTGAAGTCGAGGTCGGCGAGATCCTGGCCTGCGCAGAAACCGCGGCCCGCACCGGTCAGCACGAGTGCGCGCGCGCCGGCTGCGACCACTTCGTCGAGCGCCGCGGCGAGTTCGCGGTGCATGGCGCGGGTGAAGCTGTTGAGCTTGTCCGGGCGGTTCAGCGTGATCGCGGCCACGCGCGTCGATGTGTCGATTTCGACGCGGATCGCATCGTAGGGCATCGGTTGTCTCCTTGTCGATTGGAGTGAGTGCTTCAGCGCTTGCTCCGATTCCATGCAAAGCGGTCGGTCACACGTCGCGCGTTAGCGCTTAATGCGACCCCGTGCAAAGCTATCTCCCCAGGCGGGACCGCCGTGCGCCTTGCCCGGTGGGTACCGCGCGGTTCCTTTCCTTGCTGCTCAGACGCGCTCGATCGCCAGCGCAATGCCCTGGCCGACACCGATGCACATCGTGCAAAGCGCGTAGCGCCCCTGGGTGCGCTCCAACTGATGCAGCGCGGTCGTGACGAGCCGCGCGCCCGATGCGCCAAGCGGATGACCCAGGGCAATGGCGCCGCCGTTCGGGTTCACGCGCGGGTCGTCGTCGGCGATGCCGAGCGCGCGCAGCACCGCGAGGCCTTGCGACGCAAACGCTTCGTTAAGCTCGATCACGTCGAACTGGTCGAGCGTCATGCCCAACTGCTTGAGCAGCTTTTGCGTGGCGGGCGCGGGGCCGAAGCCCATGATGCGCGGCGCGACGCCGGCCGTCGCCATGCCAAGCACGCGCGCGCGGCGGCGCAGGCCGTACTGGTTCGCGGCTTCTTCATTCGCGAGCAGCAGGGCGCAGGCGCCGTCGTTGACGCCCGATGCGTTGCCGGCCGTGACCGTGCCGTCGGGCTTCACCACACCCTTGAGCTTGCCGAGCGTTTCGAGCGATGTCTCGCGCGGGTGCTCGTCGAGCGTCACGCGCACCGGATCGCCTTTCTTCTGCGCGATCTCGACCGCGACGATTTCCTGTGCGAGCGTGCCGTCTTTCTGCGCCCGTGCGGCCTTCTGCTGGCTGCGCAGCGCGAAGGCGTCCTGATCGGCGCGGCTGATGTTGAACTCGACCGCGACGTTTTCCGCAGTTTCGGGCATCGAATCGATGCCGTATTGCTGCTTCATCAACTTGTTCACGAAACGCCAGCCGATGGTCGTGTCGTAGATGGCGGCGTCGCGCGAGAAGGCCGATGCGGCTTTGCCCATCACGAACGGCGCGCGCGTCATGCTTTCCACGCCGCCCGCGATCATCAGACGTGCTTCGCCGGCCTTGATGGCGCGCGCGGCGCTGCCGATGGCGTCGAGGCCCGAGCCGCACAAGCGGTTGAGCGTGCCGCCGGGCGCATCCGTGGGCAGGCCTGCGAGCAGCGCGGCCATGCGCGCGACGTTGCGGTTGTCTTCGCCGGCCTGGTTGGCGCAGCCGTAGAGCACGTCGTCGAGCGCGCTCCAGTCCACGCCGGGGTTGCGCTCGACGAGCGCGCGAATAGGCACGGCGGCGAGGTCGTCGGTGCGCACGTCTTTCAGGGCGCCGCCGTAGCGGCCAAACGGAGTGCGAATCGCGTCGCAGATATAGGCTTCGGTCATCTCGGATTCCTGCGGCATGAGCGCGGAATTGCGCTCATGCCGAACATGCTAGAGGGACGGGGAGTGGGGCGCCATTCGGCCAAACAGCATAGACCGTTCAGCCGACTGCAACCGGGGCCGCTTTCGGTTCAACATGGACACGGCTCTGAACCACGCGGAAGCGGTTCGCCACGAACGCGGCGTCGGCCAGCGCGGCGTTCGCGGCCGGGTTCGCGCCGGTGCCATGGAAGTCCGAGAAGGCTGCGGATTGATTCACGAACACGCCGCCCGTGAGGTTGATCGAGAGCGCCACGCCGCCGGTGATCGCGGCTTCGTGAGCGGCTTCGATCACGGCATCGTCGGTGCTGTAGACCGAGAGCGTGAGCGCGCCGTGGTCGCGTGCGGTCGCGCCGGCCAGCTCGAGCGACTGCGCGGTCGAGTCGGTGGCGATCACGAACGAGATCGGGCCGAACCATTCGCGCGTGAACGAGGCGGCATCGCGCGCGGCGTCGAGCGAGAGCACGAGCGGGGTGCGCACACGGGCGCCGGCGAATTGCGGGTGCTCGAGCGATTGGCTGTCGGCGAGCATGGTGCCCAGCTTGCGCGCTTCGTCGATGCGCGTCGTGACGCTTTCGTTCTGAATCGCACCGAGCACTTCCACGGCGCGGGCGGGATCCGCCACGAACTTCTGCACTGCGCCCGCGATCGCCTGCGCGACGGCGTCGAAGCTCACGTGGCCTTCGGCGGTCTGAATACCGTCGCGCGGCACATAGATGTTCTGCGGCGCCGTGCACATCTGGCCCGAATAGAGCGAGAGCGAGAAGGCGATGTTGCGCGCGGCGGCTTTAAGGTCGGCCACGGAATCGATCACGATCTGGTTCACGCCGGCTTTCTCGGTGAAGACCTGCGCCTGGTGCGCATGCTGCTCGAGCCAGTCGCCGTTCTGCGTGCTGCCGGTGAAGTCGATCAGCTTGATCTCGGGGCGCAGCGCGAGTTGCTGAACGAGCGCACCGTCGTTGGGATCGGTGGCGAGCAGCGTGACCACGTTCGGATCGAAGCCGGCTTCGCGCAGCACTTCGCGGGCGATACGCACGGTGACCGCGAGCGGCAGGATCGCGCCCGGGTGCGGCTTGACGATCACTGTATTGCCCGTCGCCAGATCGGCGAACAGGCCGGGGTAGCCGTTCCAGGTCGGGAACGTGCAGCAGCCGAGCACGAGGCCGGTGCCGCGCGGCACGACAGTAAAGCGCTTTTGCATCGCGAGCGGTGGGTTTTTGCCTTGCGGCTTTTCCCAGTGCGCGTCGGCAGGAATACGGCGAAGCTGGTCCCAGGCATAAGTGACCGCTTCGAGCGCGCGGTCCTGAGCGTGCGGGCCGCCTGCCTGGAAGGCCATCATGAACGCCTGACCCGTCGTGTGCATCACGCTGAAGGCGATTTCGAAGCTCGCGCGGTTCAGGCGCTCGAGGATTTCGAGGCTCACGCCTGCCCACGCCTGCGGGCCGGCAGCGCGCCAGTCGCGTTGCGCTTTTTGAGCAGCTTCGATGAGTTGATCGGGCGTCGACTTCGGATAGCGTGCACCGAGCGCGAAGCCGAACGGCGAGGTCTCGCTGCCCACGGTTTCGCCGGTGCCCGGCTGGTCGAGTTCGAAGGTGCGATTCAGGTGCGCCCCGAACGCGGCTTCACCGTCTGAGCTGGCGGATTCCCCGTACACTTTGGGACTCGGCATTTCGGCGAACGGGCTCCAGTAGCCACGCGTCTCGATAGCGGCAAGCGCTTTTTGCAGCACGGCTTCGTGCTTGGCGAACAACGGATGTGTCATGGCTCAACGTAGATAGAGAGGTTGAACGGGGCCCGTGTCAATTAATTGACCGACCGGTTGGTTGGTGAATGTTAGCATTAGTCAAACTTCGGCGTAAAAAATTTTTTTGAGGCTTTTTTAAGGGAAGGAGGAGATATGGGATACGAAAACATTCTGATGGAGACACGCGGCAAGGTGGGGCTGATCACGTTGAACCGTCCGAAGGCGCTGAACGCGCTCAACGATGCGTTGATGGACGAATTGGGCGCGGCGCTGAAGGCGTTCGACGCCGATGAGGGCGTCGGTGCGATCGTCATCACCGGCAGCGAGAAAGCGTTCGCGGCAGGCGCCGACATTGGCATGATGGCGAGCTACAGCTTCATGGATGTCTACAAGGGGGACTACATCACGCGCAACTGGGAGACGATCCGCACGATCCGCAAGCCGATCATTGCGGCCGTCGCGGGGTTTGCGCTGGGCGGCGGCTGCGAGCTGGCGATGATGTGCGACATCATCCTTGCCGCGGACACCGCGAAGTTTGGGCAGCCTGAAATCAAGTTGGGGGTGATTCCGGGCGCGGGCGGCACGCAGCGGCTACCGCGTGCCGTGTCAAAGGCAAAGGCAATGGATTTGTGCCTGACAGCTCGCATGATGGATGCTGCGGAAGCCGAGCGTGCAGGGCTGGTGTCTCGCGTGATTCCCGGGGCGGATCTCCTGAACGAAGCACTCGCAGCGGCCACGACAATTAGCGAGTACTCGCTGCCCGCCGTGATGATGGCCAAAGAAGCTGTGAATCGCGCATACGAAACTACGCTCGCAGAAGGGGTGCACTTCGAACGTCGCCTGTTTCACTCGCTCTTTGCGACGGAGGATCAGAAGGAAGGCATGGCGGCCTTCGTGGAGAAGCGCAAGCCCGTATTCAAGAACAAATAAGGAGCGACACCGTGTGCGCTGCCAGTGTGAGCTGCCAGCGTTGTCCGGCAAGTAAGGAATGTGCGCGGAGGGGGCTTGCGCACCGGCTCCGCTGGCGCTAAGATTCGCCCCCTTCGCTTCGTGCCGTACCGGCCAGGCGAAGGCCGCCGCGGGAAACGGCGGGGGCGTGAG
>DATEJU010000175.1:0-8458 GCA_035277805.1 Paraburkholderia sp. | reverse complement strand
AAGATGCAGAAGCTCACGATGGAAATCGGCATGAAGGCGATGCAGAACCCCGACGAAGTGGGCGCGGCCGCCGTGCCGTACCTGCGCACGGCGGGCCACCTCGTGTTCGCGTACTTCTGGGCGCGCATGGCGCGCATCGCGCTCGACAAGGAAAGCTCGGGCGATCCGTTCTACAAGTCGAAGCTGGCCACGGCGCGCTTCTACTTCGCCAAGCTCCTGCCCGAAACGGCGACGTCGATTCGCCAGGCGCGCGCGGGCTCGAAGACGCTGATGGAAGTCGACGAAGCGCTGTTCTAAGGCGCCCGGCGCGCGCTCATCGCTTTCGCGGAGCGCGCGCAATCGATATCGAATCACCGAATGCCCGGACGCGGCGCCCACGGCAAGAACAACCCATAACGCCGACGCGCCGCCACACTCCCAATCCGCTCGACATTGCATACCCGCTGGAGGAACAACGTGAGCAATCTGAATATTCGCAAGGTGGCCGTGCTCGGCGCCGGCGTGATGGGCGCGCAGATCGCGGCGCACCTGATCAACGCGCGCGTGCCCGTGCTGCTGTTCGATCTGCCTGCGAAGGAAGGCCCGAAGAACGCCATTGCGCTCAAGGCGATCGAGAACCTCAAGAAGCTCTCGCCCGCGCCGTTCGGCGTGAAAGACGACGCGCAGTACATCACGCCCGCGAACTATGAAGACGATATCGCGAAGCTCGCTGAATGCGACGTGGTGATCGAGGCGATCGCCGAGCGCATGGACTGGAAGCACGACCTCTACAAGAAGGTCGCGCCGCACATCGGCCCGAACGCGATCTTCGCGAGCAATACCTCGGGTCTGTCGATCACGGAGCTTTCGCAAGGCTTCGACGATGCATTGAAAGCACGCTTCTGCGGCGTGCACTTTTTCAATCCGCCGCGCTACATGCACCTCGTCGAGCTGATCCCGACGACGCACACGCAGCCCGAAATTCTCGACCAGCTCGAATCGTTCCTCACGAGCGTGGTGGGCAAGGGCGTGGTGCGCGCGAAGGATACACCGAACTTCATCGCGAATCGTGTGGGCATTTTCTCGATCCTCGCGGTGATCGCGGAAGCGAAGAAGTTCGGTTTGCGCTTTGACGAAGTCGACGACCTCACCGGGAGCCGTCTCGGCCGCGCGAAATCGGCAACGTTCCGGACTGCCGATGTTGTCGGTCTCGACACCATGGCGCACGTCATCAGGACGATGCAGGACAACCTGAAGGACGATCCGTTCTTCCCCGTCTACGAGACGCCGGCCGTGCTCGCGGGCCTCGTCGCGAAGGGCGCGCTCGGCCAGAAGACGGGTGGCGGTTTCTATCGCAAGGAAGGCAAGGCAATCAAGGTGCTCGACGGCAACACCGGCGAGTACGTCGACGGCGGTGCGAAGGCCGACGAGCTCGTGGGCCGCATCCTCAAGCGTCCGCCGGCCGAGCGTCTGAAGCTGCTGCGCGAAACGCAGCATCCGCAGGCGCAGTTCCTGTGGTCGATCTTCCGCGACGTGTTCCATTACATCGGCGTGCATCTGCAATCGATCGCGGACAACGCGCGCGACGTCGATCTCGCGATCCGCTGGGGCTTCGGCTGGAACGAAGGCCCGTTCGAAGGCTGGCAGGCCGCGGGCTGGAAGCAGGTGGCCGAGTGGGTAAAGGAAGACATCGGCGCGGGCAAGGCGCTCTCGAATGCCCCGCTGCCCGCATGGGTGTTCGAAGGCGCGGTTGCCGAAAACGGCGGCGTGCATGGCGCGGAGGGCTCGTGGTCGCCGGCCGAAGCGCGCTTCGTGCCGCGCTCGAATCTGCCGGTGTACGAGCGCCAGGTGTTCCGCGCGGCGCTCGTTGGCGAAACCAGTGCGCGCGATCCGAAGACCTTCGGCAAGACGCTGTTCGAGAACGAGCATCTGCGCGCGTGGGTCGATGACCGCGCGGGCGAGGACGACGTCGTCATCGTCTCGTACAAGAGCAAGATGAACACGATGGGTCCGGGCGTGCTCGACAGCCTCGTGAAGGCGATCGAGATTGCCGAAGACAGCTACAAGGGCGTCGTGATCTGGCAACCGACGTCGCTGAAGCTCGGCACGCCGGGCGGGCCGTTCTCGGCCGGTGCGAACCTCGAAGAGGCGATGCCCGCATTCATGATGGGCGGCGCCAAGGGCATCGAGCCGTTCGTGAAGAAGTTCCAGGACACGATGCTGCGCGTGAAGTACGCGAACGTGCCGGTGGTCGCGGCGGTGTCGGGCATCGCGCTCGGCGGCGGCTGCGAAATCATGCTGCACAGCGCCAAGCGCGTCGCGCACATCGAGAGCTATGTCGGCCTCGTGGAAGTGGGCGTGGGCCTCGTGCCGGCGGGTGGCGGTTTGAAGGAAGCCGCGCTGCGTGCGGCGGATGCCGCGCAAGCCGTGGGCGCGATGCCCAGCGACCTGCTCAGGTTCCTGCAGAAGTCGTTCGAGAACGCGGCGATGGCCAAGGTCTCGGGCTCGGCGCTCGAGGCGCGCGCGATGGGCTACCTGAAGCCTTCCGACACGATCGTCTTCAACGTGTTCGAACTGCTCGACACGGCGAAAAAGGAAGCGCGTGCGCTGAGCGCGTCGGGCTACCGCCCGCCGTTGCGCGCGACGCAGATTCCGGTCGCGGGCCGCTCGGCGATCTCGACCATCAAGGCGTCGCTCGTGAACATGCGCGATGGCCGCTTCATCAGCGACCACGATTTCCTGATCGCGAGCCGCATCGCCGAGGCGGTGTGCGGCGGCGATGTCGAGGCGGGGAGCCTCGTCGACGAAGCATGGCTGCTCACGCTCGAGCGCCGCGCCTTCGTCGATCTGCTCGGTACGCAGAAGACGCAGGAACGCATCATGGGCATGCTGCAGACCGGCAAGCCGGTGCGCAACTAAGCGGCACGACGTACGCACATAACGGACTGGAGTTACAGATGAGCAAACAGTTGCAGGACGCCTACATCGTCGCCGCGAGACGCACGCCCATCGGCAAGGCGCCGCGCGGCGTGTTCAGGAACACCCGCCCCGACGAGCTGCTGGTGCACGCGATCGAGTCGGCGGTTGCGCAGGTGCCGGGGCTCGATACGAGCGTGATCGAAGACGCCATCGTCGGCTGCGCGATTCCCGAGGCGGAGCAGGGGCTGAATGTGGCGCGCATCGGCGCGCTGCTCGCGGGGCTGCCGCAGAGCGTGGGCGGCGTGACCGTCAACCGTTTCTGCGCGTCGGGTCTCACGGCGCTCGCGATGGCCGCGGACCGCATCCGCGTGGGCGAATCCGACGCGATGATCGCGGGCGGCTGCGAGTCGATGAGCATGGTGCCGATGATGGGCAACAAGCCGTCGCTCTCGCCGCATATCTTCGATCGCAGCGAAGATGTTGGGATTGCTTACGGTATGGGCTTGACCGCCGAGAAGGTCGCGCAGCGCTGGAAGGTGAGCCGCGAGGCGCAGGACGCATTCTCGGTGGAATCGCACCGCCGCGCGCTCGCTGCGCAACAGGCGGGCGAGTTCAAGGACGAGATCGCGCCGTACACCGTGCTCGAGCGCTTCCCGGATCTCGCGACGGGCGACGTGAAGGTGAAGGAACGCTTGGTCGAGCTGGACGAAGGCCCGCGCGCCGACACCACGCTCGAAGGTCTCGCGAAGCTGCGCGCCGTGTTCGCGAACAAGGGCTCGGTCACGGCGGGCAACAGCTCGCAGACTTCGGACGGCGCGGGCGCACTGATCGTCGTCTCCGAGAAGATCCTCAAGCAGTTCAACCTCACGCCGCTCGCGCGCTTCGTGAGCTTCGCGGTGCGCGGCGTGCCGCCGGAGATCATGGGCATCGGCCCGAAGGAAGCGATTCCGGCCGCGTTGAAGGCCGCGGGCCTCAAGCAGGACGATCTCGACTGGATCGAGCTCAACGAGGCGTTTGCCGCGCAGTCGCTGGCGGTGATTCAGGACCTCGGCCTCGATCCCTCGAAGATCAACCCGCTCGGCGGCGCGATCGCGCTGGGCCACCCGCTCGGCGCGACGGGGGCTATCCGCGCCTCGACGGTCGTGCACGGGCTGCGCCGCCGCAATTACAAGTACGGCATGGTGACGATGTGCGTCGGCACCGGCATGGGCGCGGCGGGCATCATCGAGAGGCTGTAAGGGCTTTGGCATGGGACCGGAGCGCTCTGCGCGGGACCGGAGTAAGCGCTAAAGCGTCAACTCCGGATCGCAAAGCGCTAAAGCGCCAACTCCGGCCAACACGCATGGGCGTTATCGACACGGTTCGCAGGCTTCGCGGTTTGCGGGCCGTTTTTCGTATCGGGTTCGCGGGGATGTCGAACCTGGCATGGAACTGGAGACAATTACATGAGCAACGAAATCCTGATCGCGCGCGAGAACGGCGTGATGACGATCACCATCAACCGGCCCGAGCGCAAGAACGCGCTCACGCCCGCGATGTACCAGGCGATGACCGAGGTGCTTGCTTCGGCGCAAGAGGACGCCGCCGTGCGCGCCGTGTTGCTGCGCGGTCACGCGGGAATTTTCACGGCGGGCAATGACATCGAGGACTTCCTGAAGTCGCCGCCCACCGGCGGCGATTCGCCCGTGAGCCGCTTTCTGAAAACCATCGCGACCTTCGAGAAGCCGCTCGTCGCGGCCGTGGCGGGCGCGGCCATCGGCGTGGGCACGACGCTGCTGCTGCATTGCGATATGGTCTATGCCGCCGATACGGCGCGCTTCGCCATGCCCTTCGCGCAGCTCGGGCTGTGTCCGGAGGCGGCATCGTCGCTGCTGCTGCAGCGCGTGGCGGGATATCAGGGCGCGGCGGAAAAGCTGCTGCTCGGCGATACCTTCGATGCGGTGGAGGCGCACCGCATGGGCTTCGTGAACCGGGTGCTGCCCGCTGTCGAACTCGATGCGTTCGTGAGCGTGCAACTGGCGAAGCTCGTCGCGCTGCCGGCTTCGTCGCTGCGCGTGACCAAGGCGCTCATGAAGCGCGCGAGCGAGCACGAGATCAAGACGCAGATGAGCGAGGAGGCCGTGCACTTCGTCAAGATGCTGCTCGCGCCCGAAGCACGCGAGGCCTTCACGGCCTTTCTGGAAAAGCGCAAGCCGGACTTCCGGCAGTTCGACTGAGGCGAGGTTGCGGCGCGCCGTTCTAGCGGGCCTGGCTGGCTAGCTCGCGTCCGGCGCGGCGTTCGAGGCCGTGTCGTAATCGACATAGCCGGACTCGCGGCAGAAGCTCACGAGCCGCAGTCCGGAGCGCTTCGCGATGGCGATGGCGAGCGTCGAGGGCGCCGAGATGGTCGCCACCATCGGGATGCCCACGCGCGCGGCCTTGCGCACCAGCTCGTAGCTCGCCCGGCTCGAGAGGAACACGAAACCCTGCTGGGTGTCGGCGCGCTCGATCACCAACTGGCCGATGAGCTTGTCGAGCGCGTTGTGGCGGCCCACGTCTTCGAACGCGCGCAGGATCGCGCCGCTCGCGTCGCACCAGGCGGCGGCGTGCAGTCCGCCGGTGAGCTTCGTGAGCGCCTGATGCTGCGGCAGCTCGCGGGCGGCGCGCGCAATGGCGTCCGGCGCGAGGCGCGCGAGGAAGCCGGTATCGGGTACCGTTTCCGGCTCGAGGTCGAGCAGATCGATGCTCTCGATGCCGCACACGCCGCAGCCGCTGCGCCCGGCCAGCGCGCGGCGCTTTTCCTTCAACTCGACGAACGCTTGCTGCACGACCGTGAGATGGACTTCGGCGTGCGGTAAATCGGCCGAATCCGGCTTCGCGTACCAGAAGACTTCGATGTCCTGGATATCGGCGTTGCGCCCGACGATGCCTTCCGAGATGGCAAAGCCCACCGCGAACGCTTCGAGATCGCGCGGCGTGCACATCATGACAGCGTGCGAGATGCCGTTGAAGACGAGTGCGACAGGCCATTCCTGGCCCACGTGATCGGCGAGCGTTTGCACCGCGCCACCGCGGTGGCGATGCACGCGCAGCTCGACGGCGCCAGGCTGGCCCTCGGTTTCCAGCGGATTCGGCGCGGCGGCTGCCGTGGTCGCGGCGGCGGGCAAATGAGGGTTCGGGCGGGAATTCAAGCGAGGTGCTCCATCAAATCCATGTGCGTCAGTATGCTTGCCTGTGCGGCGCGCAAAGCCGGGCTGCCGAGGCGTTCTGCCGGGCGGCACACGGGGCTGCTCTTGACGCGGAAGGTTCTAAAATACCTCAAGCGGGCTCCTTTCGCTGTCGTCCAGCCTTTTGTCCGGCTTTTCGTCAGCCTGTCGCCCGGACTGGTCCGCTTCCCGAGGATAACGCCATGGCATTGACCGAAGCTCCGCTGCTGTTCCATTACGAGGTCGAATCGTCGGAAGACCTGACCTTCATCCCCATGTGCGTGCGCTTCAATCTGGATCGTTTCGGGCTGCGGATCTCGCTCGCGCAGTGGCAGTTGCTGCCCTACGAAGACCGCCGTCTGCTCGCGCGTTTTCCCGTCGACGAGGACACCGAGATCGAGCCGAATTTCGATCACGCGCTCTTCGAGATGCTGCGCACGCATGCCAACGTCGAGCCCGAATGGTTCGCACCCGAGGAGGCGCCCGCGTGGCGGGATCCGAACGCCGTGCCGGGCGGCATCGCGAATCAGGCGGCGCTCGCGAACCTGCGCGCGCTGGCCGTCGAGGACTGGGCGCGGCTTGCCCCGTTCCAGCGCTATGTGCTGACCAAGCTCGCGCGCAAGTCCGAGGCGAATCACGACTTTGTGCCGGCGATGCAGGAGTTCGGGCTGGCGGGGCCGCGCCAGGCGGCGTCGTAAGCCGTGACATGAACCACCCCCGGAGCCGCCCCCTGAGCGGCGCCGCACCAGGCGCTCGCGCATTTTCCTAAAGCCCTTGCCGCCCTTTGCCGTTATCCGGGATGGCGCATCGCGTGCCAGCCTGTCGCGCGCAGGTCGATAGCAGGCTCTCCGTGCCCGCCGTACGGGGACGAACGACGTTCGGCATTCATGAATCTTCATTACTCGAAACGGCATCTCATCAACCTGCTCGTCGTTGCAGCTGCCGTAGGCGCAAACGCTTTTGTGGCCTGGGCGCAGATCGGCGCGCAGCGCGAGATCGACCAGCGGGCCGCGCAAGCCGCGCGCGTGCGGCACGATCTGGAGCGTTTCCGCGATGCGCTGGACAGCGGGCTCGCTGCACTCGGCCGTATCGAAGTCGACGGCGTAACCGAGTCCCCCGGCGCGCGCGAGGCCCGCGCCGCGGAACTCGACGATACGGCGCAGGCGCTGCGCGCCGAACTGGCGCGAGACCCCGCGTTTGCGCAGCGCTTTGAGAACGTGGCGGCACAAGCCGCGCGGCTCGCCCGTGAGATCGACGAAACGCTCGCGCGCGCCGAGGAGCGGCTCGCCGATGCCCGCGTGCAGGCCAGCGCGGAGCAAGCCACGGCGGAACAGGAAGCGTTGGCGGGGCAGGGTGGCTCGGCGGCGAGCGGCGCCGTGCGGGAGGCCGGGCTATCTGGCGCGGCCGGGCTCGATGCGGGTGTGCAAGCGCATGGGCGCGAGTTTTCGTCGCCGTATTCGGGCAAGGCGGGCGTGTCAGGGCATAACCTCGCCGAGCCGTATGCGAATAAGCCAGCGGTATCGACATCAAATCTTTCCGAGCCGTACGCAAGCGACAGAACCGTCGCGGGCACGGCCGCCCCGCCAGCGGTTGCGCAAACCGTGCAGCCGGACGATGCGCCGCCGCGCGCGATGGACCCGGCGCCGGCCGGTGTGGCGTCGTGGATCACGAACGAATACATCCGCCTCGATGCGCGCGTCGACCGCGTCGACGTCACGCTCTCGGCATTGCAGGGCGAGCAGGATCGCGCGCTCGCCGGCGCGTTCGCGGATTCGTCGAGCGCGGGCCGCCGCGCGTCGATTCTGCTGATCGTGACGATGCTCTCGGGTGCCGCGCTGCTCATCTACACTTTTGGCGTACGCGAGAACGCCGCGCGCGAAAAGCTGCGCGCGCTCGCCGGCATGCGCGCGCGCAACGAGCGCTTCCAGGGCCTGTTCGACGCCCACCCGGTGCCGATGTACGCCTTCGACCGCGAGACGCTGCGCTTTCTCGCGGTCAATGCGGCGGCGATCCAGCAATACGGCTACAGCGAGGAAGAATTTCTCGCGATGACGATCCGCGATATCCGTCCCGCCGACGACATCACGCGGCTCGAACAGCATCTCTCGCGCTCGGACACGCTCACACAGAACGTGCGCACGATGGCCGGCATCTGGCGCCATGTGCGCCGCGACGGCTCGCTCATCAGCGCCGACATTTCGCACCATTCGCTCGTCTTCCAGGGCCGTGCGGCGGTGTTCGTGCTCGCCGACGACGTGACCGAGCAGATCAAGGCCGAGGTCGAGGCGCAGCGCTCCAACCAGATGCTCGAGACGGTGATCGACAACATCCCGCAGCGGATCTTCTGGAAGGACGCGCAATCGCGCTATCTGGGC
>DATEJU010000174.1:0-11158 GCA_035277805.1 Paraburkholderia sp. | reverse complement strand
TGGCGCAGCCGGCGCTCACGGTGACCCGGCCCGGCGCCGCGGGCGCGGGAATGGCGAGCTGCGCGACCGCCGCGCGTGCGCGTTCCGCGACGGCGCAGGCTTCGTCGGCGTTGGCGCCGGGCAGGACCAGCGCGAACTCTTCGCCGCCGTAGCGCGCGACGAAGTCGCCGGGCCGCAGCGTGAGCGCGAGCGCTTCGGCCACCGCGCCGAGGCACGCATCGCCGTGCAGATGGCCGTAGGCATCGTTGTAGTGCTTGAAGTGATCGACGTCGATCATCACGAGCGAAAGGGGCTGCGCGCCGCGCACCGTGCGATCGAACGCACGGCGGAACTGCTCGTCGAAATAGCTGCGGTTGTACACGCGCGTGAGCGCATCGTGCGTCGATGTCTGGATCAGCGAAGCATGCTCTTCCGACAACTGCCGGTAGAGCGCCGTGACCTCCCAGACCAGCACGCACACCAGCACGCCGGGCGCGAACATGCTGAACAGACGCGCGACGTACCAGCCCAGCGTGAAGCGCTCGATGCTCAGCGTATTGAGCGCGGCGTCGACGAGCGAGGCAAGCAGCGCCACGGCGATCCACCAGTCGAGCACCAGCTGCAGGCGCCCCTTGAGCAGGACGATGGCGATCGCCACGAGGTTGAGCGCGCAGATGACGAGTCCGGTGGTGTCGCCGGCCAGGCCCGCCGGCGGTATTGGCGCGGCGGCTGCCGCCGCGGGCGCGCGCCATGGCGCGACCAGATCCACATGAACGACGAGCACGCCTAGCGCCGCGGCGAGCACGGCGGGGCCGGCGATCAGCAGCCAGGCGCGCGCGCTGAGGCCTGCCAGGCCCGCAAGACTCGAATGCTCGGGCGGGTCGTCCGGGGCGCGGCTGCGCACCAGCTCGGCCACGATCACGAGCGCGGGGAAGCCCGCGTGCCAGAAGACCCACATCCACGCGGCGCTGTGCGGACCGGCGCCCAGCAATCCCGTGCGCGAGAACACGCCAGGAAACATCAGCAACTGCAGCGCGACCGTGATGGCGGTGAACGCGTAGGCGCCCCCGAGCGCGCCGAGCATGGGCAGACGCGTGGCCGCGAAGCGCGCGCCGAGCAGGAACGCCGCGATGCCCGAGGTGGTGAACACGGTTAGCGCACACATCGGCATGAATGGCCCGACGGCGGGCAGGGCATCGCGTGCGCGTGGCGCGGCGAGCGCCAGCGTCAAAAGTATCGCGAACGCGCAGAGCCCGGCGAAGAGCGCCTGCCTGCGTGTTGCCGGTCCTGTCAGCAAGCCGTACATGAGGTCCCGTTGCGTTGAACGCTGTTCGTTTATTGATTATGGATATCGGCCGCGCCGGGGTTGCCCCGGTTTCTGGACAGCGTGCGCGCGGGCCGTGAGTTCGTTGCTGAGGGGAGAAACGTTTGCGCGTCCGGTTGCGAAGCTATTTTGCGCCGATTCGTCTGCCGATGGGCCGCGAATGACTCGAAAGAGATGCTCGCGCGCACGAGCATTGCGGTTGAGTTTCGTTATCGAGCGCGCTACATTGGGCGCGCGTTCCGGCCCGCCAGACGAGCGCCTTGCGCCGTTGCCCCGGACTTATTCCGCAGGCAGCGCGGCCGGCATCCGCATCCGGTACAGCGACACCGCCTGAATCGCGAGCGCGCAGAAAATCGCGCCGCCGTAAGCGGCAACCAGGTTCGTATGCGTCAACGTCAGGCTCAGCACGTAGAAAAACGCGGCAAAGCCCAGCAGACCCGCCGTCATGCCGCGCATCAATTGCTGGGGAGCCGCATGGCCGGCCATGCGATGCGCGAACACCGCGAGAATGATCGCCATGAACGGGAACGACGCGAGCACGCCGCTCGCCTCGGGCCCGACGTAAGGCGCGATCAGCGTCACGCCGACCACGAGTGCGGCGATGAGCACCATGCGCGCGGGCAAGTCCCACCACGGCGGATCGACCTTGGCGCTTTTAGCCGCCCTGTTGGGGATGAGGTTGAGCGCGAAGGTGATGGCCACGAGGGCGAGCACGAACAGGCCGGTTTGCTGCAATCCGCTCCATTGCAGCAGCGCGGCCACGACGGCAAACGTCGCGCTGGCGCCCGTGAGCGCCATGCGCCATCCGAGGCTCGCCAGCCTGCAATAGACGAAGCAAAAGGCCACTTGCGCGACCGTCGCGACGAGCGAGCCCGCTGTTGCCTGCGCAGCGAAGGCGGGCCCGTGCTCGAGCGAGAGGAACACCGAGATCGGCCCCGAGGTGAGCGGCAGTCCGACCATGAAGCCGCCGATCGCTTCGCCCCAGCGGCGCACGGCAAGACTTGCGGCCAACAGCAACAGCGGCGTGACAACGAGCTTGAAGACGAGAAGATCCATGATGAGCGATACGAAACGGAGAATGCCGGCGTTAGACGATTAAGCAGATATTGAAGGCCGCTCCCTCGTCTGACAAACCATTTGTCGTCATATAATGCGTGAGTAAAACTCACGCATACGTCCTCTATGTTCGACCGGCTGCCCCCGTTGCAAACCCTGCGCGCCTTCGAAGCCACCGGGCGGCTGTTGAGCATGACACTGGCGGCCGAGGAACTGCACGTCACGCACGGCGCGGTGAGCCGGCACATCAAGACGCTCGAAAGCCACCTCGGCGTCGCGCTGTTTCAGCGTTTGACCCGGCGGATCGTGCTGACCGAAGCAGGGGCCGAGTTCCTGCTGGCCGTCACGCGCGTGCTGGGAGAGCTGACGAAGGAATCGGAGCGCCTGCGTGCCCAGGACAGCGTGACGCGCCTGAAGATCAACTCCAGCGTTTCCTTCGCGAACAAGTGGCTCGCGCCCCGGTTGTATCGGCTGAAGGCCCGCCATCCGGAGCTCGATGTCCACCTCGAAGTGACCGACAAGTATGTCGATCTGAACGAAGGCGAGGCGGATGTGGCGATCCGTTACGGGAGCGGGCGCTATCCGCGCGTGCTGGCCGAGCGGATCCTGGAAGAGACCGTGACGCCGGTTTGCAGTCCTGATTATTGCGAGAGCAAGGCGGGCATGCCCTCCGTCGAGAGTCTCGCGCGTTGCACCTTGCTGCACGAAGACGGCATGCTGGCCAACTGGGAGCAATGGCTCGCGCTGGCGGGAATAAAGGGCATTCGCAGCGACCGCGGCTCCGCCTATAGCCATGGGAGCCTCGCCATCGAGGCGGCGATTCGCGGCGAAGGCGTCGCGCTCGGGCGCAGCGTGATCGTGGCGGACGACATCGCAGCCGGACGTCTGATTGCGCCGTTCCCGGATATCTGCCTGAAGTCGGAGCGCGGCCATGATCTCGTCTACCGCATCGGCAGTCGCGATGACCCCAAGGTGTGCGCCTTGCGCGATTGGCTCGCTGACGAAATCCGGCGCTTTCTCGCGCCTGCGGATTGACGCGCTGGCACATGCCGGCGTGTGACTCGCTCGGGCCGCCGAAGCTAGAACAGACTCGCCTGCCCGGAAATCAACGTTTCGAATTCCTCGCGCAGGAACGGCAGAATGGCGTTGGCCACGGGCTGTAGCTGGCGGCTCAAATAGAACGCGTAATCGAGCGGCGAGCTGAGCGTTTCCAGCGGCTCCGGGCCCGCCGTCGTCATCACGTAGCTGATCCAGCCGCCGTTTTGATACTGCAGCGGGCGGCCCTTTGCGCGATTGAATTCGTCGGCGACGCGCGCGGCGCGCACATGCGGCGGCACGTTACGCTGATAGTCGCTCAACGGCCGGCGCAGCCGCTTTCTGAACACGAGTTGCTCGTCGAATGCTCCGCTCAGCGTGCGCTTCACGTAGTCGCGCACGTAATCGGCGTACGGTTCGCGCTTGAACACGCGCCGATACAGCTCGCGCTGGAATTGCTGGGCGAGCGGCGTCCAGTCGGTGCGCACGGTCTCCAGCCCCTTGAACACCACTTCTTCGCCGCCGTCTTTCGCGCGTGCGAGGCCCGCATAGCGCTTCTTGCTGCCTTCTTCCGCGCCGCGCACGGTAGGCATGAGAAAGCGCGAATAATGGCGCTCGAATTGCAGTTCGAGCGCGCTCTCCAGACCGAAGCGTTCGCGCAGCTCGGCCTTCCACCATTGGTTGACGCGCTCGACCAGCGCGCGGCCCGTGCGCGTGGCCTCTTCTTCCGTATGCGCGCGCTTGAGCCACACGAAGGTGGAGTCGGTGTCGCCGTAGATGACGTCGTAGCCTTGCGACTCGATGAGCTCGCGCGTCTTGCGCATGATCTCGTGGCCGCGCATGGTGATCGACGAGGCGAGGCGCGGGTCGAAGAACCGGCAGCCCGTCGAGCCGAGCACGCCGTAGAACGCGTTCATGATGATTTTCAGCGCCTGCGAGAGCGGCGCGTTCTTTTGACGCTTGGCGCTCTCGCGGCCCTCCCAGACCTGGCGCACGATTTCCGGCAGGCAGTGCATCGTGCGCGAGAAGCGCGCGCCGAGAAAACCGGGCACGGATTCGTCGTCTTCTGGCGCGCGCAGACCTTCGATCAGCCCCACGGGATCGATCAGAAACGTGCGGATGATCGAGGGATAGAGGCTCTTGTAATCGAGCACGAGCACCGAGTCGTAGAGCCCTGGCCGCGAGTCCATGACGAAGCCGCCTGGACTGTTTTCGCCCACCACGTCGCCGAGATTCGGCGCCACGTAGCCGAGCCGGTGCATGCGCGGCAGATAGAGATGCGTGAACGCCGCGACCGAGCCGCCGCTGCGGTCGGCGGGCAGTCCCGTGACCGAGGCGCGTTCGAGCAGGAACGCGATCAGCTCGGTTTTCCCGAAGATGCGCGTGACCAATTCGCAGTCCTTGAGGTTGTAGCGGGCGAGTGCGGGCTTGTCTGCGTCGAAGCGGCGTTGGATCTCGTCCATGCGCTGATACGGATTGTCGATGGACTTGCCCTCGCCCAGCAGCGTTTGCGCGACGGATTCGAGGCTGAACGACGCGAAGCTCCAGGTGGCTGAGCGCAGCGCCTCGATGCCGTCGATGATGAGCCGGCCCGCCGCGCTCGCGAAGTAGTGGTTCTGGTTGATGCTGTGCTCGCGCCACTCCATCACGGCGCCGCCGCGTCCGAGCCGCAGCGGCACGCCATATTGCTGCGAATGCGCGTGCAGCACGCGCAAATCGAACTGCACGAGATTCCAGCCGATGATGGCGTCGGGATCGTGCTGCGCCATCCATTCGTTCAGGCGCGTCAGCATGTGCGCGCGGCTCTCGCAGTACTCGAAATCGAAATCGAGCCCGCTTGCGTCGCCGTTTTCGGGCGCGAGCATGAAGACCTGGCGCTGGCCGCATCCTTCGAGCGCGATCGAATAGAGCTCGCCCTGCGCGCTGGTTTCGATGTCGAGCGAGACGAGCCTGAGCGCCGGGCGATAGTCGGTGGCGGGCCGCAATTCGGCGTCGAGCAGTACGCCCGCAGCATCGAGCTTGCCGCGAAACAGCACGGGCGCCGTGATGAAGCGCTCCATCATGTAGCGCTCGGGCGGCTGGATATCGGCTTCGTAGACGTCGACGCCCGCTTTCGTCAGGCGTTTCGCCGCGCCGGCGAGCTGGCGGTATTGCGGCGCATAGAGGCCGAGCACGGGCCGCTGCCGGAAGTCCTTGAGATCGAGGGGGCGAAGCTCGGTGCCCTTGTTGCTGTCCAGCACGCCGAGCGCCGCTTCGCGATGCGCGGCCGGCACGAAAGCGACGGAGGTTTGCGCTCGCAGGCGCAGTTGCCGCGGGCCATCGGGCGTCGCCAGCCAGAAGTCGACTTCGGTATGGTTGGGCGTGTCGCGCCAATGTCGCGTCAAAATGAAGCCCGGCTCGAAGCCGGGTTGAAGCTCGGTCACTGTGCGTATCCGCAGGCCTGTTGTGTCTGCCGAAATTGTAACGCCACTCGTTGGCGTGACCGTGCGGGATACGGTGCGCTTTGGCGCTGATTCGACGCGCGCAGGGCGCATGAGGCGTGCAGGCCGGCGCTTCGCATCGAGCGCCGGCCTGCAGTGCTGCGCGTGTTACTGGTCGGACTTCAGGCCGAGTCCGGGCAGCGAGTGCGTGCCTTCCACGGCAACGGCATGCAGCAGGTGCGGATCGAGATCGAGCGCACGCAGGATGGTGGGCGCGACCTGCTTCGTCTGCACGCGTTCGCGGATCTCGCGGCCGCCGTCATGCAGCCCCGCATACGAAATGACGAGGCCGAGATGGCTGTCGTCGGGCGCATTGCCGCCGTGCTCCTCGTCCTTCGTCTTGCTCGACGTGTAGATCGCGCCCGGGTTCGGCTGCACGATGATGTCGGGCGTGCGGCCGAGCGACGGATCGCCGAAGCGCGCGGCCAGCGCGGGGCCGGTGAGGATGTACGCTTGCGGGCCGTCCGCGCAGATGCCGGGCGCGTTGCACGAGAGATTGCGCTGGAGCGTGGCGACCACGGCGTCGCGCTGCGATTGATCGCGCAGCCAGATGAGGCCCACGTCGTCGGTCTGCACGAAGCCGGTGTCGACGAGACCCGTGCCGTCGTTCAGGTTGCCGCTCTTCGTGTTGTTCTGGCCGAAGTTGCCGTTCGGGTCGAGATAGTTGCTCGTTTCCAGCAGCTTGGTGAGCGTGTCGCCGTTCTTCACGAGCTTGGTGTGATCGGTGGGCGACTGGCCGTGCTTGGCGGTCACGATGATCATCGTCGACGCGTAGAGGTTCTGCTGCTTGAGCGCCGCGACGATGCGGCCGAGCGCGTTGTCGAGATACGCAATTGCACCCGTCACCTGTGGGCCCGGCGTGAAGTCGGCGTCGAGATAGCCGCCGCCCGTGGCCACCGCGGCCTTCTGCGCCACGCTCAGCGTCTGGAAGTTGGTGCCGAAGAGCGTGGGCACCGGTTCGTCGCGCGTGCCCGTGGAGTCCTTGCCGCCGATCTGGTTGATGAGCGCCTGCACGTGGTAGTCGTCGAACTTCTCGGTGTGCGTGTACGCGTCGAGATAGTTCGTCTGCGTGGCAGGGTCGATCGAATTGATCTCGGTGCGCGCGAGATCGTCCACGCCGCGGCCCGACGGGCCGTTCAGCCAGTCATAGCCCCATGCGTGCTTGTCGGCCCAGGCGGTGTGCGAGTCGGGCATGTTCTGCTTCACGACTTCGAAGATCGTGTTCGTCTTCACATAGTCGTGCGGATAGACGGGCACGCACTTGGCGCCGTTGCGCGCGCGCGGAATGGCCTGCGGATTGAACGCGCCGCCGCCGTCGAGGTGCACGAGCGCGCCGCCGTTTTCCGCGTCGATGCCCGTCGTTTCGTCGAACACGACGTTCCAGCCCTGCTTGCCCACGCAACCCGTATCGTTGGGCGCGTAAAGCGTGCGGTCGTACGAAACGTCATAGAACAGGCCGGCGGTCTTGGGCGAGCCGCCCGTCACGAGCGCGGCGAGGCCCGGAAACGAGTCGGAAAGCCCAGGCGTATAAGCGTTTGTATACGTGACGCCCGATTTGGCGAGCAGCGCGAGATTCGGACAGCTATTGCCGCCGATGCAGCGCGCGACGTCCTGTTCGTGCAAGCCGTCGAAGCTGATGAGCAAGACGTGCTTGACGCCGCTCGTCTGACTCGCTTGTGCCGGTTCGATTGCGCTACCCATGGCAAGTGCGAATGCGCTGAGCGCAACCAGACCCGTCGACCACCTCCGTGCCGTTTTCATCGTTCACCTCATTGTCTGCTTGTGGGGGGAAATCAAGCGAAATGAAATGCGAATGTGCAGGCGGATTGCGTCCGAGCGATGAATAACGACTTTCAATTACATTTTATTACACGCAACTCGCAGTACGGGCACGGCGCCTGAGATGGTGCACGCACAACGGGATTTGGCGCACCTCGCGAGCGTTAGCAAACGAGATTATCGGCGCGGGTGGATGGGCGTCATCGAGTCGCATTGGCCACCCTTGCCAGGCCAATTTATCCAGCTGAGCGAAAATAGCGCCGGGACACGAGAAAGACCACGCAAAAAACCATTGGGAAACACAATGAATTTCAAAGGACTCGCGCGAGCGGCACGGGGCGTTACGGCGCTGGCGATGACGATTGCGCTGGCGGCGCTGGGCGCATCGGGTGCGTATGCACAGACAACGCAGCATATGCAGCAAAACGCGCAAACGGAGCCCGCACCCCTGGGCCGGACCATCGCCATGCAAGGCACCGCCAACGGCGTGCCGGCGTGCATCAGCTGTCACGGCGCAAACGGCGAGGGCAACGCGGCGGCGGGCTTCCCGCGGCTTGCCGGCCTGGGCGCGGGCTACTTCGAAGCGCAACTCGCCGCCTTCGCCGACGGCAGCCGCGAAAACAGCGTGATGCAACCGTTCGCGAAGAACATGTCGGCCAGTGAGCGCAGCGCCGTGGCGCAGTATTTCAGCAGCCTGAGCGCGCCGAAGGGCATTCGCACGCAAGATCCCTCCGACGTCGCGCCGTCCGGGAGCGGCGCCTGGCTCGCCACGCGCGGTCGCTGGCAGCAGGACCTGCCCGCCTGCGTGCAATGTCATGGGCCGGGCGGTGCGGGCGTCGGTACCGCGTTCCCGCCGTTGGCCGGGCAGCCCGCGGCTTATATCGAAGCGCAGCTCAATGCATGGAAGAACGGCAAGCGGCCGCCCGGCCCGTTGGCACTGATGCCGGCTGTCGCAAGCAAGCTGAACGACGCCGATATTCACGCCGTCGCGCTGTACTACGCGCAACAGCCGCAGGCCGAAACGAGCGTGGCGGCCGCCGCATCGCAACCGCAGGCGGAGACGGGCGAGCACACCGGGCAATTCCAGCCGCCTCCCGAAAGCGCCATGCCGGGCGGCGACTTCGGCAAGTCGGTGAAACTCGGCGAGCAGATCTTCCGGCACACCGGGCAGTACGCCGGGAGGTTCGTGGGCAATTCGCTGAGCTGCGCGAATTGCCATCTGGATGGGGGCCGCAAGGCCGATTCGAGCCCGCTATGGGCCGCCTTTGTTTCGTATCCGGCTTATCGCAGCAAGAACGGACACGTGAACACGTTCGCCGAACGGCTGCAGGGCTGCTTCAACTACAGCATGAACGGCAAGGCGCCGCCGCTCGGCGACCCGGTGCTCGTGGCGCTCGAAAGCTACTCGTACTGGCTGGCCACGGGTGCGCCGGTCGGCGGCAAGGTGGCCGGCAGGGGCTATCCGAAGCTGCCCGCGCCTGCGCAGAAAGCGGATTACGCGCGCGGCGCCGCGGTTTATGCACAGCATTGCGCGTTGTGCCACGGCGCCGACGGTCAAGGCAAAAGCAGCAATAGTCAGACAGTTTTCCCGCCGCTATGGGGCGCGCATTCCTTCAACTGGGGCGCGGGCATGCATGAAATCCAGAACGCCGCCGCGTTCATCAAGGCGAATATGCCGCTGGGCCTGGGCGGCACGTTGACGGATCAGGAGGCATGGGACGTCGCGACGTTCATGGACAGCCACGAGCGGCCGCAGGATCCGCGTTTCACGGGCTCGGTCGCGCAGACGCGCGCGAAGTACCACGATTCGCCGCACTCGCTGTATGGCACGGTGGTGAACGGCCATCTGCTTGGCAGCCCGTGAAGCCTCTTGAAGCGGCCCGCCCCGGCGGGCGCGCTTCGCCGGCTCACAGGCGGAATTGCCGGAAATCGAGCGGCGACATCTCTCGCGCTCATGTGCTGAATATTGTGTGCAAGATTCGTGAACCGCGCGGGACGCGCCGACGCGGCGAGCACATATTGTTTGACGTTTGGGGCGATTACGGCGAATGGATTTCGATATCACGAGTAATTCGTCATCCTAATGAGCGATCTCATTGCCGCTGCTGCAAAGCGCGATCGCGTCTTCATGTGCTGTTCCACGCTCGGCCCATTGGCGATTGCCTGGACGCATTAATTTTCATATCTGAAAAATCTTCGAAATCAATGCGTCGTGCCACTTCACGCACGGGCACTATTGGGAATTCGGACGTTAGTACCGGTCGTGTATGCGGGCATGTCAAACAACCACGTCAATATTCCCGGCTATCCCCTTACAACCGCAAGAAATGAACCGGAACGCATAGAACCTAGGGTTTATACCTAACCCTTCTTCCACAAAATTGTTAAATTCTCCGCTTAGAATGAACACTCTAATTTCACTGCGGCGGCAATGTTCATATTTGGAATATCGCTGTCACTAGTGATTCAGGGTCGCGTTGAGTGGCGGCCCGCAATTCAATCTATTTCGCATCCCTAACCATGAGGCATAGCCGATGACCGAGCCCGTGACTTTTTTCGCACCCGATCGTCTCCGCGCCCACTATGAATCTGGCGTCGCGGTATTTTTTGCCTTGACCAAGCCAGCGTTCGAGAGCTTCGAAGCCACCATTGCACTCAATATGCAGACGGCCCGCGCGGCCATCACCGACAACGAGGCCACGCTGAAGAGCGCGCTTCAAAGCAGCAATCCGGTGGAGCTTTTCACGCAGCAGCTGAACGCCTCGCAGCAAGCTGCATCGAAGGCAATGTCGTATGGGCGCAAGCTCTTCGATATCGCGGCCAATACCCATTCCGAATGGACCGAGGTCGCCCAGGCGCAAACCGAGCGGCAAGAGCAGTGCGTCAAGGCCTTTGCCGAGCGCTTCTCGCAAGGCGCACCCGCCGGTGCGCAGCCGTTCGTCGCCGCAATGAACTCGACGTTCACCGCCTTCGGCAACGCTGCCGATTCCATGCGCACGATGACGCGCCAAGCCATCCAGGCCGCGCAAGGCCGGATCGATACGGTTGCCACGGCAACGCAACGTGCTGCGCAAGCGGGGCGCGCCGCGAACTGATCGCTACGGCGCTCACTCTTTTTCGTGAATGGCGCGGCTGCAAATCGCATCCAGATTGCATCGCGCCGCCTGTCCAATTCCTCGCTTTTAATTCATACCAATTCGACGCGCATATAAATTGTGCGCATTCTCTGATTTGTCATCTTTGTGTGACAGGGCGCAGCTACGCTCTTTGGGAAGTAGCTGTGGCGGCGCTGCGGTTTCCGTTGCGTCGTACAGCGCAGGTATCGTGAGTATTTTTAACGCAGGAGTGGAAATTGACTGACATTGTGATCGTTTCGGCCGCGCGCACCGCGGTCGGCAAATTCGGCGGAACGCTTGCGAAGATTGCGGCGCCCGATCTGGGCGCGCTGGTCATCAAGGCTGCGCTGGAGCGCGCGGGCGTGAAGCCCGAGCAGGTGAGCGACGTG
>DATEJU010000173.1:0-3637 GCA_035277805.1 Paraburkholderia sp. | reverse complement strand
CGCGCCATCGGGCACCATCGGCCGGCGCCCGACCCAGAACTGCGCGGAAGAAGGCGTGGCTGCGTGCGGGAACCAGTCGTCGAGCACTTTCATGAGCGTGTGCAGCGCCTGCTCGCGCAGCGTCGTGCGATGGTTGCCGAGTTCCGCCGTGCCGGCCACGCGCAGGTAAGGCCCGAAGCGCGTGATGGCCGTCTTGAGCGACTCGTCCATGAGCGCGGCGCGCGGCGCCTTTTGCTCGTCGACCACGGGCAGCGTGGCCGAGTAGCCCTTCACCGGATAAAGCGGCACCCGTATGCCCAGCGGCGCGACGAGCGCCGCGCTCTCCACGCCGAGCGCGACCACGACGGCGTCCGCGGCGAGCGTCTGCGGCTCGGTATCCGCCACCTCGTTCAAGTCGGCGGGGCGCAGCACCTCGGCGGGCGCGCGGCGTTGCTCGCGTCGCTGCACCCGCAGCTCGCGGCGGTTGTTCGCCGTGCGCCGGCCGGGCACGGGCCGCACGCGCACGCCGCTTACCTTGCCGCCCGCGGCTTCGAGCGCGAGCACTTCAGTGTCGAAGACGAACTTCACGCCGCGCCGCTCGCACACGGCGCGCAGCTCGCGTGTGAAGCGCGCGCAGTCGCCGGCCTCGTCGTCCGGCAGATAGACGCCGGCCACGGGCTTCACGCGCGACCACGCGAGGCCCGGCTCAACCTGCGCGCAGCCGGCGGCGTCCAGCTCGCGAAAGACGATGCCGGCGTCGCGCAGCACGTCAAGCGCCGGCTGTGCGAGCTCGACGTCGTAGTCGCTGCGAAAGAGCTGCAGGTAGCCCTGGCTGCGCCCGTACTCGAACGCGTGCTGCGCACGGAACGCGTGCAGGCACGTGCGGCTGTAGTACGCGATGCGCTGCATGCGCTGCTTGTTCACGCGAAAGCGCTCGAGGTCGCATTCGCGCAGCCAGCGCGCGATCCAGCGCCATTGCGCGGCGTCGAGCGTGGGCCGGAAGATGAGCGGCGAGGTGGGCTTGAGCAGGTATTTGACGAGCTTGGCCGGCATGCCCGGCGCGGCCCAGGGGGTGACGTACCCCGGCGCGATCACGCCAGCGTTGCCGAAGCTCGTGCCGAGCGCGACGCCAGGCTCACGCTCGATGACCGTGACGTCGCAGCCCCGTTCGCTCAGGTAATACGCAGTAGCGACGCCGATCACACCGGCGCCGAGGACGATCGTTTTCATGCCGGTCGTAGTGAGGGGGACGGGGACGGACGGTATTGCAGCACGTTCGGGCTCATTGTGCAGTGGAGTCCGCAGAAGGGCGGGTGAGCGCGGTCGAGCCGCTGGTTGCCGGGTCGACTGCGGACTGCGCATCGGCGAGCACTTTGCCCTTCGTTTCGGGCAGGCACAGCGCGGACACGATCACGAGCAGATAACCCGCGCCGGCCACCGCGCCGATCGCCTTCACGAGCGTCGTGGTCTGCGCGAGCGTGCCAACGAGTATCGGAAAGAACGAGCCGAGGCCGCGCCCGAGGTTGTAGCAGAAGCCCTGGCCCGAGCCGCGGATCGCATTCGGGTAGAGCTCGGAGAGATAGGCGCCGACGCCCGCGAAAATGCCCTGCACGACGATGCCGAGCGGAAAGCCGAGCAGCAGCATGGCGGTGTCGGTGATGGGCAGCATGGTGTAGGCCATGCCGAGCACGAACGAGCCGATGGCGAAGAGGATGAACGACGCGCGCCGCCCGATCTTGTCGCACAGGATCGCGCCGACGATATAGCCCGTGAACGAGCCGACGATCAGCACGACCAGATAGCCGCTCGTGTTGAACACCGACAGATGACGCACGGTTTTCAGATACGTGGGCAGCCAGGTGGTGATCGCGTAGTAGCCGCCGAGCATGCCGGTGCACAACGCGCTGCCGAGCAGCGTCGTGGCGAGGTGCGCGGGCGCGAAGATCTCCAGGAAGTGGCCGTGCGTTTCGCCGCGCTCGCGGGCGCGGCGCGTCTGCAGGAACACATCGGGGTCGCTCACGTTGCGGCGCACGTAAAGAATCCACAGCGCGGGCAGGATGCCGATCCAGAAGCATGCGCGCCATGCGTACTGCTCGGGCAGCAGCGCGAAGAACGCCCAGTAGAGAATGGCGGCGGCGCCCCAGCCGAACGACCAGCTGCTCTGCACGGTGCCCACGGCTTTCGCGCGGTGCTGCGGCGAGCGGATCGTCTCGGCCATCATGATCGTGACGACCGACCATTCGCCGCCGAAGCCGATGCCCTGCAGCGTGCGCGTGGCGAGCAGCTGCCAGAACGAGTGCGTGAAGCCGGAAAGACAGGTGAAGAGCGCAAAGGTGGCGATGGTCCACTGCAGCACGCGCACGCGGCCGTAGCGATCGGCGAGGATGCCCGCGAGCCAGCCGCCGAGCGCCGAGGAGATCAGCGAGCTCGTCGCGATCATGCCCGCTTCGCTCCTGGTCATACCCCAGGCGGCAATGAGCGTCGGGATCAGGAACGAGTAGATCATGAAGTCGAACGCGTCGACCGCATAGCCGCCGAAGCCGGCGTAGAGCGTGCGCCGCTCGCGCTCGTTCAGCTCCCTGAACCACTGAAAAGATCCCATCGCGTCGTCCCCATGTTTGTTGTCCATGCAACGACCCATGAGCAGCAGGTCGCGCACGCGGTGTCCAGCAGGTCGGGCAGCGGGGATGGGTGATGCACAAGGTGCACAACGTGCATAAGACACGTCAGGGCACGCCTGGGCCCGCCGGGGCCTGTCTCGGCCCGCGCCGGGCGCCGCTGCAGGCGCTCGAACCGCGCTATTTTACGGTGCGATGCGTCGCTGCGGCCAGGGAAGATGAAAGCTGGACATTTTGTGGTGCAGGCGATGCCCGCCTGGGGCGCCTGGTGGCGCGCTTCGGCATGTGCTCTCCGGTGCGCTTTGAGGAGGCGCTTGCGGGCCCGTCGTGCCGGCGGGCGCTCAGCCCAGCGTCAGGCCGCCGTCGACGTGGATCGTCTGGCCAGTGATGTGGCGTGCGGCGTCGGACAGCAAAAAGGCGATGAGCTCGGCGACATCAGCGGGCTCGGCCACGCGGCCAAGCGGCGTCGCTTCCGCGGCGCGCGCCCATGCGGGTGCGTTTTCGGGCGTCGGGCCCTTGTCCTTGTGCGTGTAGCCGGGCGCTACGCAGTTCACCGTCACGCCGTGCAGCGCGAGCTCGGCGGCGGCGCTTTTCGCCAGTGACTCGAGCGCCGCCTTGGCGGCCGCGGTGGCCGCGAATGGCGCGTCGGCACGGTAGCGGTGCGCGACGAACGAGCTCACAGCGACCACGCGGCCGTGCGCCGAGCGCGCAAGCGCAGGCCGCGCCTGCCGCACGAGCGCCGCGAACGCGGCAGGCATCGCGGCAAAGGTGGCGGCAAGCGTCTCGGGTTCGAGCGCCGTGAGCGCCTGACGCTGCGCGTGGCCCGCGTTGGCGACCAGTTGATCGAGCGTGGAGAAGCGCGCGAGCGTGGTTTGAACGAGCTGCGCGGCCACTCCCGCTTCGGCCAGATCGGCGCAGGCCGTAGCGCAGGTGGCGCCTTGCGCTTCGCACTCGGCTGCAACGGCGGCGAGGCGCGTACGCGCCGCTTCGTCGGCGCCGCGCGCGTGCAGCATCAGCGCGACGCCGGGGCCTGCGAGGCG
>DATEJU010000172.1:0-4789 GCA_035277805.1 Paraburkholderia sp. | reverse complement strand
CTGAAAGCCGGCAAGATGGTGATCCTCGTCGACGAAGAAGACCGGGAAAACGAGGGCGACCTCGTCATCGCAGCGGAGTTCGTCACGCCCGAAGCCATCAACTTCATGGCGAAGTACGGCCGCGGCCTGATCTGCCTCACGCTCACGCAGGAACGCTGCAAGCTGCTCAACCTGCCGCTCATGACCTACCGCAACGGCACGCAGTACGGCACGGCGTTCACGGTGAGCATCGAGGCGGCCGAAGGCGTCACCACCGGCATCTCCGCCGCCGACCGCGCCCGCACGATCCAGACGGCCGTTGCGCACGACGCGCGCGCCGAGCACATCGTGCAGCCGGGCCACGTGTTCCCGATCATGGCGCAGCCGGGCGGCGTGCTCGTGCGCGCGGGCCACACCGAGGCGGGTTGCGACTTCACGGCGCTCGCGGGCCTCACGCCGGCGGCGGTGATCTGCGAAGTCATCAAGGACGACGGCACGATGGCGCGCCTGCCCGATCTCATGGAGTTCGCCAGGGAGCACGACATCAAGATCGGCACCATTGCCGACCTGATCCACTATCGCAGCCGCACCGAGTCGATTGTCGAGCGCGTGGCCGAGCGCACCATGCATACCGCTCACGGTCCGTTCCGCGCGGTCATGTACGTCGACCACCCCACGCGCACGCCGCACATCGCCCTCGTGCGCGGCACGCCCAAGCCCGGCGAGGACACGCCCGTGCGCGTGCACGAGCCGCTCTCGGTGCTGGATCTGCTGGAAACGGGCTCGTCCACGCACTCGTGGACGCTCGACGCCGCCATGCGCGAAATCGCCGAGCGCGATCTCGGTGTGATCGTCATGCTCAATTGCGGTGACACCAAGGAACATCTGATCGACGTCTTCAAGGCGTTCGACCAGAAGGAGCGCGCGGAGGCGCTCGCACGCCGGCCCGTGGACTTCAAGACCTACGGCATCGGCGCGCAGATCCTGCGCGAACTCGGCGTGGGCCGCATGCAGGTGCTCTCCAAGCCGCGCCGCCTCGGCAGCATGTCGGGCTACGGCCTCGAAGTCACCGGCTTCGTGCCGATGCCGGGCAGCGAAACCGAAGCGCCCTGCCCGCCGGAAACGGCCGACCGCGCAGCGCATTAAGCCGCAGGCCCCAATTCACGCGTCACCACGCTCAACCGAACCTACGGACACCACATGGAAATCGGACAATACCAACCGAACCTCGACGGCGACGGACTGCGCATCGGCATCGTTCAGTCGCGCTTTAACGAACCGGTCTGCAACGGCCTCGCCGATGCCTGCATCGAAGAGCTCGAACGCCTTGGCGTCACGGGCGAAGACGTGCTGCTCGTCACCGTGCCGGGCGCGCTGGAAATTCCGCTCGCGCTGCAAAAACTCGCTGAAAGCGGTCAGTTCGACGCCCTGATCGCGCTCGGCGCGGTCGTGCGCGGCGAAACCTATCACTTCGAGCTCGTCTCGAACGAAAGCGGCGCGGGCATCTCGCGCATCGCGCTCGACTTCGGCGTGCCGGTCGCGAATGCGGTCCTCACGACCGAAAACGACGAGCAGGCCGTCGCGCGCATGACCGAGAAGGGTCGCGACGCCGCGCGCGTCGCTGTCGAAATGGCGAACCTCACGGTGGCGCTGGAGCAGCTCGACGGCGGCGACGAGGACGAAGACGAAGAAGACGAAGAGGAACAGCAATGAAGAGCGCGCGCCGCCGCTCCCGCGAACTGGCCACGCAGGGCTTGTATCAGTGGCTGCTGTCGGGTGTGCCCGCCGGCGAGATCGACGCGCAGCTGCGCGGTTCGCAGGGTTATGACAAGGCCGACCACGAGCATCTGGACGCCCTCCTGCACGGCGTGATCCGCGACTCGGAGGAACTCTCCGCCGCCATCGCGCCGTGTCTGGACCGTCCGATCGAGCAGCTCTCGCCCGTCGAGCGCGCAGTGCTCCTCGTGGCGACCTACGAGTTCAAGCACCACGTCGACATTCCGTATCGTGTCGTCATCAACGAGGCGGTCGAGCTCACGAAGACCTTCGGCGGCTCGGACGGCTACAAGTACGTGAACGGCGTGCTCGACAAGCTCGCGGCGCAACTGCGCGCCACCGAGGCCCAGGCCGCCCGCAAGTCGTAACGGCATACGGCGCGGGGAGCCAAGGCCGTCAGGCCGCCGGCTCCCCGCGCCGCATTGCCCGCAAGCATTGGAAACACCCGCATGAACACCGTTGCCGAACCGCTCTTGCGGCTTGCCGCGCGCGTCGACGAAATCCAGCCTTTCTACGTCATGGAACTGGCGAAGGAGGCCGCGAAGCTCGAGCGCGCCGGGCGCGACATCATCCACATGGGCATCGGCGAGCCGGACTTCACGGCGCCCGAGCCGGTCGTCGAGGCCGCCGCCGCCGCGCTGCGCCGCGGCGTCACGCAATACACGAGCGCGCTTGGCATCCACGCGCTGCGCGAGGCGATCGCCGCGCATTACAAGCACGCGTACGGTCTGAAGGTCGATCCGGCGCGCATCGTCGTGACGGCGGGCGCCTCGGCGGCGCTGCTGCTCGCCTGCACGGCGCTCGTCGATCGCGACGACGAAGTGCTCATGCCCGACCCCTGCTATCCGTGCAACCGGCACTTCGTGGCCGCGGCGGAAGGCAAGCCGGTGCTCGTGCCGAGCGGCCCCGAAGCGCGCTTCCAGCTCACCGCCGGCGACGTCGAGCGCCTGTGGACGCCGCGCACCCGCGGCGTGCTGCTCGCCTCGCCGTCGAACCCCACCGGCACGTCGATCGAGCCCGACGAGCTCGCACGCATCGTGAAGGCCGTGCGCGCACGCGGCGGCTTCACCATCGTCGACGAGATCTACCAAGGCTTGAGCTACGACGCGCGCCCCGTCTCCGCCCTCTCCTGCGGCGACGACGTGGTGACCGTGAACAGCTTTTCGAAGTACTTCAACATGACCGGCTGGCGTCTGGGCTGGCTCGTGGTGCCGCCGGCGCTGGTTGGCGCGTTCGAGAAGCTCGCGCAGAATCTGTTCATCTGCGCGTCGGCGCTCGCGCAGCACGCGGCGCTCGCCTGCTTCGAGCCGCAGACGCTTGCAATCTACGAAGCACGCCGGCTCGAGTTCAAGCGCCGCCGCGACTTCATCGCGCCCGCGCTCGAATCGCTCGGCTTCACGGTACCCGTGATGCCCGACGGCGCGTTCTATGTCTACGCGGACTGCACGAACGTCAATCATCCGGCCGCCGGCGATAGCGACGCACTCACCCGCGCCATGCTGCACGACGCGGGCACGGTGATGGTCCCGGGCATGGATTTTGGCGTGGCCGCGCCACACCAGTATGTGCGGCTCTCGTATGCCACGGCTTACGAGCGGCTCGAAGAAGCAGTTGGGCGGCTGCGGACATTGTTCAACCGCTGAGCCGCTGCTCCACTACTGCGGCGCCGGTCAAGCTGGCGCAAATGCAAAAAAGGCACCCTCGGGTGCCTTTTTCGTTTTGTCCGGTCGTTCCTGCGGGCCGGCGCCTCGCGATGCCTTACACGCCGAGTTCGGACTGACCGTGCTTCTGGGCCGCCGTGCTGGCGCCGTTGCTGGCGTCATCCTGATCGGACGCCGCCTTCTCGGGCGCGGCGGAGGACTTCTCCACCAGCGCATGCGCGTTGTCGAGCGTCACGTGCACGCGCTTCTCGCCGTTCACGCTCGCCACCTTCTGCACAGGCGTGCTGGCCGTGGTGGTGACGGGCGCCTGGGGCGCGTTGATCGGCACATTGCGGCCGCGGGCCACGTCACGCAGACGCCCACGCTCGGCCATGACCTTGGCGCCATAGCCGCCGTCGTCCGGCGAGGTCGAGCCCACATACAGGCGCAGACCACCCGGCAGCGAGCCGCCGCGCGCGATGCAATCCTTCAGGACCAGCGCGCCGACCTTGATGTTCGCGAGCGGATCGAGCGCCGCGCTCTGGCCGCCGAAGTACTGGAACTTGTCCGAGTGGACCTTCGACATGACCTGCATCAGGCCCTGCGCGCCCACGCCACTCTCTGCGTACGGGTTGAAGCCCGACTCGATCGCCATGACGGCGAGCAGCAGCAGCGGATCGAGACCCACTTCATGGCCCGTGTCGAAGGCGGCCTTCACGAGCTCGCCAACCGGCTCCTGCGCCACGCGATAGCGGCGCGAGATATAGGTGGCGACGAGCGCCTGTTCGCGCGCCGAAACCAGCACGCGGTCGTCGCGGGCATCGGGCGTGATGCGCTGCGAGGGAATCATGCGCGCCAGCGTGCTCACGCTCGGCAGCGAACGCGGATCGAGACCATTGAGCGTGACCGCGTCGAGCGTGGCCATGCCGCCTTTGGAGACGCTGTTCGCGACGCGGTCCACCGCGCCGTTCGAGCCGCCGGACGTCACCGCAGAGGCGTTCACGCTCACAGCAGGCGCGCCGGAATCGGGAATGAGCGCCGTGGGCAGAGTCGCACCGTCGGCGTTGCCGTCTTCGTCAGTCGCAACGTTGGGCGGCGTGAACGAGGGCAGCGGATTACCCTGCAGCAGGCGCGCGGGGCCCGCCTGCACGGCGGCGGAAACAAAAGGCATCATGCGCGCGGCCAGCGTGCCGCGCCACGAGGGCAGCAACCAGATAGCGAGCGCGACCAGGACGGCACAACCGCCCACAATACTGAACAGGTGATGGCTCAGACGCGTGCCACGTCGCAGCAGCGCACGCAGCCCCGGAGCGAGACGCTCGTCGGCGCGCCACCACGATAACCAGGTATTCATCTAACAGATCTCCCCATGTTGCATGATCCGGCGACCGAAG
>DATEJU010000171.1:0-12944 GCA_035277805.1 Paraburkholderia sp. | reverse complement strand
GATGACCCGGGTGACGTTGTTGTAGTTCATGCCGCTGGTGGCCGTCATGACCGACTGGCCGCGACGAAGTTTAACCGGCTTTTCGGTCAGGATCACATCGTCGTTCACGAGCACGCGGAAATGCTCGGAATCAGCCTGCATATCGGGGTCGCCGGCGCCGGCGGCACGCAGGATACGGGCGTTGTCGTACAGGTCGATGATCGAGGCGTCGCCGTTGACCGTGCCGCGCTTGCCCGTGGCCGTGACCACCGGCTTGCCGGGCTGGAACGCGCGCACCGCGGGCATCGTGAGGTCGCTGTTCGAGTCGTCCTCGTAGTGCACCATGTGCACGGCGGTGAGACGGTATTGCGTGGCCCCCGACTGGTCGAGCTCGGAGACCGAGAAGTTATCGGCGAAATAATCGGGCGTATGCGTGAGCGGGCGCGGCGGGGGCTCGTTCTCGCGCGGCTTCACGGCCTGCATCAGCCACCACGTGAAGCCGGCGAGCACGGCCACGCAGAGCACCGGCACGAGCGAGGTGAGGCTGAATCGCTGCTGTTTCATCGGGACTCCGCGCGGGACTCCGCGGCGCCCGGGGCGTGCGGTGAGCAGGCCTCCGCGAGCATGACGTCGTAATGGCCCTGGGCGCGCAGGATCAGGTCGGTGACTTCGCGCACGGCGCCGTGGCCACCGATTTTGTCCGTGACCCAGTGGGCGCGTGCGAGCACTTCCGGATGCGCGTTCGCAGGCGCTGCGCCAAAGCCGCACTGGAGCATCACGGCGAGGTCGGGCCAGTCGTCGCCCATGTAGCCGCATTGCTCGCGCGTGACGCCGGTCTCGGCGAGCAAGGCCTCGAACGCGACGCGCTTGTCCTCGACGCCCTGATAAAGATGCGTGATGCGCAGCTCCTTTGCGCGCACGGCGACGATCTCCGAGCGGCGCCCGGTGATGATGGCCGTGTCGACGCCGGCTTCGCGCAAGAGCTTGGCGCCGTGGCCGTCGAGCGAGTTGAAGCCTTTCATGGTGTCGCCTGCGCCCGTGAACAGCAGGCCGCCGTCGGTGAGCACGCCGTCGACGTCGAAAATCATCAAACGCACGCGCGCGGCGCGCGCGTTCGCATCAAGCCCGGGGGCCGCATTCATCAGATCACCTTCTTGGAGAACAGGTCGTGCATGTTGAGTGCGCCGATGAGCACGCCTTCGGCGTCGACCACCAGCATCTGATTGATGCGATGGCGCTCCATCAGTTCCACGGCTTCCACTGCAAGGTGATCGGGACCGATCGTGCGCGGGCCCTTCGTCATCACCTGGGCGATCGGCAGGTCGCGGAAATCGCCCACGCGCTCGAGCACGCGGCGCAGGTCGCCGTCGGTGAAGATGCCGGCCACGTGTTCCGCTTCGTCGACGATGGCGGTCATGCCCATGCGTTTGGCGGTGAGCTGGAAGAGCGCGTCGCGCACCGTGGCATTCGCGCGGACCTTCGGAATGGCGTCGCCCGTGCGCATCACGTCGTGCACATAGGTGAGCAGGCGCCGGCCGAGCGCGCCGCCCGGATGGGAGCGCGCGAAGTCGTCGGCGCCGAAGCCGCGCGCATCGAGCACTGCGACCGCGAGCGCGTCGGAGAGTGCGAGCGCCGCCGTCGTGCTGGCGGTGGGGGCGAGATTCAGCGGGCAGGCCTCCTTCTCGACGCCGGCATTCAGATGCACGTCGCTAAGCTTGCCGAGCGTGGATTGCGGGCGGTTGCCCGTCATGCCGATGAGCTTCGCGCCAATGCGCTTGACGAGGGGCAGGATCGTCACGAGCTCTTCCGATTCGCCGGAATTGGACAGGCCGATGAAGACGTCGTCGGCGGTTACCATGCCGAGGTCGCCGTGGCTGGCTTCGGCGGGATGCACGAAGAACGCCGGCGTGCCGGTGGAGGCGAGCGTGGCCGCGAGTTTGCGGGCAATGTGGCCCGATTTGCCGATGCCGGAAACGACGACGCGTCCGCGGCAACTGAGGATGAGATCGACTGCGGCGACGAAGCTGTCGTCGAGCTGGTCGCGAAGCCCGCGCACGGCGTCTGCTTCGATGTCGAGCACGTCGCGAGCGAGCTTCAGCGCCCGGTCGCCATTGATTTTCGCTATCATTCGCGGAGTATAGCAAAGGCGTATGCGCGCCGCGCCGGCGCCCCCAGCGCGAAAGCCCTGGCTTTTGCCGCTTTTTGCAGCTCTCTTCCGCAGTACTTCCAGTACTTCCCTTAGATCCCGATTTGCGCCGATCATGGACCCGACCGGCGCGGGCAATATTCGTATCGCCGGCAACGCTCGGGCCTGTTCCTGGCGTGAACAGGCTCTGACGAGGACGCTTCACACGATGATCTCCCCGCTGGAAATGACGTTGTTCCTGCTGCTCGCCTCGGTGGTTGGCGTCGTGCTGTTCCGTTATCTGAACTTGCCGCCGATGCTCGGCTATCTCACGGTCGGCATTCTGGTCGGCCCGCGCGCGCTCGGCATCGTGCCGAACACGGAGGGCGCGCAGAATCTGGCCGAGTTCGGCGTCGTGTTCCTGATGTTCTCCATCGGCCTCGAGTTCTCGCTCTCGAAGCTGCGCGCCATGCGGCGCGCCGTGTTCGGCCTCGGGCTCTCGCAGGTGGTGGGGACGATCGTGGTCGCGCTCCTCGTCGGGCTCGCGCTCGGGCCCTGGGTCCACATCACCTGGCAGGCTTGCATCGCGCTCGGCGGCGCGCTCGCCATGTCGTCCACGGCCATCGTGAGCAAGATGCTGGCGGAGCGTCTGGAGATCGAGTCCGAGCACGGCCGCAACATTCTCGGCGTGCTGCTGTTCCAGGATCTCGCCGTGGTGCCCCTCCTCATCGTGATCGCGGCGTTCGGCGGCTCGTCGGCATCGCTCGTCGAATCGCTCGGCATGGCCGCCGTCAAGATCGTGCTCGCCCTCGGCATCCTGCTCATCGTCGGGCAGAAGTTCATGACGCGCTGGTTCAACGTGGTCGCGCGGCGGCGCTCGCAGGAGCTGTTCGTGCTGAACGTGCTGCTCGTCACGCTCGGCGCGGCGTTCATCACCGACAAATTCGGCCTCTCGCTCGCGCTCGGCGCGTTCATCGCGGGCATGCTGATCGCCGAGACGCCGTACAAGCATCAGGTGGAAGAGGACATCAAGCCGTTTCGCGACGTGCTGCTGGGCCTCTTCTTCGTGACCACGGGCATGCTGCTCAATCCGCATGTGATCTGGCAGCACCCGTTCATGGTGGCCGCGTTCGTGATCGGGCCGGTCGTGCTCAAGGCCGTGTCCATCACGGCGCTCACGCGCCTCTTCGGCGCCTCGCCGGGCGTGGCGATGCGCACGGGCCTCGGTCTCGCGCAGGCCGGCGAATTCGGCTTCGTGCTGCTGAACCTCATTCTGGACAAGCATCTCGTCGATCCCACGCTGCTTCAGGGGATCCTCGCCGCGATGCTGCTCTCGATGCTCGCGGCGCCATTCCTGATCCAGAACGCCGACCGCATCGTGCTGCGTCTGTCGTCCACGGAATGGATGCAACAGTCTCTGATGATGACGCGCATCGCCACGCAGAGCATCAAGCAGAGCGGCCACGTGATCGTGTGCGGCTACGGCCGCGCGGGGCAGAATCTTGCGCGCATGCTCGAACACGAAGGGCTCTCGTATGTGGCGCTCGATCTCGATCCCGACCGCGTGTCCGCAGCGGCTGCGGCGGGCGAGTCGGTGGTGTTCGGCGATGCGGCGCGCCGCGAGTCGCTGGTGGCGGCGGGCATCCACCGTGCCGCGGCCGTGGCCATCACCTACGCGAACACGCAGTCCGCGCTGCGCGTGCTGCACCACATCCACGAACTGGAGCCCACCTTGCCCGTGATCGTACGCACCGTGGACGATGCCGATCTCGAGCGCCTGCTCGCGGCCGGCGCGACCGAGGTGATTCCCGAGATCGTGGAGGGCAGCCTGATGCTCGCCTCGCACATGCTTGTGCTGATGGGCGTGCCGATGCGCCGCGTGGTGCGGCGCGTGGAGGAAATGCGCGACGAACGCTACAGCCTGCTGCGCGGCTACTTTCACGGCACCGACGATCTGGGCGAGGACGGTCACGAGCAGGTGCGGCTACAATCCGTACCGGTCGACGCGCGCGCCGAGGCGGTGGGCCGCACGCTCGCCGACCTGGGCCTCTTCGACCTTGGCGTGGAGGTGACGGCGATCCGCCGGCACGGCATTCGCGGCGTGGAGCCCGACCCGTCGACGAAGCTGCGCGAAGCGGACATCGTCGTGCTGCGCGGCCTGCCCGAGCAGCTTGCGCAAGCCGAGGAGCGCCTCTCGCGTCACCGCAAGACGGGCACCGCCGGCGCGGGCGCTGCGGCCTGAGGGCATGGCGCCACCGTAATACCTCGCCGCAGCACGCCATCGCAGGACATCACCGCAGGACCTCACAATACGCCGCGCAGCGTTTTCGGGGTCTCGCCCCGATTACCCGAGCCCTGTCCTTTATTTTTTGCCACTACCCGGAGCAATCATGTCCAACGCACCTGCGAACGCGAACGCGAGCGCCGAAGCCTCGAAGTTCGTCAACAGCCTGATCCGCACGGTGCCCGACTGGCCTCAGCCGGGAGTGCAATTCCGCGATATCACGCCGCTCATCGGCGACCCGAAGGGCCTGCGCGTGCTGATCGACCTGTTCGTCGAGCGTTATGTCGATGCGAAGCTCGATTACGTGGCGGGCCTCGACGCGCGCGGCTTCATCATCGGGCCGATCGTCGCGTACGAACTGAACGTGGGCTTCATTCCGATTCGCAAGATCGGCAAGCTGCCGTACAAGACGGTTTCGGAGACCTACAAGCTGGAATACGGCGAATCCACTGTCGAGATCCACGAAGACGCTTGCGCGAAGGGCGATCGCGTCGTGATCGTCGACGACCTGATCGCCACGGGCGGCACCATGCTCGCGGGCAAGCTGCTGCTCGAGCGCCTCGGCGCGATCGTGGTGGAGGGCGCGGCGATCATCGACTTGCCGGAGCTGGGCGGCTCGAAGCTGCTCACCGACGCGGGCCTGCCGCTCTTCACCGTGACCGCGTTCGGCGGTCATTAAATGGTTACAGAATGATCGCCGGGCAGTCGTTGCACGGCCATCGATCCCACGATTGGACTTAAAGCCCATGCCCAACCTCGCGCTCTTTCTCGCCACCTCGCTCGCCATCACCTTCGCGCCGGGCCCCGACAACCTGCAAGTGCTCGCGCGCGGCATCTCGCAGGGCCGCGCCGCGGGCCTCGTGGCCGCGCTTGGTTTTGCCGCGGGCGTGACGTTCCACACGACGCTCGCCGCGCTCGGCATTGCCGCCGTGCTGCGTTCGTCGCCGCTCGCGTTCCAGATCCTCAAGCTCGCGGGCGCCGCATACCTCATCTGGATCGGCGTGAAGGCGCTCAGGAGCCAGGGACTCGCCGCGGCGGGCGACCGGCCGCGCCAGCCGCTTTCCGCGATCTTTCGCCAGAGCGTGCTCGGCAACATGATGAATCCCAAGGTGACGCTCTTCTTCGTCGTGTTCCTGCCGCAGTTCGTCGATACGCATGGCGCGCAGAGCGTCACGCTGCAGATGCTCGAGCTCGGCCTCGTGTTCATGGCGCAGACCGTTGTGGTGTTCTCGGTGTTCGGCCTGTGCGCGGGCACCATCGGCGGCTGGCTCAAGCGCCGTCCGCGCGCGGGCGTGTGGCTCGACCGGCTCGCGGGGCTTACCTTCATCGCCATCGGCATTCGCGTCGCGCTGCGCGACTGAACACAGGTCTGGGCACGTCGCTGGGCGCGCCCTTACGGAGTTTTTCGACGATGACCTTGCCTTGCATCACCGGCGCGCGCCGCTTCGACGCGAGCGCGCATCTGCCGTTTTTCTTCGGCGACGAACGCGTGGGCTGGATCCGCCGCGGCGACGTCGCGCTACTCGCACGCTGGCCCGATGTCTTCGAGATCGTCGACTTGGGCAAAAGCGCGCGCGTTACGCTCGCCGCGCAGTTCGACACCGTGACGGCGAAGAGCGCGGCGCTGGGTGCCGTGATCGGCGCGCTTGCCGCCGAGGGCCGCATTCCTGGCTGGCGCGACGAAACCTACGCGATCCGCAACGCGTTCGACGCGCCGCCGCTTGCCTTCATCGAGCGCGCCGCCTCGCGCTTTTTCGGCACGATGACGTACGCGGTGCATCTGAACGGCGTCGTAGAATACGCAAGCTCCGTGTCGCCGCGCGCGCCGCAGTTGTGGATCGCGCGCCGCAGCGACACCAAGGCCACCGACCCCGGCATGCTCGACAACGTCGTGGCGGGCGGCATCGGCTGGGGCTTCGGCGTCGAGGCCACGCTCGTGAAGGAATGCTGGGAAGAGGCGGGCATTGCCGCCGAGCTTGCTTCGCAGGCGAGGCCGGGCCGCACCGTGCACGTGCTGCAGTCGCTGCCCGAGGGCACCCAGGCCGAGCAGATCTTCGTCTACGACCTCGCGCTGCCTGAGGACTTCGTGCCGCACAATCAGGATGGCGAAGTTGGCGAGCACCGTCTCGCGCGCATCGACGAAGCCGCGCGCTGGATCGAAGAAGGCAAGATGACGGTGGACGCGAGCCTCGCGACGCTCGATCTGCTGCTGCGCCGCCAATGGATCGACGAAGACGCATGCGAGGGCATCGCCGCGATCTTCGAGCCGCCGACGCTGTGAAAGGGCGCCGTTTTTTTCTGTAAAAGCCTATAGCCCTTCTGAATCACCAAAGAATTGACGGGAGTTACCAGGGTCATGTCGACCGATCACAGCTTCATTCTCAAACTGTCGTGCGCCGACCGGCCGGGCATCGTGCATGCCGTGTCGGGTTTCCTGTTCGAGCGCGGCAGCAACATTCTCGATTCGGCCCAGTTCGGCGACAGCCACACGGGCGAGTTCTTCATGCGCGTGCATTTCCAGCAGGTAGGCGGCGACCCGGGCATCGAGGGTCTGCGCGCCGCGTTCGCGCCGCTCGCCGACGAGTTCAGCATGCGCTGGGAACTGCACGACGCGAACGTGAAGCCGCGCGTGGTCATCATGGTCTCGAAGATCGGCCACTGCCTGAACGATCTGCTGTTCCGCTACCGCACCGGCCAGCTCGCCATCGAGATCCCCGCGATCATCTCGAATCACAAGGAGTTCTATCAACTCGCAGCGAGCTACAACATTCCGTTCCATCACTTCCCGCTGCTCGGCGGCACGCAAGCGGACAAGGCAGCGCAGGAAGCGCGTGTGCTCGAAGTGGTGAACGGCGAGCGCGCCGACCTCGTGGTGCTCGCGCGCTACATGCAGATTCTCTCTGCGCAGTTGTGCAATGCGCTCGAAGGCCGCGCGATCAACATTCACCATTCGTTCCTGCCGAGCTTCAAGGGCGCGAAGCCGTATTACCAGGCGTTCGATCGCGGCGTGAAGCTGATTGGCGCGACGGCGCATTATGTGACGTCCGATCTCGACGAAGGTCCGATCATCGAGCAAGAGGTGGAACGCGTCGATCACAACATGACGCCTGAACAGCTCACCGCAATCGGCCGCGACGTCGAGTGCGTGACGCTCGCGCGCGCAGTGAAGTGGCACGTCGAGCATCGCATCGTGCTCAACGGGCACAAGACGGTGGTGTTCCGATAATTCGCCGCTGTACGGATTGCTCGTTGCTGCGACAACTTGCCGTAGCGTGTCACGCGGCACACTACGGCATTTCGAACTATTCTTATTTCACGACGGCGTCACCGCATCCGCGCGGTCCGCTTTTCAACGCCGTCCCACTCCCTCGTACTACTTCTTAAGGCTTAGCGGCGGATCGTCGCGTCCTACCTGCGGATAATAGTTTGCAGGCGCTGCGCTTCCTACTCTTGTTACGTCAAACCGACAAGAAAAGGAAACACCATGAAAGCCGCCCCATCCCCACAGGCGGACGCCGTACCGGACAGCCGCGCCTGGCGCGTGCTCGGCTCGAGCACATTCGCGTTCACGATCTGCTTTGCCGTCTGGATGATGTTCGCAATCCTCGGCATTCCGCTCAAGCAGCAACTTCATCTCACCGATACGGAATTCGGTCTCATTGCCGCGATGCCGGTGCTCACCGGTTCGCTCGCCCGCGTGCCGCTCGGCATCTGGACGGACCGCTTCGGCGGCCGCATCGTCTTCTTCCTCACGATGATCGTGACGGTCATTCCGATCTGGCTCGTGTCGTACGCGACGCAATTGTGGCAATTCCTCGCGCTGGGTCTTCTGGTGGGTTTCGCGGGCGCCTCGTTCTCTGTCGGTACGCCCTATGTCGCGCGCTGGTTCCCGAAGTCGCGCCAGGGCCTCGCCATGGGCATCTTCGGTGCGGGCAACTCGGGCGCCGCGGTCAATAAATTCGTGGCACCGGTGCTGATCGTCGCTGCCGGTTCGTGGACCATCGTCCCGAAGATCTACTCGGTTGCGATGCTCGTCACCGCGCTGCTGTTCTGGGTGTTCTCGGCAAGCAATCCCGCGCATCGCGTTACGAACTCCACCAGCGTGGCGAGCCAGATGCGCGTGCTCGCCGACCCGCGCGTGCTGCGCTACTCGCAGTATTACTCGGTGGTGTTCGGCGGCTATGTGGGCCTTTCGCTGTGGATGCCGCAGTACTACGTGAACCAGTACGGCTTCGGCATCGAGCAGGCGGCCTTCCTCGCAGCGTGCTTCTCGCTGCCAGGCGGTGTGCTGCGCGCGATCGGCGGCTGGCTCTCCGACCGCTACGGCGCCTACCGCACGACGTGGGCCGTGATGTGGGTCGCGCTCGGCTGCTTCTTCCTGCTGAGCTATCCGCCGACCGACTTCGTGATTTACAGCGCGCACGGTCCGCTCGGCCTGCACATCAGCACGGGTCCGGTGTTCTACACAGTGCTCATGTTCGTCGTGGGCATCGCGATGGCGGTGGGCAAGGCCTCGGTCTTCAAGTTCATCGGCGACGAATATACCGAGAACATCGGCGCGGTTTCTGGCGTGGTGGGTCTGGCCGGCGGCCTCGCGGGCTTCATCCTGCCGATTCTGTTCGGCCTGCTGGTGGACCTCACCGGTGTGCGCACCACCTGCTTCATGCTGATGTTCGGCGCCACCGCCGTCAGTCTGCTGTTCATGCACTTCTCGTTCCTCCCAGAGGCGCTCGCACATGGCCGCGCGATGCTGGAGCGCAAGAAGGGAGGCGAGGTGGCTTCGTTGAAGGAAACTTCGCAGACCGAATAATGAGTCACCTGGAATGAATTAACGCGCCGCATGGGCGGCGCCTACTGTACGAGCACTATCATGTCCAAATATCTTCTGACCAGGTGGGAGCCCGAGAACACCCAGTTCTGGGAGGCTTCCGGCGAGCAGATCGCCACCCGCAACCTGTGGATCTCGATTCCCGCGCTGATGCTGGCGTTCGTCGTGTGGTCGCTGTGGAGCGTCACGGTCGTCAATCTCGACAAGGGCGGCTTTCACTTCACCAAGAACGAGTTGTTCTGGCTCACGGCGCTGCCTGCGCTTTCGGGCGCTACGCTGCGCATCTTCTATTCGTTTCTCGTGCCGATCTTCGGCGGCCGCCGCTTTACCGCGATCTCCACGGCGAGCCTGCTGATTCCGGCCATCGGCATGGGCGTCGCGTTGCGCGATCCGTCCACCTCGTATTCGACGCTGCTCGTGCTCGCGCTCCTGTGCGGCCTTGGCGGCGCGAACTTCAGCTCGTCGATGGCGAACATCAGCTTCTTCTTCCCGAAGGCGCGCAAGGGGTTCGCCACGGGCCTGAATGCGGGCATCGGCAACCTGGGCGTCTCGGTCGTGCAGTTCGTCACGCCGATCGTGATCTCGACGGTCGTGTTCGCGGGCCTGCTCGGCGACGGCCAGACCTATGTGAAGGATGGCGTCGAGCACAGCATCTGGCTGCAGAATGCGGGCTTCGTCTGGGTGCCGCTCATCGTCGTGTCCTCGATTGCCGCATGGTTCGGCATGAACGACATCGCCGATGCGAAGGCCTCGTTCAGCGAACAGGCCGTGATTTTCCGCCGCGCGCACAACTGGATCATGTGTTTCCTCTATGTCGGCACGTTCGGTTCGTTCATCGGCTTCTCGGCGGGTCTTGCGCTCTTGACCAAGGCCGAATTCCCCGCGATCAACCCGACCGCCTGGGCGTTCCTCGGGCCGCTCGCCGGCGCGCTGACGCGTCCTGTCGGCGGCTGGATCTCGGACAAGCTCGGTGGCGCGCGCGTCACGCTGTGGACCTTCGTGGCGATGATCGTCGCGGTGATGGGCGTGATCGCCTTCCTGCCGGGCGGCGCGCTTGGCGGTGCCGAGGGCAGCTTCGCCGGCTTCCTCGCGATGTTCGTGGTGCTGTTCGCGCTGACCGGCATCGGCAATGGTTCGACCTTCCGCATGATTCCGGTGATCTTTCTCACGCAGCACCAGCGTGCGGCTGAGGGCAAGGGCGCACCCGCCAGGCACAGCGCGCTGGCCGAAGCGAGCAAGGAGTCGGCTGCAGTGCTCGGCTTCGCAGGTGCGATGGGCGCGTACGGCGGCTTCTTCATCCCGAAGAGCTTCGGCACCTCGCTCGACATGACCGGCTCGCCCGTCATGGCGCTCGTGTGCTTCATCGGCTTCTACGTGGTGTGCGCGCTCGTGACGTGGTTCTTCTACGCACGCCGCAACGCCTCGATGCCGTGCTGAGGCAACCGGCCGAGCTAGTCCTTAGGGAGTAGCGAGGCACGAGGGGCCTCCTCCCGATGCGCTACGCGCACTCTCCCCTCGACGAATGGGCAGGCAAGCGCCCGCCCGCCATACTCGAAAGCGAATTTCGAAGACGATTCGACGGTCCGCCGGCGGTACGCAAACGACACGCGCTTCGCGCGCGAGACGGCGGATGCGGTCGATGAAAAAACATCAGCAGTCCCGGAGCATCGTATGAGTTACTTTCTGGACCGGTTGAAGTTCATGTCGCGCGTGAAGTCGACCTTCTCGAACGGTCACGGCGCGGTGGTGAACGAAGACCGCAAGTGGGAAGACGGCTATCGCAGCCGCTGGCAGCACGACAAGATCGTGCGCTCGACCCACGGCGTGAACTGCACGGGTTCGTGCTCGTGGAAGGTCTACGTGAAGAACGGCCTGATCACGTGGGAAACGCAGCAGACCGATTACCCGCGCACGCGCGCCGACTTGCCCAATCACGAGCCGCGCGGCTGCCCGCGTGGCGCCTCGTATAGCTGGTACGTCTATTCGGCGCAGCGCGTGAAATACCCGATGATTCGCGGCCGCCTGATCGACCTGTGGCGCGATGCGCGCCGCACGCTCGACCCGCTCGAGGCATGGGCCTCGATCGTCGAGAATCCCGAGAAGGCGGCGCGCTACAAGCGTGCGCGCGGCCAGGGCGGCTTCGTGCGCGCCGACTGGGATACCGCCACCGAAATCATCGCCGCGGCCAATGCCTACACCGTGGGCGCGTACGGCCCGGACCGCGTGGTCGGCTTCTCGCCGATTCCCGCGATGTCGATGGTCTCGTATGCCGCGGGCGCGCGCTATCTGAGCCTGATCGGCGGTGCGTGTCTGTCGTTCTACGACTGGTATTGCGACCTGCCGCCTTCCTCGCCGCAGGTCTGGGGCGAGCAGACCGACGTGCCCGAATCGGCAGACTGGTACAACTCCACGTATCTGATGGTGTGGGGCTCGAACGTCCCGCAAACGCGCACGCCCGACGCCCACTTCTACACCGAAGTCCGCTACAAGGGCACCAAGACGGTGGCGGTCTCGTCGGACTTCGGCGAGATGGTGAAGTTCGGCGACATCTGGCTCGCGCCGAAGCAGGGCACCGACGCGGCGCTCGCGCTCGCAATGGGCCATGTGGTGCTCAAGGAATTCCACGCGGGCGGCAAATCCGCGTACTTCCGCGACTACGTGAAGCAGTACACCGACATGCCGATGCTCGTCACGCTCGCCGAGCGCGACGGCGCGTTGGTGCCGGACCAGTTCCTGCGCGCCTCGCAGCTCGCCGGCAATCTCGACGAGGCGAACAACCCGCAATGGAAGACGCTGGCGATCGATGCAGCCACGGGCGACATCGTTGCGCCGAACGGCTCGATCGGCTTCCGCTGGGGCGAATCCGAACATGACGGCGGCAAGAAGGTGGGCCGCTGGAATCTCGAGCTGAAGGATGGCGGCAGCGGCCGCGAGGTCGATCCGCGCCTTTCGTTTATCGATCAGCATGACGAAGTGGTTGAAGTGGGCTTCCCGTACTTCGGCGGCGAACACGGCGCGCTGCTCGCGCGCCGCGTGCCCGCGAAGCGCGTCGCGCTCGCGGATGGCACGAGCGTGCTGGTCGCGACCGTCTACGACCTGCAGATGGCCAACTATGGCGTCGACCAGGGCCTGGGCGGTCCGAACGTGGCGTCCTCCTACGATGACGACGTGCCCTGCACGCCCGCATGGCAGGAAAAGCACACCACGGTGCCGCGCAAGCTCGTGATCCAGGTGGCGCGCGAGTTTGCCGACAACGCCGACCGCACGCATGGCAAGAGCATGGTGATCGTGGGCGCGGCCCTCAATCACTGGTACCACAACGACATGATCTACCGCGGCATCATCAATCTGCTGATGATGTGCGGCTGTATCGGCCAGAGCGGCGGCGGCTGGGCGCACTACGTGGGCCAGGAAAAGCTGCGTCCGCAATTCGGCTGGGCGCCGCTCGCGTTCGCGCTCGACTGGCAGCGCCCGCCGCGCCAGATGAACGGCACGTCGTTCTTCTACAACCACACGAGCCAGTGGCGCCACGAGAAAGTCCAGCTCGACGAGATCCTCGGGCCCGGCGCCGACCGCGAGCGCTACAAGAACCTCTCGATGCTCGACCTCAACGCGAAGTCCGAGCGCATGGGCTGGCTGCCTTCGGCGCCGCAACTGGGCGCGAATCCGCTCGACGTGGTGGACGCCGCGAAGCGCGCGGGCGTGCCGCCGGTGCAGTACACGGTCGA
>DATEJU010000170.1:0-6695 GCA_035277805.1 Paraburkholderia sp. | reverse complement strand
TCTACGAGCTCACGGTGGTGTGCCGCGAAGAAGACGAGATCCACATTCGCACCGTGCTCTCGAACTCGATGTACTCCACGCCGCTCTCGTTTCAGAGCCTCACGAGCGAAGACATGCCGGGCGACCCGCAGCGCCTGCGCGTCACGGCGACCTTGCGCTTGCATCCGAAATATCAGCCCAAGCTCGAATTGATGGCGAGCCGCCTGAGCATGGAAAAAGGCGTCTCGAGCGTGAGCTGGACCGCCGCGGAAACCGAGGTCGCGCCCGAATGAGCGCGCTGCGCACGGAGTCGTCGCGCAATCGGCGCGCATTCCTTACGAATGCATTTCACTACTGTTGCAGTTTTTGCAATTGATCCGCTGCGGGCTATAAGAACTGTCAATTCTGGCCGCGTTTCATGGACTCGACCCCGTCCTTGGACTAAGCTCCACTTCACTGTGCTTTGTTCACACCAACGAGGGGGGTCTTCCATATGCAACACGGCATCATCGCGTGGCTCATCATCGGTGCAATCGCCGGCTGGCTCGCTGGAGTGCTCGTCAAGGGCGGCGGTTTCGGCTTGATCGTCGATATCATCGTCGGGATCGTCGGGGCATTCATCGGCGGCTGGCTCGCGGGCCTGCTCGGGATTCACGTCGGCGGCGGCATGATCAGCTCGATCATCACCGCTATCGTCGGTGCGGTCATCCTGCTCTTCATCATCAGGCTGTTCCGAAGAGCGTAGCGATTCAAGGCCGTCAAATGAAAAACGGGAGCGCCGTCACTGGCGCTCCCGTTTTTCATTGGCTTGCGGTTATTGCAGTTCGCGTATTGCCTGCGGGTCAGGCGTTCACGACGAGGTCGTCCGCGTCCACCTCTGCCGGGACCGGCAGCATCGAGCCGGTCTCGTTAAAGCGCAGATGCATTTCGTACGCCTTGGCGAGATTATGCGGCGTCTGGCCGCCGATCTTCAGCGCGTCGCGATAGTAGTCGCCCAGCAGATCGCGATAGAGCGGATGCGCGCAGCGCTCGATGATCAGCCTGGCGCGCTCGCGCGGCGCGAGGCCGCGCAAGTCTGCAAGACCTTGCTCGGTGACGATCACATCCACGTCATGCTCGTTGTGATCGACGTGCGGCACCATCGGCACGATGCTCGAGATGCGGCCGTCCTTCGCGATGGCCTTGGTCGCGAAGATCGCGCACGAGGCATTGCGCGCGAAGTCGCCCGAGCCGCCGATGCCGTTCATCATGTGCGTGCCGCCCACGTGCGTGGAATTCACGTTGCCGTAGATGTCGCATTCGAGCGCCGTGTTCAGCGCGATGAGGCCCAAGCGGCGAATCACTTCCGGATGATTGCTCACTTCCTGCGGACGCAGCACGAGCTTGTCTCGATAGCGGTCGAGCTCGGCGAGCACCTGTGCCTGGCGCGGCGCGGAGAGCGTCATGGACGCGCCCGAGGCGAACACCATCTTGCCCGCATCGATCAGGTCGAAAGTAGAGTCCTGAAGTACTTCGGAGTACATCGTAAGCGCTTCGAACGGCGAGTTCACAAAGCCCGAGAGCACCGCATTCGCGATCGTGCCAATGCCGGCCTGTAGCGGCGGCAGTTGCGCGCTCATGCGGCCATGCTTCACTTCGTGCTGCAGGAACTCGATGAGGTGGCCCGCGATACGCGCGGTCTCCTCGTCGGCGGGCAGCACGGTCGAGGGGCTGTCTGCCTCGTTCGTGATGACGATGGCAGCGATCTTCTCGGCTGGAATGTCGATGATGGGCGTGCCCACGCGATCTTGCGGGCGCACGATGGGCAGCGGGTCGCGATGCGGACGGTGGCCTGGAATCCACACGTCGTGCAGGCCTTCGAGCGCAAGCGGCTGCGCGAGGTTGAGCTCGACGATCACCTTCTCCGCGAGAATCGCGAAGCTCGCCGAATTGCCAACCGAGGTCGTGGGGACAATGCCGCCCGTCTCGGTGATGGCGGCGGCCTCGATGATTGCGAGATCGAGCTTGCCGAGCAGGTTCGCACGCAACATCTCGACGGTTTCGGAGAGATGCTGGTCGACGAACATGACTTCGCCACGATTGATGGCCTTGCGTAACGTGGCGTCGACCTGGAAGGGCAAGCGGCGCTCGAGCACGCCGGCTTCGGTCAGCATGCGGTCCACGTCGTGGCCGAGCGAGGCGCCCGTCATCAGCGTGATGCGCAGCGGCTCCTTCTCTTCGCGCGCGCGGCGCGCCAGCTCGACAGGCACTGCCTTCGTGTCGCCCGCGCGCGTGAAGCCGCTCGCGCCGACACGCATGCCGTTGCGCACGAGCTTCGCGGCCTCGGCAGCCGGAGTGATTTTCCCGCGCAACGCGGCACAACGAATACGGTCTTCGTACATCAAAGTCTCCACAAACACACTGAAACGCCAAGTGCCCTTTTCAGGTCTCGCTTCGGCGGCTTTGCATTACGGCATTTGCAACACAGTTTTGCAGCCACAATGCGCAAAACCGCGAGGCCTCATACGAAGGCACCGCGGTAAGGAACTCAAGCTTGCGCCTCGCTCATTCATGGCGGGCGATCACTCGATCTCAGCTACCGAAATAAATGTTGCAGAAGCTGACCGGACCGACGCATTCGTCTTTCTTTGCCGGCTTTGCGAACTGATTGGCGGGCGCTTGTACAGCCGGTTGAGCTGCGTTTTGCGCGACCTGCTGAGGGACGCTCGCTGCCGGTGCTTCGTTCTGTGCATAAGCAGCGGCAGCGGCAAACAGCGAACAGGCAACAACAGCGATCTTCAGGGACTTCATTTTACTCTCCAGTGCTAACGGGTACTGCGAAGCAGTGATGTGACTATATGACCGAGGCCGGGAATGATTAAGAAGGCGGGGTGGAAGGCATATTTCCAGACTGCGGCAAGATCGCGCGGCACAGCTTTGCGCGACGCGCATTTCAAGGTGTTCCCGGACGCAACGAATGGCGGCGGCGCGCCTGACGCGCAAGCGCGCCGAGCGGCGCATCGCGGTCGATGAGCGCGCTGCGAATGAAATGCAGATGGCTCAGGAGCCGCTGCACGTCGTGTCTGCGCTCCCGGTCATGGTGAACGCCAGGAAGCGCTTCCTGAGCGATCCAGGTGGCCGCGCGTACCGATGACAATGCGCGCTCCAGTTGCGCCGCGTCGGGGTTCTCGAAAAGACGTGCGATATCGTCCAGCACCTGATCGAGGCTCGCAGGCCATCTGCGCGCGGCCGTGCCGAGCCACGTGGCCGCCTGCGCCTCATGACGCAAATCGATCACGGCGTGCCCCACCTCGAGCGTAATCAGCATCCAGCGCAACGCGCGCCGGTGTGCCTGCTTGCGGCCGTTAAGCAGCAGCCGCAACTGGTGCATCAGGTCGTGCGTACCCGACTGGAACTGCTGGCCGAGGCCTTGCAGCTCGCCGCGGCAGGCGAGCTCGACCTGAGCGCGCAGCGCCACGCGCATGCGCTCGACAAGCCAGTTCATGTGCGGCGGGAAGACCACCGCAAACGCAAGCGCGGCCACGATCATCGCCGCAACTACCGCGATGCCGTTGTTGATCAGCAGGTCGGGCGTGTAGACGATCACGTTGTCGGGGCCCGCGAGCAGGCAGAGAAACACCGAGAATCCGACCCCGAAACCGGCGATGCGTGGCCGCGTCGCGAAGAAGGCACCCAGCGCGAGCACCGGCGCGAGCGCGGCGCAGAGCAGCGGGAAGCCGTCGACGTTTGGATACACGTAGCAGGTGAGCAGATAGCCGACGACGGCCGCGCAGCCGGCACCCGCTGCCATCTGGAAGGCCATGCGGGTGGCGCGTGGCGCCGACGAGGTGAGCGCGCAGGTCAGCGCGGCGGCGATCAGCGCGAGGCCGCCGCTCGGCCAGTCGGTCTGCACCCAGAACCAGCCGATCGCGGCCACCACCACGGCCGTGCGCATGAAGGTGAACGCCACGACGTACCAGCTCGTGCGCGGCACATAGCGCGTAATACGCGGCTCGGGCGGCAGACCGGCCTGCGTGAGCGACGCCCACGTGCTGCTGTAGCGGGAGATTTCGGTCGTGAAGCGGTAGATCAGCTCGGCGGATGTATCGAAGTCCTGCAGCACGTCGGGCGCGGCTACCTCGAGCGGCCGGCGCATCTCGCGCACGTGGCGCGGCAGTGTGTGCTTGAACGACTCCAGAGCTTGCGCGATACGCAGTGCATACGCACGATCGGCTTCGCCTTGACGAGGGCGTTGCGCCAGCAGCGTCGCAAGCTCGCTGAAATACGGCGCAAGCGGCGCAATGGCTTCATCGCTCCAGCGCAGACGCTTCTTCAACTGACGCAGTGCGTGCAGACGCGCGCATACGTCCATGAACTCGCCGTTCAGGCGCGCGAGCAGCTGGCTGCGCGAGCGCATGGTCGGGTCCTCGAAAATTGAGAAAGCGCGCGTGGCCTCGAAGCCAACGATCTCATCGACGAGTTTCGCGAATCGCCCTTCAAATACGCCTCTTTCAAGCCCACCGGACAGCACAAGCGCCGCGAACGCAGTAAAATCAAGATATCGAGTGCGTAAGGTGCGCTCAAGCACCGAGCCCGATTGCCGGGGCACGATAACGGCGCTGACCACCCCGGAGCACAAAATCCCCACGGCGACTTCGGCCCCGCGTCCAAGCGCGGCGAGAAAGAGTCCGTTGGGCTGCATCACGAGCGGAATGCCGATCAGCGCAGCGGTATAGCCTGCCAGCACGAAAGCGTACCAACGAAAATGGCGATTGCGCATGGCGGCCGCGGTACACGCGGCCACCCATCCCGTCATCCCGAGTATGTAGAGCTCGGGCTGCTGGATGAACACGGCCCCCAGCACCACCGCCGCGACCATGCCCACCGCGGTGCCGACAATGCGGTAGACGCTCTTCGCGAACACCATGCCGGAGAGCGGCTGCATCAGCACGAACACTGTCGTCATCGCAATGCGCGGCTGAGGCAGGTCGAGCAACATCGAAATGCCCATCGCGAGCAATCCCGCAGCAACCGTTTTCAGCAGATGCAGCCAGATCGCGCCACTGCTGCCTTGCCAGTCTCTCAGGCCGCGTCGCGCGGCTCGCCATATGATTTCGGTGCGACGACGCGAGTCGATCGCTCGATGTATCGCTGGCTGGCGGTTCATTTAAAACGTACTACGCTTGGATTGTTACGAAGAAAGCCACTGCAGGCGCAGTGGCTGAGCAACGAAGTTGCATGGGACCAGAGCAAGTGCTTTGCACGACTCTGGTCGACCGCGAAGCATGGGACCAGAGCAAGAGCTTTGCACCAACTCTGGTCGACAGGCGCCGATTGTAGGAGCGTCAGTTGAGCGAATTAACGGGACAGGCGGGGAACGTCCGTTCCAGATCACTCAACAATGCCGGGGTCCGCGAGGCGGACAATATTGTTTTCGTGCTGAACAAGAAGTTCTCAAAGAAGGTCTGATGGATACGCTACAAAATATGCGGGTGTTTATCCGCGTTGTCGAAGCCGGCAGTTTCACCGCCGCAGCTCAGTCGCTCGATTCGACCACGGGCGCAATGTCGCGTGCGGTCTCGGAACTGGAGGCGCATCTGCGTACGCGCCTCTTGAACCGCTCGACGCGCCGACTCGCGCTCACTCCCGCCGGCGAACGCTATCTGAAACGCTGCTCGCAAATTCTCGCGGACGTCGACAGTGCCGAAGAAGAAGCCAGTTGTGCCCACGAGCGTCCCGCGGGTGCGTTGCGTATGCACAGTTTCGCGAGCATCGGGCAACAATACGTGCTGCCCGCGATATCGCGATATCGTGCTTTGCACCCTGAAGTCACGGTCGAGCTTACGCTCTCGCAGCGTATGCCCGATCTGTTCGAAGGCAGCAGCGATGTGTCGGTGGTAACTGCGGCATCGCTGCCGAACTCCGATCTCGTTTCACACCAGTTGGGTTCGTCGTGCAGCATCCTGTGCACATCGCCGGCGTATGTGCATACGCACGGCGCGCCTCGCACGCCCGCGGATCTCGCGCACCACGACTGCCTGATCCTCAAGACCCCGACGGCGCCCGCGCATGAGTGGGTACTCGAAGGCCCCGAGGGAAGTGTCGAGATGCACGTGGACGGCCCGGTTCAGGTGAACATTGCAGAGTCGCTGGCAGTGGCGATTCGTGAAGGAATGGGTATCGGCATGCTGCCGGTTTATGCGGCAATAGAAGGTCTGCGCAACGGCACGCTCGTGCGCGTGCTGCCCCAGCATATCCTGCAGAAGAACCATGTGTATGCGCTGTACCCGTCACGCAAGTTCGTGGATGCGAAAACGAAGACCTGGGTGGAATTCCTGCGCGCGCATCTCCCGCAGGTGATTGCTCGCGATATGGCGTTGCTCGAAGAGCTCACGCAGGAGCAACTCGCAGATGCCGCCGCGATTTCGGCGCCCGATGTACTTGCCGCGACGCAGAAGGCGAAAGCTGCGCATTGAAGCTCGGCTCGGTAGTTCGGATGCCGAATGCAAATTGGCCGTCCATGGGACGGCCAATTTTTACGTGTGCAGCTGGTGTTGAGCAGGTATTTTCGCGTGCGTAAACGCCAGAACCCCGGTGCTCTTTCGGAGCCACCGGGGTTCTGGACTGTACAGCATGAGGAGCCTGACGATTACCTACTTTCACACGGGCAATCCGCACTATCATCGGCGTGGAGCTGTTTCACGGTCCTGTTCGGGATGGGAAGGGGTGGGACCAGC
>DATEJU010000169.1:0-13178 GCA_035277805.1 Paraburkholderia sp. | reverse complement strand
GAGCAACGTGACGTTCGACACCAACAGCTACGCGATCAAGCCGTCGTTCGCGCCGGTGCTCGACCAGGTCGCGCAGACGCTGCAGCAGAACCCGGAAGTGGTCGCGCAGGTCGTGGGCCATACGGATAACACGGGCCAGCCGGCGTACAACCAGACGCTGTCGGTCAACCGCGCGCAAAGCGTCGTGAATTACCTCGGCTCGCGCGGCGTGGCGATGCAGCGCATGGCGGCCGAAGGCCGCGGCGACACCCAGCCGATCGCCGACAACAACACCGAAGCCGGCCGCGCCGCGAACCGCCGCGTGGAAATCTATCTGCGCGCGACGGCGCAGCACCAGGGGGGCTAAGCGCTTCGGGCGGTGCCGCAAGCCGCATGTCGTGACACACGACTTGCGGCGCGCGCCGCGAAAACAGCGACAAGACGAGCGGGACGGCTGCGAAGCCGTCCCGCTTGCGTTTGGGCTCGCCGCCAGCAGCCAGATACAGCCGGATTGGGCCACCATGCCGCAATCCGCCACCGCCCGGGAGCGGCCGCAAAACCCTGCGAGCCGGCGGATTCAGCGAATCGAAAAAATTTTCGAACTCTCTTTCAACTCCGCTGTCTTTCATTACGGTACGCGTGCGGTCACGCCGCCGCGTCACCATTCTCCTCTTGTCGTTGTTGCTCCGGGGCCATCCTGCCCCGGTTTTTTTTGCCTGCGATTTTCGCAGATGTCTTGCAGGCAGCGCGTCGCGCGATCTGCGCGCCCGAATCGGGCACGCCGCGCGAACCCCCTTCACGCATGCTCCATGCATCGGCGGCAATCTCGTCGCTCGCCGGCCCGCGCGCCGCGCTCACGCACCGGCACATGCGATTCCACTGCGCCTGGCGGCCAGACGCGCTGCCCGCCCACCCTGCTAAAATCGCCGTTTCGACCTCCCGCATCACCGGAACCCCCTCACCTATGTCAGCACCCGCCACCGACCTCGTTGCAGCCGGCGCGCCTGCCAGCCAAGGCACCACGCCAGGCGGCCGCCGCCAGATTCTCGTCACGTCTGCTCTGCCCTATGCCAACGGGCAGATCCACATCGGCCACCTGGTCGAGTACATCCAGACGGACATCTGGGTTCGCGCGCTGCGAATGCATGGCCACGAGGTCTATTACGTCGGTGCCGACGACACGCACGGCACGCCCGTCATGCTGCGCGCCGAGAAGGAAGGCCTCACGCCGCAGCAGCTGATCGCACGCGTCTGGCAAGAGCACAAGCGCGACTTCGACAGCTTCGGCGTGTCGTTCGACAACTACTACTCGACGGACTCTGACGAGAACCGCGTGCTCTCGGAATCGGTGTACCTGGCACTCAAGGAAGCGGACCTCATCGAGACGCGCGACATCGAGCAGGCCTACGATCCGGTCAAGAACATGTTCCTGCCGGACCGCTTCATCAAGGGCGAGTGCCCGAAGTGCGGCGCGAAAGACCAGTACGGCGACAGCTGCGAAGTATGCGGCTCGACCTATGCGCCCACCGACCTGAAGAATCCGTACTCAGTGGTCTCGGGCGCCACGCCCGTGCGCAAGACCTCGACGCACTACTTCTTCCGCCTCTCCGACCCGCGCTGCGAGCAGTTCCTGCGCGGCTGGGTCGCTGGCCTCGCACAGCCCGAAGCCACCAACAAGATGCGCGAGTGGCTCGGCGAAGCGGGTGAGTCGAAGCTCGCCGACTGGGACATCTCGCGCGACGCGCCGTACTTCGGCTTCGAGATCCCGGGCGCGCCCGGCAAGTACTTCTATGTGTGGCTCGACGCGCCGGTGGGCTATTACGCGAGCTTCAAGAACCTCTGCGAGAAGCGCGGCATCGACTTCGACGCATGGGTGAAGCCCGAGTCGAAGACCGAGCAGTACCACTTCATCGGCAAGGACATCCTGTATTTCCACACGCTGTTCTGGCCGGCGATGCTGCAGTTCTCGGGCCATCGCACGCCTACCAACGTGTTCGCGCACGGCTTCCTCACGGTGGACGGCGCGAAGATGTCGAAGTCGCGCGGCACGTTCATCACCGCCGAGAGCTACGTCACCACGGGCCTGAATCCCGAGTGGCTGCGCTACTACTTCGCGGCCAAGCTCAATAGCTCGATGGAAGACCTCGATCTGAACCTCGAGGACTTCCAGGCGCGCGTGAACAGTGACCTCGTCGGCAAGTACATCAACATCGCGAGCCGCGCGGCGGGCTTCCTCATCAAGCGCTTCGAGGGCCGTGTGCAGGACAGCGCGATGAACCATCCGCTCGTTGCCCAACTGCGCGAAGCGATCCCGCAGATCGCCGCGAACTACGAGGCACGCGAGTATGGCCGCGCGCTGCGCCACACGATGGAGCTTGCCGATGCGGTGAACGGTTACGTCGATACAGCCAAGCCATGGGAACAGGCGAAGGATCCGGCCAACTCGGTCGCCCTGCATGAAACGTGCAGCGTGAGCCTTGAAGCATTCCGTCTGCTCTCACTCGCGTTGAAGCCGGTGCTGCCCACGCTCGCCGAAGGCGTCGAGCAGTTCCTCGCCATCGAGCCGCTCACGTGGGCCGACGCGGGCAAGACGTTGTCGTCGCAACAACCGATCAACGCGTACAAGCACCTCATGACGCGTGTCGATCCCAAGCAGATCGAAGCGCTGCTCGCCGCGAACCGCGACTCGTTGCAGGCGACCGAAGCGCCCGCTGCCGCCGCCGATGCGAACAAGAAGTCGAAGGCCGCGAAGGAAGCGAAGAAGCCCGCCGCCGACGAAACGCCCGAAGTCATCTCCATCGACGACTTCGCGAAGATCGACCTGCGCGTGGCGCTGATCGTCGATTGCAACATCGTGGAAGGTTCGGACAAGCTGCTGCAACTCACGCTCGACGTGGGCGAAGGCAAGACGCGCAACGTGTTCTCGGGTATCCGCTCGGCCTACAAGCCCGAAGACCTCAAGGGCAAGCTCACCGTGATGGTCGCGAACCTCGCGCCGCGCAAGATGAAGTTCGGGCTTTCTGAAGGCATGGTGCTCGCGGCATCGTCCGCAGACGAGAAGGCCGAGCCGGGGCTTTATATCCTCGAGCCGCATAGCGGCGCGAAGCCGGGGATGCGGGTGAAGTAAGAACAGCCAGGCGGGGCGTGCTAACGCCCCAGGTAGTCGCCCCTCGCGAGGGGCGGCTCGAGAGCAGGAGACGGCACGCCGGATACGAGTCAAAACCAACTCGTACGCATCCCTCCCCGTGGAGCGCATTCACAACCAAAGTCACTGATAGGTCATAACGAGCGCCATCGACGTATTCGCTCGACCCGGGCCCACCGTATCCGCAGTTTGGTAGCAGCGTGCTTGAAACGGAATGGTGTAGGAACCGCCCGTACTCTGGTTGTAGCCGCTAAAGGTCACGCGGGTAGACAGTGGGAATACCGCGCCAGTACCGTCGAGCAGTTGGACGCCGACTCCCGTTGCCGTGGAACTGCTATCCAACGCCACCACCGACTGCGAGCGGTCGATCACCGCGGTACTCGGCTGGATCTCGTACTGCACGGTATTCATGCCCGCTGGGCAACTATTGAGGCTCACGTTGAAACTGGCCGCTGACGTGAACGTATTCAAACCCGTTAACTCGCTTGCGCTATGCGTGCCCATGGGCACCATGACATCCGGTGTGACGCATGACAACACCGTCACATCGACGGGCGAAATGGACCATGTCGCAGCGGGAAGATTAGTAATCATCGACGGTCCGGATTGATAGGGCAAAGCCGACGCCACAATCGTGCTTGCGATTTGCCCCGCCTGGACCGGTCCCGTCGTTACCAATGCCGCTGTTGCCTCGCCGCCATTCCACAAACTACCACCCGCACTACAACTGCCGCCTGTATAGCCAGCCGGCGGCGGCGACTTCCACCCTGGGTAGGTGCCCGGCGTACCCAAGTCCAGCCACCCGGGCCCAAATCCACAACCGTTGGCAGCGACCTTGACGGCAACAGCAAGCCCCACCCCGGGCACGCTTGTATTAAAGAGTTTGTAAGTTACCCCACCGCTCGTATACGACTGTCCCGATGCAGATAAATTATCTGGAGCAAAGGCGACGCCGACGACCAAGCCGTCGTTATAGCAGTAAAACAGATTGCTAGAGCCTACAGTTGCTGTCCACGGTGTCAGCAGGGTGCCAACTGGCGCATCTCGCGGCACCGCCACTGAACCAGGGAAAGTCAATGTATATGCCTGACCACCACCACTTGAACAACTTGCTGCCCAGGTTGCCTTTGAACCTGCGAGAAGCAGGACTAACGCCGTCAAGTAAAGAAGGACACCGCGATATCGCGATTGGTTTGACCATAAGAAATGCATGATTGATCGCTCAGTTATACGTAAGATTCATCGTCGCCGTGGCCGAAACCGTCCCGCCGTTGGCGTCCCTGGTCGATAAAACTGCGCCGGTATTCTTCGGCGCGCGGGGCATGGTGTCCATCGTGCCGCTGAAGTCGAGGGTCGCGTCTGCGGCGCAAGCCGATCCCGCCTCCGCCGGCGCGGTGACCAAAGCCAGTAAGCGTTCCAGTCTGCGCATGTGTATATAACCCCTTCAAATCTCCGCTGTTTTCGATAAACCGCTCACTGACAAACCGCATCCGAAAACACCGTCGCAGCCGGCTTGTCCTTCTGCGCCACCGGCAGCGAATAACGCACCTTGCAGCTCTGCCCAATGCCCTCGCCCCACTTCACCGTGAGGTCGCCGCCCGCGTCCTTGGTATAGAACATCGCGCGGCTGCCCTGGCTGACCGTGCCGACGTTATTCCCCCTCTCGTCGAGCACGTCCGCGCCGAACGGCACCGTTTCGCCGTTCGTGCGCCGCAGCCGAACCACCATCGCGCGGCCCCGATAGTCCGTGTCGAACTTCACGCGCACCACAGCCCCCGCCGTCGGAGCAAAATGCTGCTCGGTGGTCTTGAGCTCCACGCCCATCGGCAAGCCCTTGGTATCGATGTCCACGGCATTCAGCGAGTAAGGCTGCATGCCCGCGACCGCCGCATGACCCCGCGAGTCCACGCGCACGCCCGGCGAGGTCGCCACGCGCGCACCCACGGCGTCCTTCGCCTCGATGACGGCAAACGTGTCGCCGGTCTGCGGCGAGAGCACCACGCCGTCCTGGTACGCGACGACCGTGCCCGTGAGGCCCGCACCCGCCTGCGTGTAGCCGTTCCCGTAGCCGGCGTTTGCGCGCATCTGCGTGTAGCGGCCGAGATAGCCAGCGTTCGCATTGATGCTGCCATTGCTCCTGCTGCCCGAGGTGTAGCCGGTCGTGACGCCGTAGCTGAACGCGTTGTCGACGCCCGCCGTACCCGTGACGGTTTCCTGAATCTGGTTGCTGTTGTCGCGCGAATCGTGGGTGTAGCTGGTGTTCGAGTTCGCGATCCTCGTGCCGATATCGAGCGGAATGCTCAGGTTCACCATCACACGGGTGTCCCACCGCCCGGAATCCACGTCGAGCGCGCGCGAAGCCGAAAGACCCACGCCCACGCGGCGAATATTGGTGTTGTAGCCGACTTGATACGAGAGATCGCGACTCGCCTTGTTCCAGTAGTTCTGCGTATAGCCGGACGCATAGACCGAACCCCACGAATTCAGGTTCTGGTTGAGCGTGAGCTGGAGCCGGCCCTTCTGGATCCCATTGCTCGTGTTGTCGATGCCGCGCCGCGAGAGATCGCGCAGATTCATCGCATCCACGAGACTCAGGAAGCCGCTCGTGGAATAGCGATACGCGGCCAGCGTGACGTTGGTATCCGCGGACGCGAAGACGCGCGAGTACGAAATACGCAAGCTCTGCCCGTTGCGGCTCGGCAGGTTCTTCAGATTGGTGTTCGCCTGCGTGATGTCCGCCGCGAAGGCGCCAATGGGCGTGTCGAGCGCCGCGCCAAGCGCGCCGGAAACGTAGTCGCTGGCGACGATCGTCCCGCCGTACAGCGTGAGGAAATTGTTGATGCCGCGCTGCACGCCCGCTTCGAAAACAAACGGGTTGCTCTGCTGGCTCGAATTGCGGTACTGGCCGGCCGCCACGCTGTAGCGCCAGCGGCCCTCGCGCAACGCGTTCACAGGCGCGGCGTACGGCACCACGCTCACCTGCTTGCTGCCGTTCGCCTCGGTCACGACAACCTGAAGATCACCGCCATAACCGGTCGGGTAGAGGTCGTTGATCTCGAACGCCCCCGGCGCAACCGTCGTTTCATAAATGATATTGCCGTTCTGCCGGATCTCGACCTTCGCGTTGGTGTTCGCGATCCCGCGCACGGTCGGCGCGTAGCCGCGTTGCGACTCGGGGTACATGCGGTCGTCCGTGCCGAGTTGCACGCCGCGCACGCCGAAGCTGTCGAAGATCGTGCCGTCCGTGTACGAGTCGCCGATCGTGAGCTGACTCTTGATGGGCGCGAACGAGCGCTGCAGATAGGTCTGCATGCTCTGGAAGTGCGTGCCCGCGCCCGTCGTGGTCGTGACGTTGCCGTTGTAGCGGAAGCGCCAGGCGCCGACGTTAATGCCGGCCATCATGCCCAGGTAGCCCTGGGTGGTCGACAGGCCGCTGCCGTTCGTGTGATAGACGTTGGCGTTGTACTGGAACGTCGCCGCCGGTACGCCGTTGTCCCAGAATTTCGGGTCGACCCAGCCGCGCGCATTGCGGCTCATCATCGCCTGCGGAATGCTCAGGTCGAGCCGCTGCTCGCCCATGTCGAACGTCGCGCTTGCTTGCGGGATCAAGTTGGGCAGCAGCACAACGGCGTCGCCATTGCCGGCAGCCTCGAGTTGCGCGCGTGCCGTGTCGGACAGGCGCGTGGGGTCGACGCCCGCGCGTGTAAGCAAATCGACGTCGAAGGCCGGCTTGACGTTTAGCTTGTCGCCCCCCACTTCGCGCAGGTTGACGTCGGTTACGCCAATCCACACGCCGTTCACATAGAGCGTCGCGCGATAGCGGCCAGGCGACGCAAGATTACCCTTGCCGAAGCGGGAAATGTCCGTGCTCGCTGCTCCGCTGCCGGTCAGGAACTGCGAGTTGAATTCCACGGTTTCCGGCGCGGATGCGGCCGGTGCGGATGCGGGTGCAGGCGCGGTTGCCGATGCCAACGCTTCGGGCACGACCGGTCCGCCATCGACCGCTACAGGTCCGGCTCCAGCCAGTGCGGCAGGCGCCTCGGCAGCCGTCATCGACGACTCGCCAGGGCCAGCGCTTGCATGCATCGGCGCGAGGTCCGCAGGTGGGTGCGGGGTAGCCGCCACGCCCGTCACGTTCGGAATCGCGAGCGCATCGGCGGGGACGGGCTGCGCAACGCCCTGCGTATCGACCGATGCCGTCGACTCCGGCTGCCCGGCAAGTGCGGCACCGGGAAGACCGTCCGCCATTGCATGGGAGGCCGTGAACGCGAGCAGCACCGCCGCGCCGACCTGGTTCAGGAAAATGGTCTCGGCGTGAGGATGCCTGGGGCTGGATCTGGAATTGCGATTACTCATGATGCGCCGGATTCGCAGGCAATAGGGGCCCGTGCCGATGCGTCAAGCTATCGGCGCACAGACCCGCTACCTCGCGACATTCGAATAATGTTGTGCACGCGCGCCGGGAATCACGCCCTGCTCGACGCCGCGCGTTCCTGCACGAAGAAGGTGCAGGAGTCCTTATCAGTCTGGATGTGTTCGGACTGCTGCTTTGGCCAAGCCGCGATGCTATTGCAACGCCGCCTCGTGCTTCATCGGCCCGCCGTAGTCGTTGAGCGTGGTGAACGACACCTTGCCGGCGCCGCCCGGCGCGGCCGAGAGCGGCAGCGCGAGCTGCGCGCCCGGCGCCACCATGTCGCCTTGGTCGAACTTCGGCGCATGCTCGCCTTCGCCCACGTGGGCCTCGATAATCGTCACGTGATACAGCGTGGGATTCGACACCAGCAGTGCGGGCTTGCCGTTTTGCATCCCCACGCGCCACGTGAGCTTGCCCGGCGCGTCGTCGGCCTTGCCCTCGAGCCCCGCGGGACGGAAGAAGAACTTCAGACGCGAGCGGAACGCGAGCTGCACGTAGTTCGGCCCGGCCTGACCGGCTGTGGGTTTAGGCGGCACTTCGAGCATGTTGAACCACAGGAGGGTTTCGCGATCCTTCGCCAACGGCTCGCCCGTATAGGCGATGCGGATGGTCTGCGACTTGCCCGGATCGATGCGCGCAAGCGGCGGCGTCAGCACGAAGGGCAGATCGAGCTTGCTCGGATCGGCTTTCGGGTCACCCTTGTCGAGCCAGACCTGGGTCAGTTCCGGCGACTTGCCGACGTTGGAAAGCTTGAGCGTCACCTCGCTGTCCGAGGCGTTGTAGATCACACGCGTACCGGCGATCACGACCGACGCTTGCGCCGCGAAAGGCAGCATCGTGCCCAAGGCCAGCACGCTCGTGGCGAATGCGCTGCTGAAAAGTTTTCGGATATTCATAACGCTCAATCAGATAACGAAGCAGGACATGGCGCTGCGCGCAATCGCGCTGCGCCGCCCGTCGAGACATGGGCACCGGTGGCAGGGGTCGATGCCTGCAAGAACAGCTCGGGAAATGGCGGACAGTACAAATCCCCAACACCCGCTCACCGCCACACAGTACGACGAGAGCGCGAAACTTCCGCCATTTCCTTAGATATCCTTACAGGCGGAAAGCGCCTGAAGCGCCTCCGCCCGCACACCGATTTACTGATAAACCATCGAATAGGTGACGTTGGTCGTCACTTCGCCAGGGCCCGCACTGCCGGTCGGCGAGATGTACTGTGCTGCGTACTGCAGGTTTGCGTTGCCGCCCGCGATCGCGACGGTTTGCGAGTTCTGGGTGCCATCGGGCTTGCTCACGTCGATGACCTGCATGCCGCTGTTGTAGTCGACGAGCTGGACTTCAACGTTGGTAGCCACGCCGTTGTTCTTCAGGTTGCCGTCGCTCAGCGTGGTTGCGCCGTATTCCCAGAACGTGTGGACGTTACCCGTATCCGGCGTGCAGTTCGTCAGGGCGATGTTGAAGCCCGTCGAACCCGCGATCGAGCCTGCTGCGGCCAGTTCCGAAGCCGTCAGCGTCGGCAGCGTGACCGTGAAGTTGTTGCCTTGACCGTTGCCGCTCACATCGCAGGTGTTGGACGTCAGTTCGCCGTTAATGGTCACGATGCCGCCATTGCTGACGGGGCCAGCAGCGTGAGCCGCCGAAGCAGCAAGGCCCATTGCCGCGACGATCAGAGGGAGAGTGATTTTTTTCATGAAAAGTAGTCCTAAAAAATTACTGAGATGACCGACAAAATTGATGAACCAACAGAACGCGCCGGGCCTGGGCCTGCATCAACTGGCGGTAACAACCGCGCTTCACCAGCCGAATCGTTGACTCCAGTCGCTCTGCTCCCCCCTTTCACAGGGTGATGGAATTATGGGATTGAATTTTGCGACGCGTCATAAGAATATTCTTAAATTACAAACCGTAAGCTAAGATTTTTCTTTGTCTCGATCGAGATAAAAAGACGTGCACAAACAGCCGCTCACCTCAAAAATCTCGTGCAATGGATCGAGGCAGGCTGCGCCAGCGCCCGCCCTCAGCCATCGACGCACGTGATCGCGCGGGGGCCGGTCGAATCCGCATCGGCGAGCGTCGACGAGCAGCAGTTCGTCAACGCCTCGGGCGAGGTGGCCGCCGATCAGGTCGAGGTGTTCCATGCGCTGGGCGGCGGCTGGGACGGTGCGGCGCAGCGTGCAGCGGATCTGGCGAAGGCCGCGGCCGAGTCGCGGCACGACGGCGAGCCCGCCGATGGCAGCGCCGGTGCCGCCGGTGGTACTGGTGGCGATAACACCCGCGCGGCCGATTCAGCCGCCCCGGCCAGCAAGGCCCGCCAAGCGCACTGGCACGCGACGCTCCGCACCCCGCGGCGCGTGCCCGGCGCCGCTACCAGTTGATGCGGTTAAAGCGTCGCGTGTAGAGAATGTCGGCGCCGTAGAACGTGCCGCCGTATGCCACCACGGACCAGTAGCGGCTGAGATTGATGGTCGCCTTCACCGCGTTCGACGCCGACTGCAAGCCCTGCTCGTAACCAATCACGAACCGCTGATTGATGGCCTTCGCGATCATCACGACCTCGGGATCGGTCAGGCCCACCTCGCTGCGCCCGATCGAGAATTCGTCGAGGCCGATGCTCTGCGCGAGGCGCTTGCCTTGCGCGCTGCCCAGCAGGGCGAGCGCCGTCGTCATCGCGTTCTGCTGTCCGACGTTATTGCCCTGGTCGGTGCCATGGCCGAACAACAGCCACGAGAGCTTTTCGTTATCGGGCACGTTCGGCTCGGAAACGAGCTTCGCCACCGGCGCCTGGACCGTGCCCGTGACCTGCACGCCCGCCTCCACCTGCTGGTTGCGCCGCATGGCGAGAATGTTGATGCCCGGGTTGCCGACCGGCCCGTTGAACGTGAAGAACCCGTTCTCGATGTTCAGCTTGGTGCCGAATGCCGTGTAAGTGGAACCTTCGGTCACGCGCACGTTGCCGATCGCGCGCAGCGGCACGTCCGGCGCGCTATTCACGGTAATCGTGCCGGCAAGGCCCAGATCCGCGCCCTGCCCGCGGAAGCGGAAGTCGCGCCCGAGACTGATGTCGATGTTTGCGCGCGGCGCGAAGCGCGGCACGGGTTTTTGCGAAGCCGTCTTTTCGATCGGCGGCGGCGTGCCGCCGATGGTCGTGCCATCGGGGCGCACGATCACGACATCGTCGCCCAGCGAGGGCGCCGCCGACTCGGGCAAGTCGAACAGCGCGTGATCGACAGTGAACTTGCCGTCGATCTGCATGCCGCCCAGATGCCCGCCGTTGGCGATGGTCGCACTACCCGAAAGCGACAGCTTGCGCTCGGGCGAGGCGAACAGCTCGAGCTTGTCCGCGACGATGCTCGCGGTGAGATCGGGCTGCGCATTGTCGAGCGCCACGCGGCCCGTCGCGCGCAGCGTGCCGCTCGTCGCGCCGTGGAACTCGACCTGCTGGAAGTCGACGAGATTCTTCGAGAGCGCGATGCGGATCGTGCCGTCCTTCAGCTCGAGCCCCTGATCGACCACGGTCGCGGAGATCCCGTCACCGGTGAGCGAGCCCGTGAGGTTGGGCTTCGCGATCGTGCCGCCCAGCGCGAGCTGCAGCGCGAGATGGCCGTCCAGCAGATAGCTCGGGCCCAGCAGGCCGCCCGTGGTCTTGAGCGAGGGCATGTTCGCCTTGATCGTGCCGCCGAGCGGCGCTTCGTCCGCCACCGTGAGCATGCCGTCGCGCGGCACGAGCGTCGTGTTCGCGTCGATGTCGAGCACGCCCACGCGGCTCGCCTGCGCATGCGCCGTGAGCGTGAGGCGATTGCCGCCGCTGAACGCCGCGCGCGCGTTGACGTCGCCGATGCCGAGCGAGGCGAGGCCGCGCCCGATCTCGGCCGTGATGTCGCCCGAGCGGCGCTTCACCTGCACATAGCCGCTCGCACTCTGGCCGATCGAGAAGTCCCAGTCGCCATCGAAGATCAGGTCGGACTTGAGCGTGGAAGGCTCGCCCGTGAACTGCTGGCGCAATTGCATGATGCGCGCGACCGAGACGTTCGTGAGCGCGCCCGCCGAACGAATGCGGCCGTGGTCGAGATCGAACGATTTCAGGTCGAGCGAGGCGCCCACGGCTGCAATGCGCGTTGCGCCGAGCGTGACCTTGCCCGGCCCCGCGCTCACCGTCACCGGCGCCTCCAGCTTCACGCCCGGCACGCCGCGGTTCTCGAGCTGCGTCACCGTGCCGTCCCAGCGCGTGCCTTCGCGCGTATCCGAGAGCTTGCCGTTGGCCGCCACCGCGAAGTCGATCGGCTGCCCCTGCACGCGGCCCTTCGCGCTCGCGGTGAGCGTGTGCTTCGCGCGTGTGCCGGCAAGGCGCGCGCTCAGCGTGGTGATGTCGACGCCCGCCACGGCGATGCCGCTCGCGTCGGCGCTGAAGGCGAGCGCGCCGTTCGCGCCGTCGTGCGCCTCGGCGCGGCCCTCGGCATGGCCGACGCGGTTATCGCCGAACACCACGTTCTCGGCCTTGTAGTCGAGTGTCACGTCGGGATGCGCGAAGGTGCCGGTCAGGTCGCCGCTCGCCGCCAGCTGGCCCGCGACGCCAAAGCCGAGCCGGTCGAGCTGCGGGGCGTCCACGCGAAAGCGCAAGCGGTCGCCGCGCGCGCCGAAGCTGCCCTGCAGGTCGACGGTATTGCCCGCGACCGAGAGATTCGCGCGGCTCGGCAAGATGCGCGAGCCCGCCAGCTGGATGAGGCCCTGGCCGGTGAGCGGCAGGTCGTCATAGACGCTCGGGCCGAGCTTGAACTCGGCCTTCGTCGTCAAGGTGGGCGCGAGCATGCCGCTTGCCTCGAGCGTGCCGTTCACGCGTGCCACGATGCGGCGCGCCGGAACTTTCGGTGCGGGTTTGCGCGCGGCCGTTTTCGATGGCGTGCCTGGGGTCGCGGTTTGCGTGGTATTGCGCGCCACGTTCTGCGCGTTCGCCTGCTCGCTCGTTTGCGCAGGGTTGAGCGCGGGGTTCATCGCAGGATTGAGCGCAAGGTTGCGCTGCGGATTCAGTGCATTCTTTTGTGCAGCGCGCTGCGCCTCGGTGGGGCCCTCGGGTTTCGCCACCTTGTGCGCCGCGCCCGCGCGCGCCGGCATCTGCGATGCCAGTGAGAGCGGATCGAAATTGGTCAGCACCGCCTTGAGCGCGTACGAGGAATGGGCATCGTGCTTGAGCGCGCCCGTGATGTCGAGATGCCCGGCCCCCGAAGTCAGGCGCACGTCGTTGAACGCGAGTCGCGCGGGATCCTGCGTCACCTTGCCTTGCAGGCGCAGCGCAGCCTTCGGATCGGCGAGATCGAGCGCGACGCTCTGCACGTCGCCGGCAAGGCGTACCGTGATCGGGCCCGCCAGTTGCGTCGGGAGCACGCTCGCTTCGAGTGCGTTCAGATCGAGCGCGGCCACCTTGAGGTCGAAGCGGCCATTGCGCCCGCTCAGCACGCCGCCGCCCGTCACCGTTGCGTTCTTCACGAGCCGCACGTTCAGGTTCGAGAGGCGTTGCGTATGGGCATCGAGCACGACGTCCGTGTGCGCGTCGATGAGCGGCAGCAGATGCGCGTCGATGGCGCCCGGCTTCGCGTTGACGATCGACACCTTGCCCGCGACCGTAAAGCCCGCCGCATTCGG
>DATEJU010000168.1:0-8459 GCA_035277805.1 Paraburkholderia sp. | reverse complement strand
GAGCGCGCTCGATCACGACAGCCCGCAGGTGCTCGTCTCCGACATTCGCATGCCGGGCGGCTCGGGCCTCGAATTGCTGCAGACGGTGCGCGAGCGCGTGCCGGGCCTGCCCGTCATCATCATGACCGCGTTCTCCGACCTCGACAGCGCGGTGGCCGCGTTCCAGGGCGGCGCGTTTGAATACCTCGCCAAGCCGTTCGACGTGGACAAGGCTGTCGAGCTGATCCGCCGTGCCGTGGACGAGAGCATGCGCGGCGAGCAGCATTGGGACGAGCGCCCCGCCGAGGCGCCCGAGATGCTTGGCCAGGCCCCCGCGATGCAGGACATGTTCCGCGCCATCGGCCGCCTCTCGCATTCGGCGGCCACTGTGCTCATCACCGGCGAGTCGGGCACCGGAAAGGAGCTCGTCGCGCGCGCCTTGCACCGGCATAGCCCACGCGCGAACGGTCCGTTCATCGCGCTGAATACCGCGGCCATTCCGAAAGATCTTCTGGAATCCGAACTGTTTGGCCACGAGCGCGGCGCGTTCACGGGGGCGCAGGCGATGCGCCAGGGCCGCTTCGAGCAGGCGGAGAACGGCACGCTGTTCCTCGATGAAATCGGCGACATGCCGTTCGACCTGCAAACGCGCCTCTTGCGCGTGCTCTCCGATGGGCAGTTCTATCGCGTGGGCGGCCACAATCCGCTGCGCGCGAATGTACGGGTGATCGCGGCCACGCACCAGAATCTGGAGACGCGCGTGCGCCAGGGCCTGTTCCGCGAGGACTTGTATCACCGCCTCAATGTGATTCGTCTGCGCTTGCCGGCGCTGCGCGAACGCAGCGAGGACATTCCGCTGCTCACGCGCCACTTCCTGCAGAAGAGCGCACGCGAGCTGGGCGTCGAGCCCAAACGCGTGTCCGACGAGGCGCTGGCCTGGATGTCGTCGCTGCCGTTCCCCGGCAATGTGCGCCAGCTCGAAAACCTCGCGAACTGGCTCACGGTGATGGCGCCGGCGCAGACCATCGAGATCAAGGATCTGCCGCCCGATCTGGTGCCCGCGCATGCCGCGGCAAACGGCGGTGCCCAGGCGGTGGCGTTGGGCGAAGCCGCGCCGTCTGGCATGGCCTCGGCCGGCGCGCCGCTGGCGGGCGTCGCGAGCGCGCCGGCCGTGGCGGGTGGGTCCGGCATGCCGGTCGTGGGGAGCGTGACAGGCGTTCCGGGCACCGTCGGTGGCGCGCCTGGCGTGCCGGCGGGCGCGCTTGCCGCGGCCAACGGCGAGGTGGTGCTTGCCGCGAGCGTGTGGGAAAGCGGCTTGCGTACCGAGGTCGCGCGCCTGTTGCGCGAGAACAGCGCAGGCGTCATGGACGAGCTCTCGCGCCGCTTCGAGGCCGCGGTGATTCGCGAGGCGCTCGACTTTACGCGCGGGCGCAAGGTCGAGGCCGCCGAGCGCCTCGGCATTGGCCGCAACACCATCACGCGCAAGATCCAGGAGCTCGACCTCGAATGAGCGCGCGATGAACGCGGCATGAGCCGTGTGCGGCGACCGGCTTGCGCCGCCGCACACCGCCGCATTCACGCGCAAGGAGCCAGGACGCGCGCTGGGGCATAATCGACACTTGTTTTTCCCGTCGATGATCGAACATGCCCGTGACTTCTCCGTGGCCCGCCGAGGCCGATCCGTTCCTCTCCCTTGAATCGCTCGATGATCCCGCCGCCATGGCCTGGGTCGAAGAGCAGAACGCGCGCACGCGAAGCGCGTGGCAAGGCGGCGCGCGTTTCGAGGCGCTGGAGAAACGTCTGGCGCAAGCCTATCTGCCGCGCGAGCGGCCCGTGATCCCGAGCCGCTGGCAGGAGTGGGCGTACGATCTCTGGGAGGACGAGGACAATCCCAAGGGCCTCTGGCGCCGCACGAAATGGGCCGACTGGCGCGCACGCAAGCCGCAGTGGCAGACGCTCATCGACTTCGACGCCCTCGGCGCCGCAGAAGGCATGCCCTGGGTGTGTGCGGGTATCGACATCCTCTATCCCGATGGCGATCGCGCGCTGATCCAGCTTTCGGACGGCGGCGCCGATGCGGTCATCGTGCGCGAGTTCGACCTCGCGAGGCGCGTGTTCGTCGACGGCGGCTTCGCCATCGAGAAGGAAGGCAAGCACATCATCTCGTGGATCGACCGCGATACCGTGTACATCGGCTGGGACGCGGGTGGCAAGCTCGGCAAGAAGATGCTCACGCGCTCGGGCTACCCGCGCGAGGTGCGCCGCTGGACGCGCGGTACGCGGCTCGCCGATGCACCCGTGGTATTTCGCGGCGAGTTCGACGACATCAGCGTGGAGGGCGATTACGACCCCGTCGAGAAGCGCCACGACGCGGTGCGCAGCGTCGACTTCTTCGACTCCTTGACTTATCGGCTCGATGAGCACAACCAGTGGCAGCGCTACGACGTGCCCTCGCACGTCGCGGTGGGCGCGTGGCACGGCTGGCTGCTGCTCGAGCCGCGGCTCGACTGGACGCTCGGCGAAGACACCTGGGCAGGCGGTTCGCTGCTGGCGATCCGCGAAGACGCATTTCTGGCGGGCGAGCGCAACGTCAAGCCGCTCTTCACACCCACGCCCGTGACGTCCGCATGCGACTGGACCCATACGCAAAACGTCTTGATCGTCTCGTGGCTCGACGACGTGCAAAGCCGCACGATGCTGTGGCAGCCGCAGCAGACGGACGGCGCGTGGACATGGCAATCGCGTCTTTTTCCGGCGCGCGCGAGCTCGCAAGTGGACGTGTCGCCCGTCGAATATACGCTCAACGACGAAGTTTTCGTCGACGTGGACGACTATCTGCTGCCGCCCGAATACTGGCTCGCCGATCTCGCGCAGCAGGACCTGCAGACCTGGGAGCTGCTCGACCGCTGGCCCACGCAGTTCGACGCCGCGCCGCTTGCCGTGATCCGCTCGCATGCGCGCTCCGCAGACGGCACGATGGTGCCGTTCACCGTGGTCGGCCCGCGCGCCGCGCTCGAGGGCGGCGCACGCAAACCTTTGCCGTGTCTGTTGACGGGCTATGGCGGTTTCGCGATTGCGCTCACGCCGCAATATCTCGTCGGTTCCGGCATCGGCTGGCTGGAGCAGGGCGGCATCGTTGCCATCGCCCATATTCGCGGCGGCGGCGAGTACGGCACGGCCTGGCACGTAGGGGCGCAGCGCGAGCATCGGCAGCGCTCGTTCGACGACTTCATCGCGGTGTCGCGGCAATTGGTGGCCGAGGGTTACACGAGCGCGGCGCAACTGGGCATCAAGGGTGGCAGCAACGGCGGCCTGCTGGTTGGCGCGTGCATGGTGCAGCGGCCCGAACTGTTCGGCGCGGTGGTGTGCGAAGTGCCGCTGCTCGACATGCAGCGCTATCCGCTGCTGCACGCGGGTGCATCGTGGATGGACGAGTACGGCGATCCTGAGGATTCCGAAGAAGGCCGCGCGCTTGCCGGGTATTCGCCGTATCAGCACGTGAAAGCCGGTGTTGTGTATCCGCCCGTGCTCTTCACGACCTCGACCAGCGACGACCGCGTGCATCCCGCGCATGCGCACAAGATGGTCGCGCGCATGCAGGCGCAGGGACACGCGAACGTCTGGTATCTGGAGAACACCGAAGGTGGCCACGGACCGGGCAGCGACTCGCTCGAGCGCGCGCAATACGATGCGCTCGTGTACCGCTTTTTGTGGACCACGCTCGCCGGAACGTGGTGAGCGGCGCGGGCCGCGTGTGCCCGCGCGCGTTTGCGTACGTCGGGCGCTCAGCCCGCAATCTTCAGATCGGCCACGACGGGCGTGTGGTCCGACGGCTGTTCCCACTTGCGCGGCACCTTGTCGATTTCGCACGACACGAGCGCGGGCGAGAGCGTGGGCGAGAGCAGGATGTGGTCGATGCGCAGGCCCGCATTGCGGCGGAATGCGAACATGCGATAGTCCCACCACGTGAACATCTTTTCGGGCTGTTCGAACTGGCGGTACGCGTCGACTAAGCCGAGCGCAATGAGGCGCTGGAACTGCGTGCGCTCTTCGGGCGAGACGAGGTTCTGGCCCTCCCAGGCTTTGGGGTCGTGCACGTCGCGGTCTTCCGGCGCGATGTTGTAATCGCCGAGCAGCGCGAGCCGCGGATGTTGCTGCATCTCCTGGATGAGCCAGTCGTGCAGCGCGTTCAGCCAGTTCAGCTTGTAAGCGAACTTCTCGGTGCCGGGCGCCTGGCCGTTCGGGAAGTATGCGCTGACGATGCGCACGCCTTCCACCGTCACGGCAATCACGCGCTGCTGCGGGTCCTCGAAGCCGGGGATGTTGCGCACAACCGTCTCTTCGTCGACGGCGAGGCCCTCGCGCACGAGAATGGCCACGCCGTTATAGGTCTTCTGGCCCGCGAACCAGCTGCGATAGCCTTGTGCCTCGAGTTCGGCGCGCGGGAACTTGTCGTCGGTTAGCTTCAGCTCCTGGAGGCAGAGCACATCGACTTTGCTCTCGGCGAGCCAGTCGATCACGTGCTGCAGGCGGACCTTCAGGGAGTTGACGTTCCAGGTGGCGATTTTCATGGATGGATGAACTGTGGATCGGCCAAATACCGAATCATAGCGCTCGCCGGGGCCGGGCGGGCCGCCGCCGCGCCGTACAACTCATCCGCTCACCATTCCTCCATCCACGGCCGCAGATCCATTTCGTGCGTCCACGCATCTCTCGGCTGCTGGTGCAGAGTCCAGTAAGCATCGGCGATGTGCTCGGGATTCAGGATGCCGTCGCGCTCCTTGAGCTTGTAGCGCTCGGGAAAATTCTCGCGAATGAATTCGGTATCGATCGCGCCGTCGACGATGATCTGCGCGACATGAATGCCGTGTGGGCCGAGCTCGCGCGCCATCGATTGCGCGAGCGCGCGCAGCGCGTGCTTGGCGCCAGCAAAAGCGGAAAAGCCCGCGCGCCCGCGCAGACTCGCGGTCGCGCCCGTGAAGAAGATCGAGCCGCGAGCGCGCGGCAGCATGACTTTGCCCGCTTCCCGTCCCATCAGGAAGCCCGCGAAACAAGCCATTTCCCAGACCTTGTGATAGACGCGCGCCGTGGTTTCGGTGACGTTAAAGCGCACGTTTGCGCCGATGTTGAAGATCGCGGCCTCGATGGGGGCGATGTTCGCTTCGATTTCGGCAAAGAGGGCGACCATGTCCTCTTCCTTGCGCGCGTCCGAGCCGAACGCGTGCGCGGCGCCCCCTTCGGCCTCGATCTGCGCGACGAGCGGCGCGAGCTTGTCGGCATGACGGCGCGTCACGCAGGCGATGTAGCCTTCGCGCGCGAAGCGGCGCGCGATCGCGCCGCCGGTGGCGTCACCCGCGCCGATCACGAGCACGGCTTTCTTTTGGATCATGATGTTTGTCTCCTTGTGTTGTTCATCTGCATGGAGGAATATGCATCGGAGCATCGCACAAAAACGGAGGAGCAACGATGAGCGCAGTGCACGTCCAGTTTCTTTTCGATCTTGGCAGTCCTAACGCTTACCTGAGCCACAAGGTGATTCCGGCTATCGAGGCGCGCCACGGCGTAAGTTTCGAATATGTGCCGATCCTGCTCGGCGGACTCTTCAAGCTGACCGGCAACCGCTCGCCGGCCGAGACCACCGCGCATATCGAGAACAAGCGCAAGTACATGATGCTGGAGATCCAGCGCTTCGTCGAAAAACACGGCCTCACGGCGTATCGCATGAATCCGCATTTTCCCGTGAACACGCTGCAGCTCATGCGCGGCGCCGTCGCTGCGCAGCGAGAGAGCGCACAGGGGGCGTTCGAGCGCTACGTCGATCGCATGTTCGCGCATATGTGGGAAGACGGATTGAAGCTCGACGATCCGCGGGTATTGCGCGCAACGCTCGAGGCGGATGGATTCGACGCCGCGCGCTTCGAAGCGGCGATCGGTGAAGCGGACGTCAAGGCCACCTTGCTCGCGAACACTCAGGCCGCGTACGAGCGCGGCGCATTCGGTGCGCCGACCTTTTTCGTCGGCGAGGAGATGTTCTTCGGCAAGGACCGCTTGCGCGAGGCCGAAGAGGAGATTGCGCGCGTGAAGGCGTTTGCGTAATCGTCCACGGAATTGTCCACGTAGCCGTCCGCATAATCGGAGGCGCGTGCGATGCGCACAGCGCGGGTGCGCCGCAAGCGACAAAGCGCGCGTGCATCGCGCGCGAGTGCGGGGAACGCCGACGTGCTTCATGCGCTCCCCTTCGTCGCGGCCTAGGCTAGCGCCGCTGCTTCGGTACTCGCGCTCACCACGCCCAGGCGTTCGCGCGCCGCTTCGTACTCGCGTTTCAGGCGCGCGATGAGCTCGGCGGCGGGCACGACGTCCTTGACCGCGCCGATGCCCTGGCCCGCGCCCCAGATGTCCTTCCAGGGCTTCACGCGGGTCGAGCCGAAGTTCATCGCCGACGGATCGGATTGCGGCAGTGCGTCGGGATCGAGGCCGCTCGCCACGATGCTCGAGCGCAGATAGTTGCCGTGCACGCCGGTAAAGAGATTCGAGTAGACGATATCGCTCGCGCCGCTCTCGACGATCATCTGCTTGTAGGCGTCGGCTGCATTGGCCTCGTGCGTGGCGATGAAGGCGGAGCCGACATACGCGAGGTCCGCGCCCGCGGCCTGCGCCGCGAGAATCGCATTGCCGTTGCCGATCGCGCCCGAGAGCAGCAGCGGGCCGTCGAACCATTCGCGAATCTCGTGGATGAGCGCGAACGGCGAGAGCGTGCCGGCATGGCCGCCCGCGCCGGCCGCGACGGCGATCAGGCCGTCCGCGCCTTTCTCGATGGCCTTTTTCGCGAAGGTGTTGTTGATCACGTCGTGCAGGACGATGCCGCCCCATGCGTGAATGGCCTGATTCACGTCCTCGCGCGCGCCCAGCGACGTGATGACGATGGGCACCTTGTACTCGGCGCACACCCCCAGATCGTGCTGCAGGCGGTCATTCGACTTGTGGACGATCTGGTTCACCGCGAACGGCGCGGCGGGATGGTCCGGATGCTTCGCGTTGTACTCGGCGAGCTCGGTCGTGATGCGGTCGAGCCACTCGCCCAGCACGTGCTCGGGCCGCGCGTTCAGCGCGGGGAAGGAGCCGACCACGCCCGCCTTGCACTGGGCAATCACGAGACTGGGGTTCGAAATGATGAACAGCGGCGAGCCGACGACGGGAATCGAGAGGCCGCGTCGCAGGACGGCGGGCAGGGCCATGCGTATCTCCTTGTCGATGGGACCGGGCGCTTTCGCGCGTGGTCTCATCCCATGCAAAGCTGATGAAAGGCGGCGGCCCGGCGTGGGCGCTGCCGTGTTGTTCGCGTTGCGCGCCCGAGCTTGCGGGCCAGCAGGGCTAAACATAGCAAACCGGCCGGCACTATGCAACTGGTTGCATAGTGCCGGTATTCGGGATCGATCAGGGGCCGGTTGGCGATAAACCGGGGCGGCATCGCCGGGGAGCTGGTTTAGAATCGCACCATGTCGACACCGCACGCCATCCTGATTGCCCTGCTGGAAAAGCCGTCCTCCGGCTACGACCTCGCCCGGCGCTTCGACCGGGCGATCGGCTATTTCTGGCAAGCCACGCACCAGCAGATCTATCGCGAGCTCGGCCGTATGGTGGCGGCCGGCTGGGTGGCCGTCGTCGAGGAGGGCGCCGCGCAACCGGCCGCCACGCGCAAGAAGGTGTACCGCGTGTTGCCGGTGGGACGCGAAGAAGTCGAGCGCTGGGCGCGCGAAACGCAACTGGGCGTGGACGACCGCAACGTGTTCTTGCTGAAGCTGCGCGCCGATGCCGTAATCGGTCCGCTCGGACTGGGCGAAGAACTGCCGCGGCTCATCGATGAAGCGCGTACGCGCCTCGAGACTTATCGTGCGATCGAGCAGCGTGATTTCGGCGCGCCGGAGCTCACGCGCGGCCAGCAGTTGCAGTACGCGATTCTCAAGGCGGGGATACGCACGCAGGAATCGTGGCTCGAGTGGGCCGAAGAACTGCGGCCGCTTTTGAACGGCGGCGATGCGTAGCCGTAGTGTGCGAGAAGCGCTACGCGAATACGTTCGGATTCCGAATTGAATGACGCCGACACGTGTCGCCAACGTCGGGCGCGTTTGAGCGCTATGCAGACGCGTATCAACGCGGAGGAGAAGGCGAGTGGGGGGAATGATTGGAAAAACAGTTGACGTAACGAGCGCATGCCCCTATAATTATTTTCTCTGACGGACGCGGGGTGGAGCAGTCTGGCAGCTCGTCGGGCTCATAACCCGAAGGTCGCAGGTTCAAATCCTGCCCCCGCAACCAAGCGCAGCAAGGCTTTTAGCTAGTTGTGTATCCGTTTGAACTGCCCTGAATTCGCTGTTAGGGCAAACTGAGGGCAAAGCCTGCGCATTCTATGCGAAATTGCCCGGGAACTGAAACCCGCCCCGTGCGGGTTTTTTGTTGTCCGTTGATCCTGCACATTCTCC
>DATEJU010000167.1:0-19488 GCA_035277805.1 Paraburkholderia sp. | reverse complement strand
GGCTACTTCCGCACCTACGAGCAGAACGTCGCGGGCACCGTGCGCGGCTATCACAAGCCGATCATGATCGCGGGCGGCATCGGCAACATCAGCGCGACGCTCACGCACAAACAGGACTTGCCCGCGGGCACGCTGCTGATCCAGATCGGCGGCCCCGGCATGCGCATCGGCATGGGCGGCGGCGCGGCCAGCTCGATGGCCACGGGCACCAACACGGCCGAGCTCGACTTCGACTCGGTGCAGCGCGGCAACCCTGAAATCGAGCGCCGCGCGCAGGAAGTCATCAACGCGTGCTGGCAGCTGGGCGAGGCCAACCCGATTCTCTCCATTCACGACGTGGGCGCGGGCGGCCTCTCGAACGCCTTCCCCGAACTCGTCGATGGCGCCGACAAGGGTGCGCGCTTCGAACTGCGCAAGGTGCAGCTCGAGGAATCGGGCCTCTCGCCGCGCGAGATCTGGTCGAACGAATCGCAGGAGCGTTACGTCCTCGCGATTCCGCCTGCCGATCTGCCGATGTTCGAAGCGATCTGCAAGCGCGAGCGCTGCCCGTTCGCCGTGGTGGGCGAGGCGACCGCAGAGCGCGAACTGAAGCTCATCGACACCGACGCAGAAGCGCTCGCCGCGAACGGCGGCCATCAGCCCGTCGACATGCCGATGGACATCCTGCTCGGCAAGCCGCCGCGCATGCATCGCAACGTCGAGCACGCGAGCGCGCCGCTCACGCCGGTCGAGGTCACGGGCATCTCGCTCGGCGAAGTCGCGAAGAGCGTGCTGCGCAATCCGACGGTGGGCAGCAAGTCGTTCCTCATCACCATCGGCGACCGCTCGGTGGGCGGCACGAGCGTGCGCGACCAGATGGTCGGTCCGTGGCAGGTGCCGGTGGCCGATTGCGCGATCACGGCGCTCGACTACGCGGGCTACAAGGGCGAAGCGATGACGATGGCCGAGCGCACGCCGCTCGCCGTGATCGACGCGCCCGCGTCGGGCCGCATGGCCGTGGGCGAGGCGATCACCAACATCGCGAGCGCGCCCATTCTGTCGCTCGACAAGCTCAAGCTCTCGGCGAACTGGATGGCTGCATGCGGCGCACCGGGCGAAGACGCCGCGCTTTACGACACGGTGAAGGCGATCGGCATGGAGTTGTGCCCGGCGCTGGGCATCGGCATTCCGGTGGGCAAGGATTCGCTCTCGATGCGCACGGAGTGGAATGAAGCGGGCGTTGCGAAGGAAGTGGTCGCGCCGGTCTCGCTCATCATTTCGGCATTCGCGCCGGTCGAGGACGTGCGCCGCCACCTCACGCCGCAACTGCGCCGTGCCGACGAAGTGGGCGAATCGGTGCTGATCGCCATCGATCTGGGCCGCGGCAAGAACCGCATGGGCGGCAGCATCTTCGCGCAGGTCACGCAGCAGGTGGGCGACGCGGTGCCCGACGTGGATAGCGCCGAAGACCTCAAGCAGTTCTTCACGGCGATCCAGCAACTGAACGCGAACGAGCAACTGCTCGCCTACCACGACCGCTCGGACGGCGGCCTGTGGGCGACGGTCTGCGAAATGGCGTTCGCGGGCCACACGGGCGTGTCGCTGAACGTCGACATGCTCACGCTCGACAGCGAGCACGAGTCCGATTATGGCGATGCAAAGGACTGGGCGAAGCAGACCAGCGGCCGCCGCGAAGACCGCACGCTGCGCGCGCTGTTCTCGGAAGAGCTGGGCGCCGTGATCCAGGTGCCGGCGCAGCAGCGCGACGCCGTGTTTGCCGTGTTGCGCCAGCATGGTCTTTCGGCGTGCTCGCATGTCGTCGGTACGCTCAACAACCGCGACTCGATCGAAATCTACCGCGACGCCAAGCGCATCTACGAAGCGCCGCGTTCGGAGCTCCAGCGCGTGTGGAGCGAAGTGAGCTGGCGCATTGCGCGTCTGCGCGACAACCCCGCGTGCGCCGATGCCGAATACGATGCGCTGCTCGACGCCGCCGATCCGGGCATGCAGCCGCATCTGACGTTCGACCCGGCCGAGGACATCGCCGCGCCGTTCGTCGCAAAGGGCGTGCGTCCGCGCGTGGCGATCCTGCGCGAGCAGGGCGTGAACTCGCACCTCGAAACGGCTTATGCATTCGATCGCGCCGGTTTCGATGCGCACGACGTGCACATGAGCGATCTGCTCGAAGGCCGCGCCACGCTCGCTGACTTCGCTGGCGCGGTGGCCTGCGGCGGCTTCTCCTACGGCGACGTGCTGGGCGCGGGCGAGGGCTGGGCCAAGACGATCCGCTTCAACGCGAAGCTCGCGGACATGTTCGCCGCATTCTTCGCGCGCCAGGACACCTTCGCGCTTGGCATCTGCAACGGCTGCCAGATGCTGTCGAGCCTTGCTTCGATGATCCCGGGCGCCGAAGCCTGGCCGAAGTTCACGCGCAACAAGTCGGAGCAGTTCGAAGCGCGCTTCTCGCTCGTCGAAGTGCAAAGCTCGCCGTCGATCTTCTTTAGCGGCATGGAAGGCTCGCGCATTCCGGTCGCGGTTGCGCACGGGGAAGGTTTCGCCGACTTCTCGCAGCAGGGCGACCTCTCGAAGGTGGCCGTGGCGATGCGCTACGTCGACCACCGCGGCCAGGCGACCGAAGGCTATCCGTTCAACCCGAACGGCTCGCCGCAGGGCATCACCTCGGTGACGACGCCCGATGGCCGCTTCACGGTGCTGATGCCGCACACCGAGCGCGTGCAGCGCACCGTGACGATGAGCTGGCATCCGGAAGGCTGGGGCGAGGCGAGCCCGTGGCTGCGCGCGTTCCAGAACGCGCGCAAGCGGGTGGGTTAGGTCCGTCTGCTGTTCGGCCGTCAGGGTGACGGCCATGTCGGAGTCGAAAGACCCCGGCTACGCCCAGAACCTGGGTGTGGCCGGGGTTTTGTGTTTTGGTTGCGGTGAAATAGCACGAACGCGCAGGGCGTCCAGTCGACAAAAAACCCCGCGCCTTTGCAGGTCGCGGGGTTTTTTGATCGCAGCGAAGCAGCCGCAATCCAGCCTTACTGAATCTTGGCCTTGTCGCGCAGTTGCTTCTCGAACGCGAGCAGTTTTTGCTGCTGCAGTTGCTGCATGATCTGCGGGCGCACTTGCTCGAGCGGCGGCGGCGCGACGTCGCGAATGTCGTCCACGCGGATGATGTGCCAGCCGAACTGCGTGTGCACCGGCGTATCGGTGATCTGGCCTTTCTGCAGATGCGTTGCGGCATCGGCGAATTCCGGCACGTAGGCCTTCGGGTCCGACCAGTCGAGATCGCCGCCGTTCTTTGCCGAACCCGGATCCTTCGAGTACTGCTTCGCGAGGTCTTCGAAGCTCGCGCCGGCCTTGATCTTCGCGATCAGGTCCTTCGCCTGCTGCTCGTTGTCCACGAGGATGTGATGCAGGTGGTATTCCTTGCCGCCCGCGCCTTGCGTGAGCTTGTCGTACATCGCCTTGACTTCGGCGTCGGTGGGCTGGTTGTTCTTCAGGAAATCCTGGATCCACGCATGCAGGACGACCTGCTGCTGCGCCATCGCCAGTTGTGCCTTCACGTCCGGACGGTTCGGAATACCGAGGCGCGCCGCTTCCTGCATCAGCACCTGGCGGTTGATGAGTTCCTCGCGCACGGCCTTTTCCAGGTCCGGCGTGTCTTGCTGGCCCTGGGCCACGACCTGGGCGACCAGCGCGTCGGCCTGCGACTTCGGAATTGGCGTGCCGTTCACGACGGCGACGTTCTGCGCAAAGGCGGGAGCCGCCGCAAACGCAGCCAGCAACACCCAGAGACGGGTTTTCTTCAAGGTCATCGAAAAGTCCTAACGGGGCGAACTAAAAAAGTGGGGTTCAGCGGGGCAGCGCTGCCGCCTCTTCGGGCGTGAGCGCTGTGATCGCGAGCGCGTGAATGCCGCGCTGCATGGCTTCGGCCAGCGCATCATACACCATGCGGTGCCTTGCCACGCGGGCTTTCCCCGCGAATGCGGCCGCAACGATCGTGACGTGATAATGGCCGCCCGCAGCCGCGCCGGCATGGCCTGCGTGCTGCGCGCTGTCGTCGCGTACGGCGATCGACTCGATGGGCGCGAGCGCCGCCGCGAGGCGCGTTTCGATCAGCGCCATGCGCTCAGCGGGGCTCGAGTTCAGGAACACGTCGCTCATTCTTCTTCCTTCATGTAACGCGAGAGCCACAGGCTCTGGCCGACGATGAACACGACGAGGATGCCCGTCGCGCCAAAGAGCTTGAAGTCGACCCATGCATCGGTGGAGAAGTGGTACGCGACGAACAGATTGAGGATGCCGAGCAGCGCGAAAAAGATCGACCAGACGAAGTTCAACTGCGTCCAGATGCGCGGCGGCAGGCTGATCTGCTTGCCCATCATCGCTTCGATGAGGTTCTTGCCGAACGCCACCTGCGAGACCATCAGGATGACCGAGAAGGCCCAATAGAGCACCGTGGGCTTCCACTTGATGAAGGTCTCGTCGTGCAGCATGAGCGTGGCGCCGCCAAAGATGACGACGATCCCGAGACTCAGCCACAGCATCGGGTCGACCTTGCGATGACGGAACGCCACCCACGCGATCTGCACGAGCGTCGCGACGATCGCGACGGCCGTGGCCGGGAAGATGCCCCACACCTTGAAGGCGACGAAGAACAGGATGATCGGGAACAGATCAAACAGAAATTTCATATCGGCCTGGAAGTTGACAAAATGAGCCGCAAAAAGAGGGCGCGACGCTTTTCATCCTGCGCCACACCCCGGTGCGGGACGCGAGCCTGCCTCGCCCGCATTCACTTGGGCTCGAATTGTAACGCAGCCGAATTGATGCAATACCGAAGGCCGGTTGGGGCCGGACCGTCCTCGAACACGTGGCCCAGGTGCGCGCCGCAGTTTTTGCAGCGCACTTCGATGCGCAGCATGCCGTGCGAGCGGTCCGTGCGCTCCTCGATCACCTCGCCGTCGATCGGGCGGAAGTAGCTCGGCCAGCCGCAGCCGGCGTCGAATTTCGTGTCGGATTCGAAAAGCGGTGTGCCGCAGCACACGCAGTCGTACACGCCGCGCTCGGTGTGGTCCCAGTATTTGCCCGTGAAAGGGCGCTCGGTGGCTGCGTGGCGCGTGACCTGATACTGCGTCGCGTCGAGTTGCTGGCGCCACTCGGCGTCGGACTTGTGACCGGGGTAAGCATTGGCGTTGTGATCGTCCTGGCTCATGTCGGATTCCTGTCGGGTCAAATGCGCGGTGGAAGGCGGGATGCGTGCCGTAGATGGGGGCTCGCTCACGAAGAGCAACTGACTTCGAGCGAACTCGCCCAGTCGGGCGGCAACGCCGCGTAGGCCGCGTGCTCGGGCTGTTCGTCGAATGGGCGCTCGAGCACGCTCGCAAGCCGTTCGACTTCGCTGAAGTCTTTCTGTGCGGCGCGTTCGATCGCCGTTTGCGCGAGGTGATTGCGCAGCACGTACTTCGGGTTCACGCGATTCATCGCGGCGCCGCGCGCAGCGTCGTCGTGCGTTTCGCGTGCGAGGCGCGCGCGATAGTCCACCGCCCATGCGTCGAACGCGGCGCGATCGAGGAACAGGTCGCGCACGGACGTGTCGCCTTGCGCGTCGTGCTTCGAGACGCGCGCGAGATGGCGGAACGTCAGCGTGAAGTCGGCGCGGTTCTCGTGCATGATTTCGAAGAGACGGTTCGCAAGCGCATCGTCGCCTTCGTGCGTCTGCTCGAGGCCGAGTTTCGCGCGCATGCGTGCTTCCAGCGCGGGCGCGAAGTGCCCCTTGAAGCGTTCGAGCACAGCTTGCGCGTCGGCCACGCAGCGCTCGCCGCGGGCCTTGTCGTCGGCGATCTCGTAGTGCGCGCCAAAGAGCGGCAGCAGCGCCTGCGCGAGGCAGAACAGATTCCAGTACGCGATCTGCGGCTGCATGCGGTAGGCGTAGCGGCCCTGCGAATCGGAATGGTTGCAGACGTGATTCGCGTCGAAGCCGTCGATGAAGCCGAACGGACCATAGTCGATCGTGAGCCCGAGTATCGACATGTTGTCGGTGTTCATCACGCCATGGCAGAAGCCCACGGCCTGCCACTCGACCATCAGCGCCGCCGTGCTGCGTACCGCTTCGTCGAGCAGCGCGAGATACGGATCGTCGGCTTCGCGCAGATGCGGGTAGAAGCGGCCAATCACGTGATCCGCGAGCGCGCGCAGCGCCTCTACATTGTCATGCGAATAGAAGTGCTCGAAGTGGCCGAAGCGCACGAAGCTCGGCGACACGCGCGTGACGACCGCGGCAGTTTCAAGCTCCTCGCGGCGCACCGGCTGGTCGGAACCGATCACGGCCAGCGCGCGCGTGGTGGGAATGCCGAGGTGATGCATGGCTTCGGAGCACAGGAATTCGCGGATCGACGAGCGCAGCACCGCGCGGCCGTCGCCCATGCGCGAATAGGGCGTGCGGCCCGCGCCCTTGATCTGCACCTCGTAGCGCGCTCCTGCGTGCTCGATCTCGCCGAGCATGAGCGCGCGGCCGTCGCCGAGCTGGCCGGCCCAGACGCCGAACTGGTGTCCCGAATAGACGCTCGCATACGACATCGCCGAGGGCGTTCGCTCGCGCGTGAAGTTGCCGCAGAAATACTCGGCGAACGCGGGATCGGCTACCACTCGAGGATCGAGGCCGAGCAGTGCGGCGGTCTCGTTCGAGAAGCCCACCACGTACGGCGCGGGGAGCGGTGCGCCGGGCAGGCGCGTATGGAAGGTCGCGCCAAGGGCGGCGAACGTATCGTCGCGCAGCACGCCGAGCGCGCGTTCGAAGTCGGCGAGCGGGCCGGTTGCCGGCGCGCGTGGGGCGGTCGAGCCGCCGTGAGAATCGGTTTGGCCTGGTGAAAACGACATGTTGAGCGCCTGTTGAATAGTCGATATTGTAAGTCCGCGCCCGCCGGCGTGCAGGACGTGGCCCGAACATGTGTCGGAGTCGCGTTGGCCGTCTCATTGGCCGTCTTCCTGCATCTCGTGCCGAGGCCGGCGAGCACTGCGCCATCCCATACAAAATACTGGTATTCGAGTCGAGGAGACCGCCGACCATGACCGCGACGACCGCGCCGCTGTTGGGACAAATGATGGATGTGCCGCTCCTCGTGTCGTCGCTGATTGCACATGCGGCGCGCCATCATGGCAACGCGCAGATCGTGTCGCGGCGCATCGAAGGCGACATCCATCGCTACACGTACCGCGAATGCGAAGCGCGCTCGAAGCAACTCGCGCAGGCGCTCATTGCGCTAGGCGTCGAACGCGGCGAGCGCGTCGGTACGCTGGCCTGGAACGGCTATCGGCACGTGGAGGCGTACTTCGGCGTGCCCGGCTTCGGCGCGGTGTGCCACACCATCAATCCGCGCCTGTTCCCCGAGCAGATCGCCTGGATCGTCAATCACGCGGACGACCGCTACGTCCTCTTCGACCTCACCTTTGCCGCGCTCGTCGACACGCTCGCGCCGCAATGCCCTCAGGTGCGCGGCTGGATCGCACTGTGCGAAGAGGCGCATTTGCCTGCGATGCGCACGCCGGTGCTGTGCTACGAAACGCTGCTCGCGGCGCAGGACGGTCAATTAGAATGGCCCTTGCTCGACGAGCGCAGCGCCTCGACCCTTTGCTACACCTCCGGCACCACGGGCAATCCGAAGGGCGCGCTCTACGCCAACCGTTCGGCGGTGCTGCATGCCTATGGCGCGGCGCTGCCCGACGCGATGGGCTTGTCCGCACGCGACGCCATATTGCCCGTCGTGCCGATGTTCCATGTCAACGCGTGGGGCATTCCGCACGCGGCGGCGCTGACCGGCACGAAGCTCGTGCTGCCCGGCAAGGACCTCGACGGCAAGTCGCTCTATGAGCTCATGCAAGCCGAGGGTGTGACCTGCTCGGCCGGGGTGCCGACGGTGTGGCTCGGCCTGCTCACGTACATGCGCGAGGCGGGCGTGAAGTTCTCCACGCTCGAGCGTACGGTGATCGGCGGCTCGGCGTGTCCGCCGGCCATGCTGCGCACCTACGAAGACGACTACGGCGTGCAGGTGATTCACGCGTGGGGCATGACCGAGATGTCGCCGCTCGGCACACTTTCGAAACTCAACTGGGAGCAGGCGCAGCGCCCGCCCGAAGCGCAACGCGCGCTGCTCGAAAAGCAGGGGCGCGTGATCTTTGGCGTCGACATGAAAATCGTCGACGACGATGGGCGCGAATTGCCTTGGGATGGCGTGGCGTTCGGCGATCTGTACGTGCGCGGCCCGTGGATCATCGACCGGTATTTCAAGCAGGAGAACGGCACGCCGCTCGTCGATGGCTGGTTTCCGACCGGCGATGTCGCGGCCATCGACCCCGATGGCTTTCTGCAAATCACCGACCGCAGCAAGGACGTGATCAAGTCGGGCGGCGAGTGGATCAGCTCGATCGAGCTCGAGAATATCGCGGTGGCGCACCCGGCCATTGCGGAAGCTGCGTGCATTGCGTGCGCGCATCCGCGCTGGACCGAGCGGCCGTTGATCGTCGCGGTGAAAAAGCCCGGTGCCGAAGTCACGCGCGAGGAGCTGCTGGCGTTCTTCGAAGGCAAGGTGGTGAAGTGGTGGCTGCCCGACGACGCGGTATTCGTCGACGAGCTGCCGCACACGGCCACCGGCAAGCTGCAAAAGCTCAAGCTGCGCGAGCGGTTTCGCGATCACGTGCTGCCGAGCGCGCTGGAGGCAAGCGAGAGGTGTTCGCTCGGGCCGCTCGACACGGACAAAGGCGCAGCCGGCGGTGCCACAAACGGCACCAGGTCGGCCGCAATACGCGACTAGCGCACAGCACGCGCTCGAACGAAGCGCAGCCCTCGGGCTGCGTTTTTTTTCGCCTGTCTGTAAGGTTTTCACGCATTCGCCGGAGCATCCGTGCAAACCCCAATGCCTTGTGCACAGCAAAAAATTGAACGAACGTTCTTTTTTCGGTATTCTGCGTATAGACCGGGAATGCCGGACAATGAAGCGGCCGGCGCGTGCGCATGACTCACGAGAGGTACGTGAGGCACAACGCGGCCCGCAAGCACGGAGGCAGGCAAATGGCAGTGGATTACACGACTCGCGACGGCGTCGCCGTCATCACGCTCAACAATCCGCCCGTCAACGGGCTCGGGCATTCGACCCGCACTGGCATCGTCGAAGGTCTTGCGCGTGCCAACAGTGATCCGGCCGTTTCGGCTATCGTGATCACGGGCGCCGGCAAGGCCTTTTCGGGCGGTGCCGACATTACCGAATTCAATACGCCCAAAGCGACCCAGGAGCCCACGCTCCACACTGTCATCAAGGAAGTCGAGAAGAGCGCGAAGCCTGTCGTGGCCGCGATTCATAGCGTGGCGATGGGCGGCGGCCTGGAGCTCGCACTCGGCGCGCACTATCGCATCGCCGCACCGGGTGCGCAGATCGCGCTACCCGAAGTGAAGCTCGGCATTCTGCCGGGCGCCGGCGGCACGCAGCGCCTGCCGCGCGCCATCGGCCTCGAGGCCGCGCTCAACATGATCGTGAGCGGCGCGCCCGTTCCTTCCGAAAAGCTCGCGAATTCGGGCCTCTTTGACGCCATGGCGCAAGGCGATCTGCTCGATGAGGCCGTCGCCTTCGCGCGCAAGGCCGCCGACAAGCAAGGCTCGCATCCGCTCGTGCGCAACCGCAAGATCGAGCATCCGAATGCCGAAGGCTTCCTGCAGTTCTCGCGCAATACCGTCGCGGCGATGTCGAAGAACTATCCGGCGCCCGTGAAGTGCGTGGACGCCGTTGCGGCGGGCGTGAAGCAGGGCTTCGAAAAAGGCCTCGCATTCGAGCGCGAATGCTTCCTCGAGCTCGTGCAGACGCCGGAGAGCCGCGCGCTGCGCCACGCGTTCTTCGGCGAGCGCGCCGCGAGCAAGATTCCCGATGTGCCGTCGAGCACACCCACGCGCGAGATCCAGAAGGTGGCGGTGATCGGCGCGGGCACGATGGGCGGCGGCATCACCATGAACTTCCTCAACGCGGGCTTGCCAGTCACGCTGCTCGAAACGAAGCAGGAAGCACTCGACCGCGGCCTCGCGACGATCCGCAAGAACTACGAAGCCCAGGTCAAGAAGGGCAAGCTCACGGCCGAGAAGCTCGAAGCGCGCATGGCGCTGATCCACCCGACGCTTGCCTACGACGACCTCAAGGAAGCCGACCTCATCATCGAGGCTGTATTTGAAGAGCTTGGCGTAAAGGAGCAGGTGTTCAAGCGCCTCGACGAAGTCGCGAAGGCCGGCGCCATTCTCGCGTCGAACACCTCGACGCTCGACGTCGACAAGATCGCGGCGTTCACGAAGCGTCCGCAAGACGTGGTGGGTCTGCACTTCTTTAGTCCTGCCAACGTGATGAAGCTGCTCGAAGTCGTGCGCGGCAAGGACACGGCCAAGGACGTGCTCGCCACGGTCATGCAGGTCGCGAAGAAGATTCGCAAGACGGCGGTGGTCTCGGGCGTGTGCGATGGCTTCATCGGCAACCGCATGATCGAGCAGTACGTGCGCCAGGCGCTCTACATGCTCGAAGAAGGCGCGCTGCCCGCGCAAGTGGATCGCGCGATCGAGAAGTTCGGCTTCGCGATGGGGCCGTTCCGCATGAGCGATCTCGCGGGCAACGACATCGGCTGGGCGATTCGCAAGCGTCGCTACCAGGAAAAGCCGGACATCAAGTACTCGAAGATCGCCGATCGACTGTGCGAGCAGGGCCGCTTCGGGCAGAAGACCGGCGCGGGCTGGTACGACTACAAGGCGGGCGAGCGCAACGCGCTGCCCTCGAAGCTCGTCGACGAGATGATCGTCGCGTACTCGAAGGAAGCGGGCGTCGAGCGCCGCAAGATCAGCGACGAGGAAATCGTCGAGCGACTCGTGTACGCGCTCGTGAACGAAGGCGCGAAGATCCTCGAGGAGGGCATCGCCTCGAAGGCTTCGGACGTCGACATGGTCTATCTCACGGGCTATGGCTTCCCGCTGTGGCGCGGCGGCCCGATGCTCTACGCGGACACGGTCGGCCTCTACAACGTGGCGCGCGCGATCCGCCGCTATGCTCAGCAGCCGAACGGCGAGGCATGGCAGATCGCCTCTTCGGTCGCTGAGCTGGCTGGGAAGGGCGGTACGTTCAACTAAATGTTCAACTGAGCGAATTAACCGAGCGTATCGAAAGATCGCCAAACCGGACGAACATCATGAGAAGCGCTGAAGACGTGCTCCTGCTGATCGACCTGCAATACGACTTCATGCCGGGCGGGGCGCTTGCCGTCGCGCACGGCGACGAAGTCGTGCCCGTGGCCAACCGGCTCGCGCAGGACTTTCGGCACGTGGTGCTCACGCAGGACTGGCACCCCGCGGAGCACGTGTCGTTTGCGGCGAATCACGCAGGCCGCCGGCCCTTCGAAACGATCGCGCTGCCCTACGGCGAGCAGGTGCTGTGGCCCGCGCATTGCGTGCAGGGCACCGAAGGCGCCGCGCTGCATCGCGATCTCGCCGTGCCGCATGCGCGCGCGATCATCCGCAAGGGGCATCACGCAAACGTCGACAGCTATTCGGCGTTTCTCGAAGCCGATCGCACGACACCGACCGGGCTCGCGGGCTATCTGCGCGACACGGGCGTGAAGCGCGTCTATTGCTGCGGACTCGCGACCGACTATTGCGTTGCATGGTCCGCGCTCGATGCGCGCGCCGCCGGCTTCGAGACCGTGCTGATTGAAGACGCCTCGCGCGCCATCGACCTGAACGGCTCGCTCGCCGCCGCATGGCAGCAGTTGAGCGCGGCAGGCGTGAAGCGCGCGCAAGCGGCAGAAGTGCTGAGCGGCGCCGTCTGACGAACGTCCGAAGCCCATCCAATTCGCAGGATCAACCCATTCGCAAGGGATCGCCCGTTCAGCTTCAATGCTCGATGCGATCAACTGGAGACATACATGACTGATGCCGTAATCGTTTCGACCGCCCGCACGGGCCTCGCCAAATCGTGGAAAGGCGCGTTCAACATGACCCACGGCGCCACGCTCGGCGGCCACGTCGCGAAGGCAGCCGTCGAGCGCGCGAAGATCGACCCCGCGCGCGTCGAAGACGTGATCATGGGCTGCGCGAACCCCGAAGGCGCCACGGGCGGCAACATCGCGCGCCAGATCGCGCTGCGCGCGGGCCTGCCTGTCTCGGTGCCGGGCATGACCGTGAACCGTTTCTGTTCTTCCGGACTCCAGACGATTGTGCTGGCCGCGCAGCGGGTGATCGCGGGCGAGGGGGAGGTGTTCGTCGCGGGTGGCGTGGAATCCATCTCGTGCGTGCAGAACGAGATGAACCGCCACATGGCGTTCGATGGCTGGCTCAATCAGCACAAGCCCGAAATCTACTGGAGCATGTTGCAGACTGCGGAGAACGTCGCGAAGCGCTATGAAATCTCGAAGGAGCGCCAGGACGAATACGGCGTGCAGTCGCAGTTGCGCGCGGCGGCAGCGCAAGCCGCGGGTCTCTTCAACGACGAAATCGTGCCGATGACGGTGCTGGCCGGCGTCGCCGACAAGGCCTCGGGGCAGCTCATCACGAAGGAAGTGACGATTGCCGCCGACGAAGGCATTCGCGCCGACACGACGCTCGAAGGCGTCTCGAAGATCCGCACGGCGCTGCCGGGCGGCGTGATCACGGCGGGCAACGCGAGCCAGTTCTCGGACGGCGCGAGCGCCTGCGTGGTGATGAACGCGAAGGTTGCCGAGCGCGAAGGGCTGCAGCCGCTCGGCATCTTCCGCGGCTTCGCGGTGGCCGGCTGCGAGCCCGACGAAATGGGTATCGGCCCCGTGTTCGCAGTGCCCAAGCTGCTCAAGCAGGCCGGTCTCAAGGTCGAGGACATCGGCCTGTGGGAACTCAATGAAGCGTTCGCCGTGCAGGTGCTCTACTGCCGCGACAAGCTCGGCATTCCCGCCGACCGTCTGAACGTGAATGGCGGCGCGATCGCGGTCGGCCATCCGTACGGCGTCTCGGGCGCGCGTCTCACGGGCCATGCGCTCATCGAAGGCAAGCGCCGTGGCGCGAAGTTCGTCGTGGTGACGATGTGCATCGGCGGCGGACAAGGCGCGGCGGGGCTGTTCGAAATCGCCTGATCGCGGCCAGGGCCGGTGCGGCATGCGCCGCACCGGACGCTGAATTTTTTCACGTGCCACGCGAGCTTTCGTAAGGTCCGTCTCTCATTCACTAGCCACTCACGAGCCTCACGCCAGGCTTCGCCTGGCTGCGAGCGCGCCTCTCGCGCAAATGGCCAGGCAGGTATCATGACGGCTGAATCGCGCCCGTACGGCGCGGCTTCCGTTCAAGACAGACTGAAAAGGTGAACCCGTGATTCGTCATATCGTGATGTGGAAATTCAAGGAATCGGCCGAAGGCGCGACGCGCGCCGAGAACCTCGCGAAGTTCAAGACGATGCTCGAAGGCTGCCGCAATCTCGTGCCGGGCACCTTGCATCTCGAAGCCGGCCTCGCCGAGCCGGGCCTTGCTTCGACGTTCGATATCGTGCTGGTCTCCGATTTCGCCGACAAGGCCGCGCTCGACGCGTATCAGGATCACCCCGATCACCAGATCGTGAAGGACTTCGCCAGGCTCGTGGTCGAGACGCGCCAATGCGTCGATTACGTGGCCTGAGGGATTCGAGCGCAACCATGACCGGTACCGCAAATACAACGCAAGATGGCGCGTCCAGGCAGCAGCCGGTGATCGAAAGCCCGTTCGTCGATCATCTGGGCGCGCAGCTCGTGAGCGCGCGCGACGGCGCAAGCGAAGTGCTTCTGCCGCTCGCCGAGCGCCACATGAATACGTGGGACGTCGCGCACGGTGGCGTGACCATGACGCTCGCCGACATCGCGCTCGCGATGGCCGCGCGCAGCGTCGCCGCTGATGGCGTGGGCGTCGTCACCGTCGAAATGAAAGTGAACTTCATGCAGCCCGGCCGCGGTGAGCTGCGTGCTTACGCCCGTGTGCTGCATCGCTCGACCACGATGGCCTATTGCGAAGGCGAGATTCGCGACAGCGAAGGGCATTTCGTGGCGAAGGCACTCGGCACCTTCAAGTACATGCGCCGCCTCGCGGTAGGTCGCGACGTGACGCGTCAGCGCTTGCACAGCGACCCCAACGCCAAACCCGGCCCGAGCGACGGCTGAACGCTGCGCCCAACGCACGCAGGGCACGCGAGGCATCGGTGCGTTTTCATCGCGCGTGCCCGCGTGTGTTTCCGGATCCGTTCCCAACCCCGCGCGGCGCGAGCCGCGCATCAAGACGCCACTTCGATCGCCATGTCCCAGATTAATCGCCAGATCCTGCTCGCGTCGCGCCCGGAAGGCGCTGCGAGCGTCGATAACTTCCGTCTTGTTCAAACGCCGCTCGCGCCGCTCGCACAGGGTCAGGTGCGCGTGCGCAATCACTGGCTTTCGCTCGATCCGTACATGCGCGGACGCATGAACGACAGCAAGTCGTACGCGGCGCCGCAGCCGCTCGATGCCGTGATGATCGGCGGCACGGCGGGCGAGGTGGTCGAGTCGCTCAACCCGAAGTTCAAGGCCGGCGACAAGGTGGTCGGCATGGCGGGCTGGCAGGAGTACGGCACCTCGGACGGCAGCGACCTGCATGTGGTCGATACCGCGCACGTGCCGCTTGCCGCCTATCTCGGGCCGGTGGGCATGCCGGGCGTCACCGCGTGGTACGGCTTGAACCGCATCATCGCGCCTCAGGCGGGCCAAACCGTGATGGTGAGCGCGGCGAGCGGCGCGGTGGGCAGCGTGGTGGGTCAGCTTGCGAAGCGCGCGGGCTGCCGCGCAGTGGGCATCGCGGGCGGCGCCGAAAAATGCCGCTATGTGGTGGAGACGCTCGGCTTCGACGCGTGCGTCGACTACAAGGCGGGCAATCTCTATCAGGACCTCAAGGCGGCGACCCCGCAGGGTGTGGACGGCTACTTCGAGAATGTGGGCGGCGATGTGCTCAACGTCACGCTCGCGCGCATGAACGCCGCCGGGCGCATCGCCGTGTGCGGCATGATCGCGGGCTACGACGGCGAGCCGATCCCGCTCAAGCACCCGCAACTGCTGCTCACGCAGCGCCTGCTCGTACAGGGCTTCATCGTGACCGAGCATCTGGACGTCTGGCCGCAGGCGCTCGCCGAGCTCGGCGCGCTCGTCGCGAAGAAGCAATTGGTCTACCGCGAGACCGTCGCAGAAGGCCTCGAAAACGCGCCCACTGCGTTCCTCGGCATGCTCAAGGGGCAGAACTTCGGCAAGCAGCTCGTCAAGCTCATCTGACGAACAAGACAACGGGCTGGCGTTGAGTGCCAGCTTTTTTCAATGCCTGTGTAGTACTCACGAATAGTTGAGGGAGCGCGATGTCGGATCCGTTTCAGTTCGAGGGCCGCGTGGCCGTCATCACCGGCGCGGCGAGCGGCTTTGGCCGCGCGTTCGCCCAGCAGGCCGCCTCGCTTGGCATGAAGCTCGTGCTTGCCGATGTAGACGCGAGCGCGCTCGAGGAGACCGTCAAGGCACTGCGCGCGCAGGACGTGCAGGCGATCGGCGTGCGTACCGATGTGCGCGACCCGGCACAGGTGGACGCGCTCGCGCAGGCGGCGCTCGACGCCTTTGGCAAGGTCCATCTGCTCTTTAACAACGCCGGCGTGGGTAGCGGCGGCTTCGTTTGGGAAAGCAGCGCGCGCGACTGGGAGTGGGTATTCGGCGTGAACGTGATGGGCGTCGCGAACGGCGTGCGCAGCTTCACGCCGATCATGCTCAAGCAGGGCGAGCGCGCGCATATCGTCAACACGGCCTCGGTGGCGGGGCTGCTCGCGCCGCCCGCGATGGCTGTCTACAACGCTTCGAAACACGCGGTGGTGGCGCTCACCGAGACGCTCTATCACGACCTCAGGAACGTGGGCGCGCGGGTGGGCTGCTCGCTGCTGTGCCCGGCGTTCGTGCCCACGGGCATCGCCAACGCCGAGCGCAGCCGCCCCGACGACCTGCGCAACGAGGCGCCGCCCACGCGCTCGCAGCAGGCTGCCGATCTGCAATTGCAGCGCGCGGTGCGCTCGGGCAGGCTCACGGCCGACGATGTCGCGAAGGCCACGTTCGACGCGGTGCGCGAAGGGCGCTTCTACATCCTCACGCATCCGGGCATACTCCCATCGGTAAAGCTGCGTCACGAAGACATCGAGACGCTGCGCAATCCCACCGATCCGCTCTCGCTCAAGCCCGAAGTGAAAAAGGCGCCTGCGCAATAGCACACCAGCGCGCCACGCGGCGCTCGAGCGGGACCTCATTCGAAAGACTCATGCCGCTCAACGCGAAGATCGCTCTAGTCCTCGACATGGTGGCCCGTGCGGGCCGCATGCCTTACCACGAAATGACGCCGCAGGAAGCGCGCGCGTCGTATGAAAAGAGTGCGTCGGTGCTGGAGATCGCGGCCGCGCCGATGCACTCGGTGGAAGACCTGCAAGTGCCCACGCGCGACGGCGCGACGATCCGCGCGCGGCTCTATCTGCCCATCGAGCCCCAGTGGGCCGAGCCGCTGCCCGCGCTCGTCTATTTCCACGGCGGAGGCTTCACGGTGGGCAGCGTCGACACGCACGACGCCTTGTGCCGCATGTTCTCGCGCGACGCGCGCTGCGCGGTGCTCTCGGTCGATTACCGGCTCGCGCCCGAGCACAAATTTCCGACTGCCGTGAACGACGCGTTCGACGCCTATGCGTGGCTGCACGCGCACGCGGCCGAATACGCGATCGACGACGCGCGTCTTGCCGTGGGTGGCGACAGCGCGGGCGGCACGCTCGCGGCGGTATGCGCGGTGCTCGCGCGCGACGCGGGCATGCCTCCGGTGCTGCAACTGCTGATCTATCCGGGCACGGGCGGCCACCAGCAAACGGCATCGCACAAGCGTCTCGCGGACGGCTACCTCCTTACGGCGCCCACCGTGCAATGGTTCTTCAATCATTACGTGCGCGATGGGTCCGATCGCGACGACTGGCGCTTCGCGCCACTCGACGGCAGGCGCGGCGCGCCTGATTTTCACGGCGCGGCGCCCGCGTGGATCGCGGTGGCGGAGTTCGATCCGCTCGTTGACGAGGGCGAAGCCTATGCGCAGAAGCTGCGCGCCGCGGGCAACGAGGTCACGCTCGTGCGCTTCGACGGCATGATCCACGAGTTCTTCAAGATGGGCGGCTTCGTGGAAGACGCCCGGCGCGCGCAGGCGCAGGCTGCGCAGGCGTTGCGCAAGGCGTTTGGCACGGGGGATTGAGCAGGCGGCTGGACGGTGCGTTGTCGGCGAGCGGCGCCGGATTGGGGCCGGTTATCAGAGCCTGTTTATGCGCCGGCGTGAACAGCCCCGCGCGCCGCGTCGATCGTGAAGCACTCGTGGCGCTCGAATGCGCCTGGCCGCGCGATGCGGTGCGAGCCGTCGTCGTCGCTGCGCTCACGCGCTTGCACGCTCAATCGATCGCCATTCACGCGCACGCGCAGCGCGGTGGTGCCGCGTGTGCCGTATTCGGGCGTCTCGATGAATGCCGCCGAAAGGGCACGCTCGCGCTCCAGCGGGATGCCGGTGGCAGGCAACTCGCTATCGAGCGCGACGCTCGGATCGCGCATCAACTCGATCAGGCGCTCGAGCGGTGTATCCGGGCCATCCGCCACGAGTTGGGCGATTCCCGCGCGCTTGCGCACGAGCTTCGGCCACGGGGTGTCGAGCACGGCGTTTGAGATGCCGTGCGTGCCCTCGGGCAGCAGAGCGGGCACGCGCTCGCCGCGGTTGCAGTACCAGGCGAGCTCGCGCCGCTTCCAGTCGCCGACGACCAGGTTAAAGCCGTTGTACATCTCGCCGTCGCGCGCGACTTCCTCGAGATAGCCCAGTGGCGTATCGGGCAGTTTCTCGTCGCCAATGGGACCGGTCAGCCAGCGCAAAACGAGCGTGCCGCGCGTGGGCGCATCGGGGCGCATCTCATGTGGCGCGCGGTAGTTGGTCAGGGCCGCGAAGCGGCCGCCACGCGTCATGCCGAGCCATGTCCCGCCGCCCACGAGATCGCGGCCCGCGAGCACGTGCGGCGCGTCCTTCCACCATTGCATGGGTTCGGCGGTGCGGCGCAGGAATTCGTCGCGGTTTGCGGCGAGCGTGAAGAGCGCGCCATCGGCTGCATGCGGCCGCCAGTCGAAGACGATCAGGCACATCGCGGGCGCCCTCCGTCAAGCAGAATGGCAGACGCCGCACGTGACGCACACAACGCCCTTGGCGCCGTGAAGCGCGCGAAGGACGACGAAGCGGCAAGCGCAACGCACGGTGCGACCTGCGCCACCACCCGAGCCGGCGCCAAGGCGTCAGACCTCGGCGGGCAGGGCGTACGGCAGCGGCAGGATGCGCAGCGCAGGGCCGTCGGCGGCGCCCAGATGCACGCTGCCCGATTCGAGCGCCGCGAGCTTGATCTCCGCGAGCAGGTCGACGCCGCCTTCGGGCGCCGCCGCCGCGTTCACGATCATGCCGCACGGCTGGCCGGGGTCGTCGGAGTGAAAGAGCTCGGCGCCGGGGCGTGCGGCATCGAGCCCAGCCGCGACGCTCGCAAGCGCCGTGCGGCGCTTGATCGTGCCGCGATACTGGCTGCGCGCCACGATCTCCTGGCCCGGATAGCAGCCCTTCTTGAAGTTCACGCCGCCGAGCACGTCGTAGTTGACCATCTGCGGGACGAACTGCTCGCTCACGGCCTGGGTGATGCGCGGCTCGCCCGCGCGGATGTCGAGCCAGTCCCATACTGCCGGCGAAACGGGCTTGAGCAGGCCTTCGAGCGAGGCGAGCTTCGCCTCCACGGCGTCTTTCGGCCCGACCCACAGATAGCGCAGGCGGCCGTGCGCATCCGGCACGCGGATCAGCGTGCCCGCGGGATCGTCCACTTTCACGTGCACGCCGTCGGGCAGCGCATCGAACACGCGTGCGAGCGCACCGCGCACGTCGCCCGCGAGCCCCACCACGAGCAGCTTGTCGCTGTCGTCGGTGAGCTTGGCCTTGGCGCGCAGCACGAACATCGACAGACGCTTTTGCACGCTCGCCTGCACGTCCTTCGACAGCAGCAGGCGGATCGTGTCGCCCGTCTTCCACGTGAGGAACGAGGCGAGCAAGCGCCCCTTGGCCGAACAGTAGCCTGCGAGACGCGCGCCGGTGACGTCCAGATGCTGGATGTCGTTCGTGAGCTGGCTGTGCAGGAAGCTTGCGGCGTCGTCGCCATTGGCGTCGATCACACCGAATTGCGGCAGGATCGCCCAGGCGCCACCGTTGAGAACGGCGTCGAAGTCTTCAACGGAAGGCGCGGCGAGTGAGGACGGGGTACTTGATGCGAGCGGGGAGTTCATGGATTCGGGGAACAGTCAATCCTGACTTTGGCGAGGGCAAGCAGTTATTATATGAGGTCCGCCTGAGTCACGTTACGCATGTCCCTCCTCAAGAAATGCCTTGTTGCCGGCGCCGGCCTCGTCGTGCTTGGCGCC
>DATEJU010000166.1:0-10748 GCA_035277805.1 Paraburkholderia sp. | reverse complement strand
TTTCGCAGCCACAGTGGACGTTGGGAACCCCTGCCAGGTACCGGTACGCTCGACGAGATGGCCGGGGAGGTCGTCACGCTGCTGCACCCGTACCTGCAGCCCGATAATTATTAAACCTATTTGAGGGATGTTGTACTAGTTGGCCTCTTCGGCCTCTTCGGCCTGATCGGCTCGCTTAGCCTGTTCGCTCTTGCCGTCGCGCTGTTTCACGACCGGCGCACTGTTGCGCCCGTGCGAGCCCGGCGGCGCCGTGAGCCGCACGCCCCAGATTCCGGTTCCGAGCGACATTGAGACCCATGGTGCCCCTGAAATCGGATCAAGGCGATGCGCCCGCGCGCCCCGCTCTGATCCGCGCGACGGCACCTCCTGGAGCGCGACCACGTCGGCGTCGATCTCCTGGAGCACGCGCGCGATGCGCCCGGGCTCGCAAGCGCGGTCGGTGCCCACGGCGCCGTGGATGTTCCAGGTGACGAGGCGCAGTTCGGCTGCGTGGGCCAGGGAGGGCTCACGGGCGGGTTCGTAATTCCCGTGTGCCGGCAGCGCCGCGCCTGCCATTCGCGCGGACAAGACGCGCGAGCACGGCGCAGACTGGAAGCGGCTGCCGCCGCTGCTGGCGCTTGCTTGCGCCTGCTTGCGTCAGGCCACGCCGGCAGGTTTTGACCCTCGCGCGCTCGCGGCCGCTGTCCATAACCCAACCGTTTCGGGCAGCCCGCGCGAGCGCGTTCCGGCCTGGGCGCGCATTGCGCGCGCCGGCGCCCGCCATCAGCCGCGGGACTTGTCCGCTTCGCCCGCCGCCGTCGACGCGCGTATGCGCATGATGGTTTGCCGCGAGGTGTCGAAACGACGCGCGATCTCGCTCACCGAAACGCCCTTGTCGAGCAGGCCGATGACATCCCCCCGATCCTTCGGCGAAAGCGACCCAGGGCGGCCCGTGGGCCGTCCGCTCTCCTGCGCCCGCTTCAGGCTCGTGCTGCTGCGCTCGCTGCGCGTTTTCATTTCGAGGCGCACGATGGCTTTGAGCATCTTGACCGACTGCGGCTCTGGGCGGCTCGCGAGATCCACGTTGCCGAATTCGACGCAACGTACCGCAATGCGCTCCTTGCGGCATTTCTGCAAGGTCGCGAGCACGTCTTTGGCGCTGCTGCCAAGGCACGAGAGGTCGAGCACGACGAGCTCGTCGCCGGGCGCAACGCGCCGCAGCAGGCCGTTGAGCGCCGCGCGCTCCTCCGTGCTCACGAACGGCCGCACGTTGTCGACCGCCACGCGGCTGAGCGCGACGGTATAGCCGGCCCGGTCGAGGCGAATGAGCTCCTGTTCCGGGAACTGGCGATCGCTCGGGCCGTTGATGTAGAAGTAGGTCTGCGGCAATAGACTCTCCGGTACGGCGCGAGCGCTCGCTGCTCGCTGCTCGCGGCAAAAGCGTCAGCCCTGTCGCAGGCGGGCCACGACGGCCAGCAGGTCGTCGAGCAGCACGGGTTTTTTCAGGTGGGCGTTAAAGCCGGCATTTTCCGCTTGCTGGATTTCCGCCTCGTGGCCGAAGCCGCTTAGCGCAATGCAAAGCACGGATTTCATCGCCGGCTCCCGACGCAGCTTTTCGACGAACTCCATGCCATCCATGCCGGGCATCCCCAGATCGGACAGCACGATATCCGGTGCATGGCCATCGAGCATTTCCAGTGCCTGCTCGCCGCTCGTGGCGGTCTGCACGGTCGCGCCCTCGCCTTCGAGCAGCAGCTTGAAGGTCTCGACGGTGCTCGGGTCGTCGTCGACCATCAGGATGCGCAGCCCGTGCAGCGACTCCGCGGCCGCGCCATTGTCGTTGCGCAGCTGCGCCACGGCCCGGTGCGTGGGCAGGGTCACCGTGAAAATCGTGCCGCGCCCGACGCCCTCCGACTGGGCGCGCACCGCGCCGCCATGCAGCGTCACGAGATCCCTCACCAGCGCGAGGCCGATGCCGAGGCCCGCGCGGCGCGTGCTCGAGTCGCGGCTTTGCTGATACATCTCGAAGATGTGCGGCAACAGCGCGGGATCGATCCCGCTGCCCGTATCGGCCACCTGCAGCACCGCTTGCGCATGCTCGTTGACCTGCAGCGAGACGTTCACCGAGCCGCGCGCCGTGAACTTCAGCGCGTTGCTGATGAGGTTCCAGACGATCTGCTCCACGCGCGTGAGGTCGGCGTGAACGATCACGGGCGCCTCGCTCGTCATGACGTTCAGCGCAATGCCGCGCTCCCGCGCTTCCTCGCGCACGGCGCCGCACACGCGCTGCACGATCTCGCGCATGTCGACGACCGTGCGCACCACCGAGAGCTTGCCGGTGCGCACGCGCGAGATGTCGAGCAGGTCGTCGATGATCTGCGCCTGGCCGATCACCGTGCGCCGGATCGTGTCGGTGGCGCGCGAGAGGTTCAGGTTGTTGCGCGTCTCGGGCGCGCGCGCGATCAGCTCCGCGCTGGCCGAAATCAGATTGAGCGGATGCTTGAGCTCGTGCGACACCACGGCGAGAAACTCGTCGCGGCGGCGCTGCGCGTCGCGCTCGCCCGCTTCTCGCACCGCTTCGATGCGCGCGCCGCGCGCCTTCGAAGTGGTCGCGCGGAACTCGCTCAGATCGCGAGCGATCTTCGCGAAGCCGCTCAGGCCGGGCTCGTCCAGACGCGAAAGCACGCCGCTCGCAAAGAAGCGGCTGCCGTCCTTGCGGATGTGCCAGCGCTCCTCCTCGGTGCGGCCGTTCAGCCGCGCCTCGGCGAATTCGCGCTGCGCGACGTTGTTGACGCGATCCTCTTCGGTCGAGAGCAGATCGGCGGACTGGCCGATCATCTCGGCCTCCGTGTAGCCGAAAATGCGCTCGGCGCCCGCGTTCCAGCTCGTGATCGTGCCGTCGTCGTCGAACGTGATGATCGCGTAGTCGCGCGTGCCTTCGGCCACGATGCGCATGCGCCGCTCGCCTTCGCGCAGCCGGTCCTCGGCCTGGCGGCGGCCCGTGATGTCGATGAACGACAGCACCGCGCCGTCGATGCGGTCCTCGGTCGTACGGTACGGCACGAAGCGCGCGAGATACCAGCGCCCGTCGTTGCTCTTCAACTCCCGCTCGATGAGGCGCAGCGAGTCGAACGCCTCGGCCGCGTCGTCGGCGAGCGTGTCGTATTCGAGCCGGTGCGTGATGTCGAGCAGCGAGCGTCCAATGTCGGACGAAATGATGCTGAACACGTCGGTCGCGCGCGGCGTATAGCGCTTGATGCGGATGTTGCGGTCGACGAAGATCGTGCCGATATCGTTCGCTGCAATGAGGTTCCGCAAGTCGTCGTTGATCTTGCCGGTTTCCTCGACCTTCGACTTGAGCTCCGCGTTAACCGTGGTCAGCTCCTCGTTGATCGATTGCAGCTCTTCCTTGCTGGTTTCGAGTTCCTCGGTGGCCGAGCGCAGTTCCTCGTTGATCGCCTGAAGCTCCTCGTTCGACGCCTTCAGTTCCTCGGTCGAGGTTTCGGACTGCTCGATGGTCGATTGCAGCTGCTCCTTGGTGCGCTGCAACTCGCGCTCGAGCTGGCTGATGACCGGGTCCTTCTGCACGTCGCCCGGGATGGACTCCGAGCCGCTCATGCTGTCTTCCACTTCGTCGAACAGCACGAGCACGAAATCGGCGTTGGCCTCGGGATCGTGCACGGGACGCGTCGTCATGTTCACGATGTACGGGCGCCCATCGCGCTCGATGCGCACGCGCCGCGCCTCCACGCTGCGGTTCGTGTGCAAGGCCTGGTAGATCGCGGTGCGCAGCTCCATGCGCAGCGCGGGGCGCACCGCGGCCACGATGTTGTGCGACGGCTCGCCGCCCGAATACTGCAAAAAGCGCCCGGCGCGATCGGACAGATGCACGATCTCCGAGTCGCGGCTCACCAGCACGCTGGGCGGCGCGTGCTGCTCGACGAGGCGCTGATGCAGGTCGCCGAACGAGAAACGCCCGCGGCCCGGCGGCTGCACCGTCGTCACGACCGGCCGCGCATTGAGCGGCCCGGAAAGCGAGACCGGCGCCGGCGTGTCGCCGCGCACCGCCATGTTCGCGCGGTAGATGCGGTTGCGCTTGTCCACCACGCTGAACATCGAGCTCACGCTATCGGCGGATTCGGAGCTGCCGAGAAAGAGAATGCCGCCCGGGCGCAGGGCGAAATGAAACATCTTGAGAATCTCGACCTGCGCTTCGCGGTCGAGATAGATCAGCAGGTTGCGGCAGCAGATCAGGTCGAGGCGCGAGAACGGCGGGTCGCTCAAGACGTTGTGATGCGCGAACAGCATGTGCTCGCGCAATTCCTTCTTGATGCGATAGTGCGCGGCGTCTTTCGAAAAGAACTGGCGCACGCGGTCGGGCGAGACATCGCTCAGGATTGCATCGGGATAGAGGCCGGTGCGCGCGAAGGTGATTGCCCGCTCGTCGATGTCGGTGGCGAAAATCTGGAAGGAGGCGCCCTCGGGCGTCTTGAGCGAGCGCTCCTGCAGCAGCATCGCCAGCGAATAGGCCTCCTCGCCGGTCGCGCAGCCCACCGACCACACGCGGACGCGGTCCTCTTCGCTGCGCCCTTCGAATATCGACGGCAGCACGTCGCGCTCCAGCACGTCGAACGCTTCCTTGTCGCGGAAGAAGTTCGTCACGCTGATCAGCATGTCTTGCAGCAGCGCCTGGGTTTCGTCCGGATGCAGGTGGAGATAGTCGCGGTACGACTGGAGATCGGTGATGCCGTTGACCTGCAGGCGGCGCTCGATCCGGCGCATGATGGTCGCGCGCTTGTAATGGCGGAAATCGTGTGCCGTGCGCGTGCGCAGGATCACCATGATCTCGCGCAGCGCACGCTCGGTGGCCTCGTTGGCGAGAGTCTCCTCGCGCTCGCTTTTCTCCGGATCCGGAAGATGAATCTCTTTCGCGGTCAGCCACAGATCGAGCAGCCGTTGCGGCATCTCCGCGGCGGTGAGCACGAAATCGACCATGCCCGTGGAAATCGCGCTGCGCGGCATGCTGTCGTATTGCGCTTCGGCGGGATCCTGCGCGAACGTGATGCCGCCCATTTCCTTGACGCGCGCGAGACCCGCGGAGCCGTCCGAACCCGCGCCGGAAAGCACGATGCCGATCGCTCTTTCGCGATGGGCCTCCGCGAGCGTGCGGAAGAACACGTCGATGGCGGCCCGGCGCCCCTCTTCGGGTTTGCTCTGCTCGACCCGCAAATAATCGTCGACCATCGTCAGGTCGAACGACGGTGCAATCACGTAGACATGATCGGGCTCGACGGGGGTGGGCCTCGTGAGCGCCAGCACAGGCATGGCGGTCACCTTCTGCAACAGCTCCGGCAAATCGCTGGCATGGTCGCGCGCCAGATGAACCACGACCACGAACGCCATCGAGGAATGTGCGGGCAAGGCTTCGAAAAACTCCAGAAGCGCACTCAACCCGCCGGCTGACGCACCGATCCCGACGACCGGATGCCTCGCCTGCCCAGGTAGATTGGGCCCACGTTTTTTCGCCATGACTGGCTCGTCCCTTGAAAGATACTCGCGCTTGCCGCCGCCAGAGATCAGGCACGGGCCCTGCTCGGGCGCAGGCACCGCAGAACGCTATTATCCCTCCTGGCGTGGCCGATGCGAAAGTGTTACCGGTTCGTGGCGCAAGCCGCCCCGCCTGTGCGGCAAGCCTCGGACGCGCGGGAGCATCAACCCGGACACACTCCGCCGCGCGTGAGCGCCACCAGCCTTGCGGGCAACGGCTCGACCGGCAGGACGTAGTCGGCATAGGGCGCCGCGCGCATGGGCATTTCACAGGCGAACGCCTCGTCCGGGTCCTGGACAATCGTCACCCCGCCGCACGGCTCGAATTGCGCCTAAGCTTGCGTGAGGCGGCACCGCGCTTGCTCAACGCCCGTCGGCAAGTCAGCTGCGAGCTCACATTCACACCGTGCGCAATTTTCAGGGAGGCGTTCATGCCCCAATCAACCCCTACCGATACGGCTAGCGGCCGCGATCTCGACCGTCTCGCCATCGACACGATCCGCACCCTCTCGATGGATGCCGTGCAAAAGGCCAATTCCGGCCATCCCGGCACGCCAATGGCGCTCGCGCCCGTCGCCTTCCAGCTCTGGCAGCATCACCTGCGGTACGACCCCGATGCGCCGCTGTGGCCCAACCGCGACCGCTTCGTGCTTTCGGTCGGGCATGCGTCGATGCTGCTCTACTCGCTGCTGCATCTCGCGGGAGTCAAAGCACTCGACGCGCAGGGGCGGCCGACCGGCAAGCCCGCCGTCTCGCTCGCCGACATCGAGCGCTTCCGGCAGATCGACAGCGTGACGCCCGGCCACCCGGAATTCCGCCTGACGACGGGCGTGGAAACCACCACGGGGCCGCTCGGCCAGGGCCTCGGCAACAGCGTGGGCATGGCCATGGCCGAGCGCTGGCTGGAAGCGCATTTCAACCAGCCGCATGCGCCCCTGTTCGACTATCGCGTCTACGCGCTGTGCGGCGACGGCGACCTGATGGAAGGCGTCTCGCACGAGGCGGCCTCCCTTGCGGGCCACCTGCGGCTCTCGAACCTCATCTGGATCTACGACAGCAATCGGGTCACGATCGAAGGCCACACCGATCTCGCCTATAGCGACGACGTGGAAGCCCGCTTTCGCGGCTACCACTGGCATACGCTGCACGTGGACGACGCCAACGACACCGCCGCATTCGAAGCCGCCCTCGACGCGGCCAAGGCCGTGACCGACCGGCCGACACTGATCGTCGTGAAGAGCATCATCGGCTGGGGCGCGCCGCACAAGCAGGACACCTCGGCCGCTCACGGCGAAGCGCTCGGCGCGGACGAAGTGCGCCTCGCCAAGCGCGCTTACGGCTGGCCCGAAGACGCGCAATTTCTCGTGCCCGAGGGCGTGCGCGAGCACTTCGCGAGCGGGATGGGCGCGCGCGGCAAGCAGGCCCACGCGGCGTGGCGGGAGCGCCTGAATGCCTACGCGGCCAGCGAGCCGGCGCTCGCCACGGAGCTGCGCCAGATGCTCGAAGGCCGCCTGCCCGACGGCTGGGACGCGGACATCCCGAGCTTCGACGCGGACCCGAAAGGCATGGCCACGCGCGAATCGTCGGGCAAGGTGCTCAACGCGATCGCGCAGCGCGTGCCGTGGATGATCGGCGGGGCCGCGGACCTTTCGCCATCGACGAAAACGAACCTCAAGTTCGAAGGCGCGGGCAGCTTCGAGCACGACACCCCCGGCGGGCGCAATCTTCACTTCGGCGTGCGCGAGCATGGGATGGGCGCCGTCTCGAACGGTCTCGCGGTATCGGGCCTGAGGCCGTTCGCCTCCACCTTCCTGATCTTCAGCGACTACATGAAGCCGCCGATCCGGCTCGCCGCGATCATGGAGCTGCCGGTCGTCTACGTCTTCACGCACGACTCGATCTGTCTTGGCGAGGACGGGCCCACGCACCAGCCGGTCGAGCAGCTCGCCTCGTTGCGCGCGGTTCCGGGCCTTACGACCCTGCGCCCCGCCGACGCCAACGAAGTCGCGCAGGCGTGGCGCGTCGTGCTAGATGGACCGCGCGAGCCGGCCTGCATCGTGCTGACCCGCCAGCCGCTGCCGACGCTCGACCGCAGCCGCTACGCGAGCGCGGAAGGCGTGCGCCGCGGCGCCTACGTGCTGGCCGATGCGCCGCAAGGCAAGCGGCCCGAGGTGCTGCTGCTCGCGACGGGCAGCGAGGTGGCGCTGTGCATCTCGGCTTACGAAACGCTGAAGGCCGAGAACGTCCCTGCGCGCGTGGTGTCGATGCCTTCCTGGGAGCTTTTCGAGCGGCAGGATCAGGCGTACAGGGATGCGGTGCTGCCGCCGGACATCCACGCGCGCGTGGCCGTCGAGGAAGCGGCCGCGCTGGGCTGGGACCGCTACGCGGGCCGCCGGGGTTCGCTGATCGTGATGCGCACGTTTGGCGCTTCCGCGCCGCTCGATGCGTTGCGCACGAAGTTCGGCTTCACGCCCGAGCGCGTCGTGGAGGAAGCCAGGAAGCAGATCGCGCGTTGCAAAGCAGGCGCGGGCGAGTGAAGCGTGGCGCCGTTTTGAAGTTGTGGCTTTATGACCCGCTAGTTCCAGCGCGCCTGGTACGCTGCAGCACGCCGTCGACGGCAACGTACCCGCTGGACTCACGCCGCGCCGCCGCGGGCCTCAGGCGCCGGTTTCGGTGATCGCGCTGTACACCAGCGTACGCAGTTGGCGGCGCGCGGGGTACGCACCCGACGGCAGGAGCTGGGTGAGAAACACCACGATCAGGTCCTCGCGCGGATCGACCCAGAAGAAGGTGCTGGCCGCGCCGCCCCAGAAAAAGTCGCCCGCGCTGCCGGGAATCAGCGTGGCCGCGGGCGCAATGGTGGTGGCGAAGCCCAGCCCGAAGCCGACGCCCTCATAAGCCGCCTCGCTGAACATCGAGCGCGACAGGCGCGGTATGTCGAGACCGCCCGGCAAATGGTTAGCCGTCATCAGCGCGAGGGTCTTGGGCCCCAGCAGCCGCGCGCCGTCGAGCTCGCCGCCCTGGAGCAGCATGCGCGCGAAGCGCATGTAGTCGGCGGCGGTGGAAACGAGGCCGCCGCCACCGGAGATGAACGTGGGCGGCTTGAGGTACGGGCTGGTACGCGGATCGTCCTGCAGCTCCGGCGTTTGTTCGGATACGACCTTCGAGCCGAGCGCACCGACGGCGTAGCACGCGCAAAAGCGCGAGACTTTTTCTTCGGGCACGTAGAACGCCGTGTCGACCATGCCCAATGGATCGAAGATCCGCTCTTTCAGGAAGGCCTCGAACGGCATGCCGCTGACCTTGCCGACGATATAGCCGAGCACGTCGGTGGCGACGGAATAGTTCCACGCCTCGCCCGGCGAGAATTCGAGCGGCAGCGTGGCCAGCTTCTCGATCATCTCGTCGAGCGTGCCATTGGTTGCGAGCTCACCCACCTTCAGCCGTCGATAGGCCGCATCGACATTGGTGTTCTGCTGAAAGCCGTAAGTCAGGCCGGAAGTATGGCGCAGCAGATCGACCACGAGCATGGGGCGCGCGAGCGGACGGGTCTGGAAGCCTTCCATGAAGCCGCCCACGTGCACGCCAAGCTTCTCCCACGCCGGAATGTATTTGCTGACCGGGTCGTCCAGCGCGATCTTGCATTGCTCGACCAGCATCATGACCGCCACCGACGTAATGGGCTTGGTCATCGAATAGATACGGAAGATCGAGTCCTCGGCGAGCGGCACCTGGCGCTCGCGATCGGCGAAGCCGAGCACCGAATTCAGCGCGAGGCCGCCACGCCGCCAGACCTGGGTGACGGTGCCGGCCAGCTTGCCGGTGGCGATGTAGTTTTCGTCGAAGAAGCGCTCGATGCGCGCTAGCCGTTCACCCGACATCCCGTGCTTGTGCTTGCCTTCCATACCCTGTCCCCTCCTTTGCTGAGCGTGGATCGCGTTCAACCGGTTGGGCCACAGTATCCGTGATTCAGGGGCTTTCAGCAAAAGACAGCGGGAATGCGGGCTTGCAGTGGGCGCGCGGTTCATGGCGGCCGCCGTGAACGGTCGCTTTTTCAGGGCGCGTCGTGGAAAAGCAATGCCAGGCCGATGCGCTCGCCGCCACGCACACGACTGATCGCGTGCTTGAGCTTGACGCGGTAATGGCCGTGCGTACCTGCGGCCGGGCGCTGCACGGTCGCGACGATGGCGGCGTCGCCGGACGCGAGCGGCACGACCATCGCCCGCGACTGCATGCGCGGACGCTGCTCGGTCATCACGAATTCGCCGCCCGTAAAGTCGCGCTGCGGCGCGTTGAGCAGCGCAACCACCTGAAACGGAAACACCTGCTCGCCCTCGTCGTGACGATGCAGCGCGAGACGATCGCCCTCGCGCAGCCGGCTCAAATGCGATTGTGGCCGATGCTGTCCGGCGCGACGGTTCGCATCGAGAAAGGCGTCCAGCTCGGCGGGAAAGCGCTGTTCGACGCCGGAGAGGGCTTGCCAGCGGTTCGCTATCGGCACGAGCCAGCGATACAACGCCTCGCGCCACGCGTGCAAAAGCGGTGGCAGGCCGTCTTCGAAATCGAGGCGCTCGCCGCTGCCGGGTTGCGTCTGCGCACGCCAAGCCGCCATGTGTCCGGCGTCGCGCGGCGCGTCGAACAGCGTCGCCAACGCGCGTGCTTCGTGCGGATCGAAGCAGTTGGGCAGCACGGCGTAACCTTCGGCATCCAGTTGCGCGCCGATAACACCCGCATCGAAACGCTCGATCATGGCGTGCGCATTCATGCCGCCTCCCATGCCGATACCGATGCCGATGACGCCGGCTCGCGCGCATCGTGAAAGATCAGCCCGAGCGTGTGCCGCGTGCCGCTGCGCACGACGCTCACGCCGTGGCGCATCGCTACTTTGGGCGTACTCGCGCGCCGTTGCATCGCCTCCCCAACATCCGGACGCTGATTGACGGTGAACACCACGGCATCGCCCTGCCCCAACGCGACGACATCGGCATGCTGGTTGCGGCGGCCCGTTTCGGTCATGACGAATTCGCCGCCCGTGAAGTCCTCACCCGGCGCCGAAAGCAGGATCGCCACCTGAAGCGGAAACACATGCTCGCCATAGAGGTCCTGATGCAGACAGTTATAATCGCCGGCCTCATAGCGCAACAGCAGCGGCGTCGGCCGGGTCTGGCCGGCGTCGTGGCAGCGTTTCAGGAACGCCGCGTGATCGTCCGGATAGCGCGTCG
>DATEJU010000165.1:0-46652 GCA_035277805.1 Paraburkholderia sp. | reverse complement strand
TCGGGCGGGTAATCGTGCGCCGTGATGGGCGGGCGTGCATCTTCGAGGGATGGCATCGTGATGTCTCCGGTTCGTGCGAATGAGCTACGCATCGTAGTGTTCGCCAGCAGGCAGCCCGCCGTCCATTCGATTGTGCTAATGCATTTTTATTGGCGGCGCAAATGCCTGTGTGTCCTGCTCCGGCTTTGCGGGCCGGAACAGTGCGGAGAAAAGGGGGCACGCCGCCCCCGGCGACTTAGAAGAAATGGTGAATGCCGGCCAGCACGGCGGTCTGCGAGCCGGAGGACGATGCGCCGATGCCCATCGTATCGGCAACGGCGCCCGAGGAGGCCCGCTCGACCATCACGTCCATATAGAGCTGGGTGCGCTTCGAGAGCGAGTACACATTGGCAAGCGTTGCCTGGGTCCAGCGCTTGCCTGAGAGCGTGGTGGTCCACGCGCCCGCGCCCACCATGTACGCGGGCGTGACCTGGACATTGACGCCGCCGTCGATGGTGCGATAGTTCTGCGCTTCGCCATGCCGTTCGATGCGCACCTGCGTGACGAGCGCATGCAACTGGACTCGCCCCCACTGATAGCTGCCGCCGATGCCCGCATTGCGCACGCTGTCGGCCACGAACGGCGCGCCGCCGGACAGGTTGACGCCTTCGAACGCATCGAGGCCCAGTCCGCCGGCAAGATTGAGCGCGCGGTCGTGGTACTCCGACCACGCAGCGGCGAGCTTCAGCGGGCCGTAGTGATAGTTCGCGCCGAAGCTGATCGTGCGTCCCGTCGTGCTGCTGCTCGAATTCGTGAAGCCATAGAGCGCACCCACGGTGAGGCCCCAGAACGGCCGGCTGACAAACTTGGCGGTATTGGAAAGCTCGACGGGAACGGTATTGGCCAGACCGTCGACGTTGCCCGGATGAAATGCGGAGAAGTCGCCGAGCGACTGGGCCGTCGAAAGCGGGCCGAGCATTTCGAAGTGGAAATCGGTCTGGCGGCCGAAGGTGACGGTGCCGATGTCGTTCTTCGCGAGGCCCACATAGGCCTGCCGGTTAAACAGCGTGCCCGCGCTCGACATCGCGCCGCTGATTGTCGAGAAGCCCGACTCCAGCTTGAACACCGTCTTGAGTCCCGAGCCCAGATCCTCGGTGCCCGTGAGGCCCCAGCGGTCGGCCTGGAACGTGCCCTGTTCGGCAATGAACGCGTGCGAGCCATGCAGGTTGCTGACGTAGCCGACGCCCGCATCCATGCTGCCATATAGCGTGATGCTGCTCTGTGCATATGCACCGGTAATGCTGGCAAGACTGAGCGCCGCGCATGCGGGCGCAAACAGACACTTCTTCATTGGGGGTCTCCTCGCGAGGCTCTATTGGATGCGCCGGCTCTGCGCGAGCCGGCTGTGAGTGCGCTTACTTCAAGGTTTGATACAGGATTGCCGCGCCCGAGACGATCGCGAAGCCCATCACGCTGATGCGCAAGGCCTTGCTGTTCAGGCGCCGATGCACATGCTGGCTGATCCACGCGCCGAGAATGACGGGCGGCACCAGCAGCAGTGCGCAAACGAACCGGCTGGCGGTGATCTGGCCGGTGAAGCTGAGCATCACGAGCGAGACGGCCTCGCCGATCATGAAGCACAGCGCGATGGTCGAGCGCAGCGCGGGCGCGCGGTAGTGCTGGAAGACCATCGCGAGCGCCGGGCCGCCGATGCCCGTCGCGGTTTCGGTAATGCCCGTCACGGCGCCGGCCGTGATCAGCGCGTTGCGGCCTGGCGCAAATGTGGGCGCGCACAGCGTCGCGACGGCCGCGGCTATCGTCGATGCGCCGATGAACAGATTCAGATCGTGCGCCGAGATCCGCGAGATGATCCACACGCCGATGACCGACCCCGCGGTGCGTCCGACCGTGATCCACAACGTGCCGTTCGAATCGAGTGCCGGACGCTCGCGCCACGCGAGATAGGCATTGAGCGGGAGCATCAGGATCAGCAGCGACACGGGCAGGAGATGCGGGTCGATCAAGCCGATCACGGGCGCGCAGATGAGCGCGAAGCCTACCCCGACCGCGCCTTGAATGAACGCGGCAATGGTCACGGTTGTGGCGAGAAGGAGGAATACGGTCAAGCTCACAGATGGGTTCTCCTGATGGATGAATGGCGATACGGGGAGCGGATCGAATGACGATCGCGCCCGCCTCGGTTAGCTGCTGGAGGCCAGCGGCGCGATGGCTGGCGACACCGACCGCGCCCGCGCTTCAGCGTGCGGCGCGGCAGCCGCTGGCGCTGGCGCCGCATGAACCCGCTGGATGGGTGCGCGCGCAACGACAGCGGCGGCGGCTTCGTCGATTTCGCGCAGCAGCGCGCGCGCGTCCCAGTCGAGCGGCCAGCCGTGCCACAGGCGCATGCGTCCCGCGACGAACACCGCGTCGATCTGGCTGCGATTGGCGAGGCGCACGAGCTCCCATTCGAGATCCCATGACGGCCGCATTTCCGGCACGTCGAGATCCACGAGCAGGAAGTCGGCGGCCTTGCCCGGCGCGATCTCGCCGGTCAAGGCGCCAAGGTGCAGTGCGTCGGCGCCGCCGCGCAGCGCATGATCGAGCCACAGCTTGCCCGCGCCGCACGACGAGTCGCCGCTCGCGAGGCCGAACGCGAGGCGCTGCGCGGTCTCGGCGGCGTCGAGCAGCCTGAACGCGTCGCTGCGCGTGCCGTCGGTGCCCAGGCCAAAGCGGATGCCGAGCGCGGCCATCTGCAGGGCCGGCGCCACCGCGTTGCCTTTCCACGAACTCGCGACGGGGTTGTAGCTCACGGCCGCGCCCGTGTCGCGCAGCAGGTTCAGCTCGGAAGGCGTGACGAGCGTCGCGTGCGCGATCAGCGTTTGCGGCCCCAGCGCGCCCGCATGATGAAGATGCTCGATGGGCCGCATCTTGCGCCCCACGATCGAGCGCTCGACTGAGGCGAGGTGCTCGTTGGCATGCGTCTGGAACACCGCGCCGGCCTCGGCGCACAGTGCGGACGCGGTTTGCAGCATGCCGTCGGAGCCTGCTTCGGGCACCGAAATAGCCAGCGACGGATGCACGAGCGCATGCCCGCTCCAATGCGCGAGATGGGCCTGGGCGCGCACGACCATGGCGCCGCGCTCGCGTGCATCGACATGGCCGCCCAGGTCGTTGCAGATCATGCCGAGCACACAACGCACGCCCACTTCCTGCGTGGCCGCGGCGATCGTCGAGATGTCGCTGTCCGAGCGCGTGCCCGCGTCGCAGACGGTCGTGAAGCCGCCGCGCAGCGCCTCGAGCGCGGCGAGTCTGGTCGATAAGTACAACAGATTGTCGTCGAGGCAGTTCTCGAGCGGGACCCAGATGCGGCGGTAGATCTCCGAGGGCTCGCCGAATGCGAGCGCCTTGCCGAACGACTGCGAGAGGTGATGGTGCGCATCGACGAAACCGGGCATCAGCAGCTTGCCCGGCAGCGCGAGCGGCGTCAGCAGCGGGTAGCGCGCAACCAGCGCGTCGGCGGGGCCGATGTCGAGGAACCGTCCATTGGCGACCACGACGGCATGCTCGCGCACCGGGCCATCGGCGAGCAGCAGATAGTCGGGCAACAGCAGCAGTTCGTCGGCGCACAGTTCGGTGCGCGCGGGAGCGCCGAGCGAAGCGGCAGTGGAGCGAATGGGCATGATGAGGTTGGACATTGCGGGGTTCAGTGGCAGGAGGGGTGTTCGTTGACGGCGGCTTCGAGCGCGCTGGCCGCGCTGGACGCATTGGCTGTATTGGCCGCACGTGTTTCGCGGGCGCGCCAGTGCAGGCTCAAATGCTCGAAGAAGAGATTGACGATCACGGCGGTCAGCGCGCCCATCGCGAGCCCGTTGCCGAGCACGATTTGCAGCGTCGCGGGAAAGCGGCTGTAGACGCCGGGCACGACGATCGGCAGGATCCCCATCGTGAGCGCGGCGGCGAGCGTGTACATGTTGGCGCGCGAGCGCAGGTCCACCTGGCGCAGCAGGTTGATGCCCATGACGCCGATGATCGAGAAGACGATCAATGCCGTGCCGCCCACGACCGCCGCGGGAATGGCGTTGGCGAGGCGCGAGAGCGGCGCGAGCAGCGCGATGGCGATCAGCAGCGCGCCGGCCGTCGCGGTGACGAAACGCGAGCGGATGCCGGTTGCCTCCACGATGCCGATGTTCTCGCTGCTCGTGATGATGAGCGACGTGCCGAAGACTCCGCCGAGGACCGACATGAGCGCATCGGCGCGGATGGTCTGCGGCACGGTTACGCGCGGATCGATGTCCTTGCCCACGATTTCGGCGATCGCCACGGTCTGGCCCGTGGCTTCCGCCATCGAAATCACGCTGAAGATCAGCAGCGGCAGCGCGGCGAACACGTCGAAATGCGGCATGCCGAAGGGCAGCGGCGTGGGCATCGTGACGACGGCGCCCGTCCAGACGTTGGCGAAGCTCATCAAGCCCAGCGCCGAGGCCAGCGCGGCGCCCGCAAGCAGGCCGAGCAGCACGGCGAGTTGTCCCAGCATGCCCTTGAAGAGCTTCGCGAACAGCACGGTGAAGCCGACGGTGGCGAGCGCGAGGCCAATCCCGGCCGGGCTGCCGAATTCGGCGGTGCCGGGGCGGCCGACGATCACGACGCCGTAGATGCGGATCAGGTTGACGGCCACGAGTATCAGCATGGTGCCGATCACGATGCGCGGGAAAAAGCGCAGGCAGCGCCTGAACACGGGCAGCAGCAGAAAGTAGAAGAGGCCCGTGAGGATGGTCGCGCCGGTGGCCGTGCGCAGGTCGGTTTGCTGCGCGATCAGCACGAACAGGACCACGGGCGCGCCGCCCGGCACCATGATGAACGGCAGCCGCGCGCCGAAGCGCAGCGGGCCGAACGACTGCAGCAGCGTGCCGATTCCGCAGACGAGAAACGTCGCGCTGATCAGGTCGACGGTCAGCGCAGACGCGAGGCCGAGCGCCTTCGCGACCAGAAAAACCGCCGTGATGGGGGAAGCCGCCACGACCAGCACGTGCTGCAGGCCGAACAACATGAGTTTGAGGAGCGGCAGCCGCTCGTCGACAGCGTGAACCTGCTGGGCTTTCGTCATGACTTCGTGTCTCCATGGGTCGCGGACCGCCTCACGTCCGCGAGGGTGTGTCGTTGTTCTGGAAAACCGGTGTGCGTCTCGAGTCGCATCCCAAATCGATTTGTGATGCGATGCAAAAAAATGGGCGGGCACCCAAAATCGATTTGCTATCGTAGAATGGTGCGCCACTAAGGCCTTGTCAAGCCGGATTATTTATCGACCGAATGGTCGCGATAGCACGCGAACCAGGGACTCAAGCGAGAGAAACAGCATGCAAAGTCCAGCGCCGCCGAAGCCGCGGCCGACCATTGCCGACGTCGCCCGTGCAGCGGGCGTCTCCACGACCACCGTCTCGCACGCGCTGAACGACAAGGGCTACGTCGACCCGCAAACGCGCCAGCGCGTGAAGGACGTGGCGCGCGAGCTGGGCTATCGTCCGAGCGTGCGTGCGCAGCGGCTGCGCACGGGCGAAGCGCGCACCATCGCGCTGCTTTCGTCGATGCCGTTCGAGATCGCGGGCGGCGCGTCGCGGCTCGGGTTTCTGATGGAAGTCGCGGCGGTCGCGGCGGTCGCCGCGCTCACACGCGGGCTCGCGCTGGTGCTCGTGCCGCCCGTGATGGCGGGACGGCTGCCGCTCGAGCAGCTCGACATCGACGGCGCCATCGTGATCGAGCCCACCGCCGACGATGCGAACGTGGCGCATCTGCAGGAGCGCGGCCTGCCCGTCGTGTGCCTCGGACGCCTGCCCGGCAACGACGCGGTGCCTTACGTCGACATCCACTCGTTCGCCACCACGGCTCTGTTGCTGCACCATCTGCACGACGCGGGCAGCCGGCGGATTGCGCTTCTGATCGGCGCGCAGCAGCGCAACTCGTATGTCGAATCGCGCGCCGCCTACGAGCGGTTCTGCGCGGAGCAGGGCATGACGCCCGTGATCGCGGTGGCCGACGAAGCGGGCGGCGAGGAAGCGGGCCGCGAGGCCTGCGCGGCGCTATTGCGGGAGCACCCGCAGCTCGACGGCCTGTGCGCGCTGGTCGACGCATTCGCCGTGGGCGCCGTGCAAGGTATTGCCGATGCGGGCCGGCGCGTGCCCGCCGACATCAGGATCGCGACGCGCTACGACGGGATTCGCGCACGCAGTTGCCGTCCGCCGCTCACGGCAGTCGATCTTCACCTTGACGAAATGGCGTCGCAAGCCGTTGCGCTGCTGTTCGACCATCTGGCCGGCAAGGGCGAGGCACGCTCGGCCACGCCAGCCGATCCGTCACTGGTGATTCGCGAGTCTTCGGTTGCTGCCGACGACGGCGCATGAAGTTGCGTCCGCAACGATAGTCCGTTTCCCTCGCGCCACCGGCATCAACCGGCCGGTCGCGCACGCGCATTCCTCGCGCGCGGCTCTGTTCAGACAAAACGCACCTCGCGGCACGCCCGATGCGCGCCTCGAGGGTGAGCGTTCGACCTATGGTCGGCGCGAACGAGGGAGGGTACGTAAATGAAAGACATCACGCAAAATGGAGCGAAGCGGCGGACCGCCTGGCTGGTTTGCGCATGCGCACTGGTGCTCGGCTTCACGGCGTGCCGGCGCGCGAATGAAGGCGAGCGCCCGCAGACCACGAATCCCGTCAGCAATCAGATGATGGGCAATAGCGCGGGCATGAGCGGCACGCCGGGCCACAGCGATGCGGCGCAACGCGCGCCAATCACAGCGCCGGCGAGCGGGGCCGCGCAATAAGCCGGTCGGTAAAACCGGGACGCGCCGCCTTCATAATGTCAATGCTTTCATGTAAAGATTTCCGCTTTTGAAACAGTGGTTTTCTCCTGAAACACGAATTTAATTTCCGGCGGCAATTTTTAAAAACTGAAAGAGAATTAGCGATGGCGGCGCGACGTTAGATATCGTTATGCAAAACGCAAGTCATGGCGCCCTGCACCGGAAATAAGAATCGTCTGTGAATAAAAATAAGTTGCGTTTTAGGTGAGATCAAAAGACGCTTCGCAGCAGCCGGCGCTGTCTGCGATAAAACCCGGAAATCCTTGTCGCGCTTGGGTCGTGCCCTGCGGGCCGCGCAGGATGCCGGAAATTGCTCAACCCGGCCCCGGTCTCGCGCGCGGCCGGGATCGGCGGGTGCCGAGCGGACGTTTCAGATAACCGGGTTTTCCCTTGTGCTGAAAGTTACCTGGGCAGCATATTCTGGTTTTCTGTCTTCGATAAGATGAGCGGAGGGGATTTCATTATCGGGTTGTCGCTGGAATACGGGGGCGAACGAAGCAGTGTCTTCGTTTTGTCAAAAATGGGTACGCGCTGCGCGGAATCCTAAAACAGCATTGAACAAGTTTGAGAAATGAAGCGACGCTTCAATACGGTCGTTCGGCGTTTCGTCCATAGGGGAGGCACTCGCTGCCGCGCGAGCCGATGGGCCACGCCGGCGGCCTTTGTCGTCCTTTTGTGCTGCTTTCTCTGGACGCGCACGCTCGCGGATTCCCACTCGCCGAGCCAGTCGGTGCTGCGTGTGCTCGCGTGGCCCGGCTATGCCGACGACGACTGGGTCCACGCGTTCGAAAAGCGCTTCCACGCCAAAGTCGAAGTCACCTTCGTCGATTCCGACGAAGCCTTATGGGCGCGCATGCATAGCGCCGTGCCGCCGCCATTCGACGTGCTGGCGGCCAATACCGCGGAGATCGAACGCTACGCGCACGCCGGCATGCTCACGCCACTCGACCTGTCGCGCATCCCGAATCGCCAGTGGCAGCAGCCGTATTTTCAGCGGCTCGCCGACGTGCGCGGACTCGTGGATGCCGGCCGCGCCTACGCGATTCCGTTCACCTATTCGTCGATGGGGCTCATTTACGACCGCAAGCAGATTCCGGATCCGCCGCGCTCGATGCGTGCGCTTTGGGATCCGCGCTATCGCGGCAAGGTGCTCGATTTCAACAGCGCGCAGCACAACTTTTCGTTTACCGCGCTGGCGCTCGGCTACAGCGATCCGTTTCACCTGACGCCCGCGCAGATGCGCACCGTCGCGCGCCAGCTCGTGCGCTTGCGGCGCAATCTGCTCACGTATTACACGCTCCCTGAGGAGGCGACAGCGCAGTTCGTCCAGCATCACGTGGCGCTGATGTTCGGCAATTACGGCACGCAGCAGGTCGAGCAGCTGCGCCAGGCGGGCGTCGACGTGGGTTACGTCATTCCGGACGAGGGCGCGCTCGCGTGGCTCGATTGCTGGGCGATCACGCGCAACGCGACCAATCCGGCGCTTGCCTACGCGTGGATCGACACCATGCTGGAGCCGCGGACCGGCAAGCAGCTGACGCAGCGCGAGGGGCTCGCGAACACGATGACACCCGTGTCCGGCGGCGCTTCCGTTGACGGTTCCGCCAACGGTTCCGCTGACGTCTCCGGCAAGGGGCCGCGCCTCGTCTGGCTCCAGCTCGTCGAGAGCATCGGCGAGCGCGAAGCGCTGTGGCACCGGATCGAATCGGGCGACCGGTTGAGGAGCTTCCCGGAATGATCAAGCTCGGTTTGGCTTCGAGGCTCTCGATCCTGCTGGTCTGCATCGGCGTGGTGGCGTCGGGCATGACGGGCTATTCCACCTATCGGGCCAATCGCCAGATGCTCATGCAGGAGGCGGAGCACAGCCTGCTCACTTCGACGCAGTTGTTGAGCCAGCGCTTCACCGCGGCGCTCTGCGACGTCGCGGACGACGCGCTCGTGCTCGCGACCTTGCCCTCGGCCGAGGCGGCTGCGCAGGGCGCAGCGCCCCGGCCCGCCGACGCAAGGCTCAAGCAGGTGTTCCTCGGCTTCATGCGGCACCACGCCGAGTATCTGCGGATCCGGGTGATTTCGCGCTCCCATTACGGGCTCGAGCGCGTGCGCGTCGATCGCGGCGCGCACGGCGTCGTGGTCGTGCCCGAGGACAAATTGCAGGAGAAGGGCCAGTTTCCCTATGTGTTCGACACGCTGGCGGCGAGCGCGGAGCACGTCTACGTCTCGCCGATCGGCCTCAAGGACCGGGCCGGCCCGGCCGCGGGCGAGGGACAGCCGGTGGTGATGGTCGCCACGCCGATCACGGATGCGAGCGGCGACAAGGTGGGCGTGCTCGTCATCGACGTCGACCTGGCCCAGGTGTTCAAGCGCATCGAGCGCGACTTGCCCGCCGACTACGTGGTGTACATGGCCAACGAGTGGGGCGACTTTCTGGTCCATCCGGATCCGGCCCAGACGTTCGGCTTCGAGCGTGGCCGGCGCGTGCTGATGCAAAAGAGCTTTCCGGCCACGGCGCCGCTGTTCGATGGCGGGCGGGCGAGCTTGACGTTTCACGGCTACGCGCACGCGCACGAGCCGCCGGCCGAAGTGTTCGCGTTCGTGCGCTCGCCGTTCGGTCTTGTGGACGGCAACCGCTTCATCGCGCTCGGTCTCGCGCGGCCGCTCACGGACGTGCTCGCGTCCGCCAACGCACTCGGTGCGCAGATCGTGCGCCTCGTGCTGATCTCGAGCACCGTCGCGATCGTGCTGGCGGTCCTCTTTGCGCGCGCCCTGGCGCGGCCGCTGCGCACGCTCGCGGATGCGGTCACGCACATCTTCGACGAAGGCGCCATCGCGCGTCTGCCCGTTTCGCGCTCGGACGAGATTGGCGTGCTCGCGCGCTGCTTCGATCGCATGCGCGTCGAGATCCGCTCCCAGGTCGACGCGCTGCATACGCGGCAGGAGGAGCTTGCTCACCTGGCCGGCCACGACACGCTCACGGGCCTGCCGAACCGCATGCGCTTCATGGAGCAGCTCGACCAGGCGATACGGCGTGCGTCGCTGAGCGGCGAGACGCTGGCCGTGATGTTCGTCGACCTGAACGCCTTCAAGCAGATCAACGATCAACTGGGGCACTCGGCCGGCGACCGCACGCTTGTCGTGGTCGCGCAGCGCCTGCGTGCGGCGCTGCGTGGCGCGGATATCGTCGCGCGCTACGGCGGCGACGAATTCGTCATCCTGCTGAGCGGCGTGCGCTCGGCGGAGACGATCCGCAATACGGCGGCGCGCGTCCAGGTGACCATGGAGACGCCCGTGTCGCTCGGCATGCACCTGATGAACGTGGGCGTGAGCATCGGCATCAGCGAATTTCCGGCCGATGGCGGCCGCGCCGAGGAGCTGCTGGCGAAGGCGGATACCGCCATGTATGCCGCCAAGACCTCGACGGATTCGCGCTACGTGCGTTACGGGGATCTGGCGGATTCGTCAGCAGAGCTGAGCAAGGACAGTGTTTCGCCAGGCGGCGAATAACCTGCCTATGTGCCCGCGCCGGCCGTCGCGGCGCTCGAATCCAGCAGCGTCGCGCGGAAATGCCCGACCAGCGGCCGCAGGTTGACCTTGTGCCACGCGGCCCACAGGGCGGTGCGATAGCTGAACCACGCGAGCTCGCGCAGCACGACTCCAGCGGGCGCCTGGCGCCGCAGGCTTTGCTGGATCATGGTGAGCCCGAGGCCGGCCGCGACGAGGCCGAGCGCGGCCAGCGGCTCCGTGGCCTCCATTGCGATGTCGGGCGTGAAGCCGGCCTTCGCGCAGGCCGCAATGAAGTTGTCGTGGCGCAGCGCGCCTTCCTCGTGCATCACGCCAATCCACTTTTGCGCCGCGAGATCCTCGGGCGTGAGGCGCTGCGCGCCCGCGAGCGGATGCCCCTCCGGAATTGCCAGCAGCATGGGATCGTCGAGCACCTGCGCGGCCTCGAGATCCGGGTCGTCGGCCGCCGGCGGGTCGCACACGAGCGCGATGTCGAGGCTGCGCTGGCGCAGGCCCGTGAGCTGCTCGGCCGAGCGGTAGTTGTAGAGGGCGATGTGCACATCGGGCTTCTCTTCGCGCAGCCGCCGCAGCGCGTTGGGCAGCACGCCCGAGTGCATGGCGTTCTCGAGATAGCCGATGCACAGGCCGCCTTCGTCGCCGCGCCCGAGCCGCCGCGCCAGCGACTCGAGGCGCTTCGCATGCGTGAGAAACGCCTGCGTTTCGGCGAGGAAGGTGCGCCCGTCCGTGGTCAGACGAATGCGCTGCTGCGAGCGCTCAAAGAGGGTCAGGCCGAGGTTTTCCTCGAGCTGGGCGATCTGGCGGCTGAGCGGCGACTGCGAGATATGCAGCCGTTCGGCGGCGCGGCCGACATGCTCCTCTTCGGCGACCGCCACGAAATAATGCAACTGGCGAATGTCCAGCATATAAGACCTTTGACGACTGAAGTTTGTCGAATTATGTCTTGGACAGACTTAACTTGCAAACCTAGACTTGCGCTACCGACTCAACCAAAGGAGCAAGTCGATGAGTATCAAGGACAAATTGCCCGCTGGAACCCAGCTGGGCTTTGGCGCGGCACCGCTTGGCAACATGTTCCGCAACATCCCCGAAGAAGAAGCGCTGGCGACCGTCAAGGCCGCGTGGGACCAGGGCGTGCGCTACTTCGATACGGCCCCGCTGTATGGCGCGGGCCTCTCGGAAATCCGCCTCGGCGAAGCGCTCTCCAGCTACGAGCGCGACGACTACGTGCTGAGCACGAAAGTGGGCCGCGTGATTCTCGACGAAATCGAGGACGTGGCGGCGCGCGATCTAGGCGAGAAAGGCGGCGTGTTCGCATTTGGCCGTCCTAACAAAATCGTCAACGATTACTCGGCGGATGCCACGCTGCGCTCGGTCGAAGACAGCTTGAAGCGCCTGAAGACCGAGCGCCTCGACTTCGTCTGGGTGCACGACGTCGCGCAGGACTTCTATGGCGACGAATGGCTCTCGGTGTTCGAATCGGCACGCAAGGGCGCATTCCGTGCGCTGAGCCGTTTGCGCGACGAAGGCGTCATCAAGGCGTGGGGCCTCGGCGTGAACCGCGTCGAGCCGGTCGAGCTGCTGCTCGATCTCAGCGAAACGAAGGCGGACGGCTTCCTGCTGGCGGGCCGCTACACGCTGCTCGATCACGAGCGCGCCTTGCAGCGCCTGATGCCGGCCGCACTCGCGCAGAACGCCGGGATCGTCGTTGGTGGCCCGTACAGCTCGGGCGTGCTCGCTGGCGGCCAGAACTTCGAGTACCAGAAGGCCTCGCCGGAAATTCTCGCCAGGGTCGAGCGCATCAAGGGCATCGCCGCGAGCCACAACGTGAGCGTGAAGGCCGCCGCACTGCAGTTCTCGCTGGCCAATCCGGCCGTGGCCGCGGTGATTCCGGGCGCAAGCAAGCCGCAACGCATCGCGGAAGATCACGCCGCCGTGAAGGAAGCGATTCCGGCCGGCTTCTGGCGCGACCTGCGCGAGCAGGGCCTGGTGGCCGCGAACGCACCGCTGCCCATCGATAACGCCTGACCGGCAACGCTTGAGGAGAACGACATGGCACAAGCCAGCGCATCCATCAGGATTCCTGTTTCGCCCGACGTCGTGTGGCAACTGATCGGCGGCTTCAATTCGCTGCCGGACTGGCTGCCCTACATTCCGTCCAGCGAATTGAGCGAAGGCGGTCGCGTGCGGCGCCTCGCCAATCCGAATGGCGAAGTGATCGTCGAGCGTCTGGAAGCGTTCGATAACCACGCGCGCAGCTATACGTATTCGATCCTCGAAGCGCCGTTCCCGGTCACGGCATACCGCTCGACGCTGCACGTGCGCGAGGTCGACGGTGGCCGTGCAGCGCAGATCGACTGGTCCGGCGAGTTCACGCCGAACGGCGTTAAGGATGACGAAGCATCGCGGCTCTTCGAAGGCATCTATCGCGATGGCTTGCAGGCTTTGGCGGCGTCGTTCGCCGGTAAGGCCGGCGCCTGAGCGCCGCATGGCGGACCATGCGTTGCCGATGGGTCAGCATCGGCAGCGCATCGACCCGCTTCGGTCGACTTCAGTCGGCTTCAGCTTTCGCCGCCCTGGTCGCGGCTCAGTGCTTCGATCAGCAGTTTCGCCCCGGGCGAAAGCGGCGCGCCTTTTCGCGTGACCAGCTCATAGGGCTCGCTGCGCGAGGCCAGGTGGAGCGGCAGAATGCAGGTCATCTCGTGACGCGCGAAAAACTGCGCGACGTCGATGGACACCAGCGCGACGAACGACGGGTTGCTTTGCAGCAGCGCGAGCGTGGCGAACGCGGAAGTGGTTTCGAGCAGATGCAGCGGAAAGCGGATCTCGGCGTCGCGGAACTCGCGCTCGAGCAAAAGCCGCATCGGCATGTTCGCGCGGTACACCACCCAGCGATATTCGGCGAGGTCCTGCAGCGCGAGTTTCTTCGCGCGCCGTAGCGGATGCTGCACGTGGGCCACGACCGCGAGCGTCTCGTCCTGAAGCTTGAGCGAATCGTAGAATTGCGGCGTTTGGCTGATCGTCGTGCGGCAGATCGCGAGATCGAGCCGGCCCGCGTCGATCTGGCTCAGCAGCGCCGCGCTCGTGTCTTCCACGATCTCGACCGACATATCCGGATTGCGCGCGATGAGCGTGGTGATCGCGTCGGTGAGCCGCGGCACCGCTCCCATGATGACGCCCACCGCCACGCGGCCGCCTTGGCCGCGCTGGATTCCCACCATCTCCTCGCGCAGATGCGAAAGGTCCGTGTGAATCAGGCGCGCGTAGCGGATCACGCAATGCCCGGCTTCGTTGGGTTCGAGCCCGCGATTGGTGCGATTGAACAGCGGCGTGTCGAAGGTGGTTTCGATTTCCTGCAACGCCTTGCTGGCGCCCGGCTGCGTGAGCGCGACCTGCTGCGCGGCCTTGAGCAGCGAGCCGTGGTCGCCGAGCGCAATCAAGAGCCGCAATTGCTTCAGGTGGAGCCGGGAGATGATGGAATTGAGCGGGGGTGTCATGGACTTGAGGGAAAGTTATATCCGTATCAAAACTTCTCAATTACGGCGCAGTAAGCCTCTCCCTATACTGGTTCAACACGGCGACTCGTCAAGCGCCAGCGCGCTGCCCGAGTCCGGGCTGTCTGCGCAAGGCGCGACAGCAAGCGCATCCACTATAACTGAAGCTCATTGCCATGTCTCTCATCAACTACATCACGCAGATTCAGTTCGACTTCGGCGCCATCCGCTTGCTCAAGCGCGAATGCGAACGCGTGGGCGTGCGCCGGCCATTGATCGTCACGGACAAGGGCGTGCGCGCAGCCGGTATCGTCGACACCGTGCTCGAATCGCTGGGCGGCGACACGCCCGCCACGATCTATGACGGCACGCCGCCGAATCCGAACGAGGCCGCCGTGCGCGAAGCCGTGGCCGCCTGCCGGGCCGGCGAGTGCGACGGCATTGTCGCCGTGGGCGGTGGCTCGGCGATCGATCTGGCCAAGGGCGTGGCGGTTTGCGCGACGCACGAAGGTCCGCTGCAGCGCTTCGCCGTGATCGAGGGCGGCGTGGCGAACATCACGGCGAAAACGGCGCCGGTCATCGCGGTGCCGACGACCGCCGGCACCGGCAGCGAAGTGGGCCGCGGCGCGATTCTGATTCTCGACGATGGCCGCAAGGTCGGCGTGATCTCGCCGTTTGTGGTGCCGCGCGTCGCGATCTGCGATCCCGAGCTGACGCTGGGCCTGCCGGGCGCGTTGACGGCGGCTACAGGCATGGACGCCGTCGCGCATTGCATCGAGACGTTCCTCGCGCCCGCGTTCAATCCGCCCGCCGACGGCATCGCGCTCGACGGTCTGTGGCGCGCGTGGCGGCATATCGAGCGCGCGACGCGCGAGCCTGGCGACCGTGTCGCGCGCATGAACATGATGAGCGCATCGATGCAAGGCGCGCTCGCGTTCCAGAAGGGCCTGGGTTGCGTGCACAGCCTGAGCCATTCGCTCGGCGGCATCAATCCGCGTCTCCATCACGGCACGCTGAATGCGATCTTTCTGCCGGCCGTGCTCGCTTTCAATCAGGACGCGCCTTCCGTGCGCGATGAAGACAAGCTCAACCGCCTGGCCACGGCGATGGGCATCGGCAGTGGCAATGAGGTGGCAGCGTCGGTGCGCACCATGACGGAGCGGCTGGGCCTGCCGGCGGGCCTCGCGCAACTGGGCGTCACGCCCGAGATGTTCCCCGCCATCATCAAGGGCGCCCTCAAGGACCATAGCCACAAGACCAATCCGCGCGAGGCGTCCGAAGCGGATTACCGCGCCATGCTCGAAGCGTCGCTGTGAGACGCCGCGAGTGAAGCTTTGCAACGCCGCGCAGACGGCGTTTTAAAAGAGCCAACCGGAGACACCCCATCATGCAGGCAAGCAAGAAGCTACGCCGGATCCAGCGTATTTCCATTTTCTTTCTGACGCTCGCGGGCTGCATCAATTACCTCGACCGTAGCGCACTGTCGGTCGCCAACAGCACGATCAGCGGCGAAATGGGCTTGACGGCCGCCCAAATGGGGCTGCTGTTGTCGGCTTTTTCGATGTCCTATGCATTCGCGCAACTGCCGATCGGGGTGTTGCTCGATCGTCTCGGTGCGCGGCTGATGCTTGGCGTGGGCATGATGCTCTGGTCGGTGGCGCAACTCTTCACAGGCTTCGTGCACGGCTTCCAGCAGCTTTTCCTCGCACGGGTGTGCCTCGGCGTTGGCGAGGCGCCCCAGTTTCCGGCTGGCGCGAAAGTGATCGGCGAATGGTTCGCACTGCGCGATCGCGGGGCGCCCACAGGCATTTTCGTCGCTTGCACGACGATCGGCCCCGCGATTGCGCCGCCGATTCTCACGGGGCTCATGCTGGCCCTGAGCTGGCGCGAGATGTTCGTCGTCACCGGTGTGCTCGGCGTGCTGGTGGCGCTCGGCTGGTACGTGGCCTATCGCAACCGCAGCGAAGTCGAGCTCACGCCTGAAGAGCACGCGCATCTCGCCCAAGGCGCGGAAGAAGAGCAGGACGCCGCGCCGCTCAAGGGCGCGCAGTGGCGCCATCTTTTCACCCAGCGCACGACCTGGGGCATGCTGTTCGGCTTCATGGGCGTCATCTACATGATCTGGCTGTATCTCACGTGGCTGCCCGCGTATCTGGAGCACGAGCGGGGCATGAGCATCGCCCGCGCGGGCTGGGTGGTTGCGATTCCGTATTTCGTCGGCACGATCGGCATGGTGGGCAGCGGCTATATCGCCGACTGGCTCTACCGCAAGGGCATGGCACCCATCACGAGCCGCAAGTGGCCCATCTGCGTGGGACTCGTAGGCGCGGCCGTGTTCACGGTGCCCGCCGCGCTCACCCCTTCGGCGTGGATGGCCATCGTGTACATCTCGCTCGCGATGCTCTTCATCAACATGGCCTCGGGCGGCGCCTGGTCGCTCGTGAGCGTGGCGGCGCCCCGGCAAGCGGTGGCCTCGCTGGGCGGGATCCAGAACTTCGGCGGCTTTCTGGCCGGCTCGGCCGCGCCGATCGTCACGGGCCTCGTGGTCGATCGCACGCATTCGTTCGTGAACGCGTTGATCGTGAGCGCCGCAGTGGCGCTGCTTTCGGCAATCGCGTATGTGGTGCTGGTGCGGCGTCCCGTGACGGTCGCGCAGCAGCCGGAGCAGGACACGGCGCTCGCGGCGGTGCAGGCGGCCGAGTGAGCGCCGCGCGTGTCGGTGGCGGCTCGCGGGCCGCTCAGTAGTCGCTCAGTTGTGTTATGAGGCAGTTCGAAATCGATGGACAGGACCGGGCAGGGATCGAATGTCAGTCATTACGTGTGTTGAGGATTTGCGCCGGTTGGCGAAGAAGCGGGTGCCGAAGGCGTTTTACGACTATGTCGACAGCGGTTCGTATTCCGAATCGACTTATCGCGAGAATAGCCGCGCGTTCGACGACCTGAAGCTGCAGCAGCGCGTGGCCGTGAACGTGGAGGGCCGCAGCACGGCCAGCACGATGATCGGCCAGCCGGTGGCCATGCCCGTCGCCATCGCGCCCACCGGCCTGGCCGGCATGCAGTGGCCGAACGGCGAGATGCTCGGCGCGCTGGCGGCGCAGCGCTTCGGCGTGCCGTTCACGTTGTCGACGGTCAGCATCTGCTCGATCGAGGATGTCGCGCGCCATACCGGCGCGCCGTTCTGGTTCCAGCTCTATGTGATGCGCGATCGGGGCTTCAATGCGTCGCTCATCGAGCGCGCGAAGCTGGCGGGATGCTCGGCGCTCGTGGTCACGCTGGACCTGCAGATCAACGGCCAGCGGCACAAGGACCTGAAGAACGGCATGACCGTGCCGCCGCGCCTCACGCCCGGCAATCTGCTCGATTTCGCGTCGAAGCCAGGCTGGATGCTGCGGGCGCTGCGCGGCGCGAAGACGTTCGGCAATCTGGCCGGCTATATCAAGGGCGGCGGCGATGTCATCACGATCAGCAAATGGGTCGCACAGCAATTCGACCCGACGCTGAGCTGGGACGATCTCGCGGCCATCCGGCGCGCGTGGGACCGCAAGCTGGTTTTCAAAGGCATCCTGAGCGTCGAGGATGCACGCATGGCCGCGTCGATCGGCGCGGACGCCATCGTCGTGAGCAATCACGGCGGGCGGCAACTGGACGGCGCGCCTTCGAGCATCGAAGCGCTGCCGGCGATCGTCGAGGCCGTGGGCGACCAGGTCGAGGTCTGGGTGGACGGCGGCATCCGCACCGGGCAGGACGTCATGAAGGCGCTCGCGCTGGGTGCGAAAGGCACCATGGTCGGGCGTGCCTTCATGTATGCGCTGGGCGCGCTGGGCGAGGCCGGCGTCGCGCGCATGCTGCAGATTCTGCAAAGCGAGCTCGACGTCAGCATGGCCTTGACGGGCATGCGCACGATCGGCGACATCGGCCGACATACTCTGTTTCAGCGCGGCCACGGCGCGTCGCCGGGCGGCAGCCACGGCACGGCGCCGGCCCGCGCAGAGATGGCAACTGTTTGAAGTTTGAATCAAGGAGCAAGCTGGATGGATCTGAATATCAAGGGCCGCTGGGCGCTGGTGTGCGCGGCAAGCAAGGGGCTCGGCAAAGGCTGCGCGCAGGCGCTGGTGGCCGAGGGCGTGAACGTCGTCATCACGGCGCGCGGCAGTGAGGCACTCGAAGCGACCGCGCGGACGCTGCGCACGCTCAATCCCGACGTTACGGTAAAGGCCGTGGCCGGCGACATCACGACGAGCTCAGGACGCGCCGCTGCGTTGGCCGCCGCGCCGCATTTCGATATCCTGATCAATAACGCGGGCGGCCCGCCGCCGGGCGATTTTCGCAACTGGTCGCGCGAAGACTGGTTCGCCGCCGTGGACGCCAACATGCTCACGCCGATCGAGCTGATCAAGGCGACCGTGGACGGCATGGCCGGGCGCGGTTTCGGGCGCATCGTCAATATCACGTCCGGCGCGGTGAAGGCGCCCATCGACGTGCTGGGGCTCTCGAACGGCGCGCGCTCGGGACTGACCGGCTTTATCGCGGGGCTCGCGCGGCAAAAGCGCATCGCGCAGGCCAACGTGACGATCAACAATCTGCTGCCGGGGCTGTTCGAAACCGAGCGGTTGCGCCAGTCGACGCAAGCGGCGGCCGACGCGCAAGGCAAGAGCTATGATGCGGCGCTCGAGGCAAAGCGCCAGCAGGTGCCCGCCGCGCGCTTCGGTACGGCTGAAGAGTTCGGTGCGTTCTGCGCATTCCTGTGCAGCGCGCATGCGGGCTATCTCACGGGGCAGAATGTGCTGCTCGATGGCGGCAGCTATCCGGGCACGTTCTGATGCGAGCGGATGTCCGCTGAAAAGGCGGAGCGTCGCAGCGTGGCGCGCATGCCGGGTCATACCGGCATGCGCGCTTTTTCACTGGATGATCTGCTCGATGCTTTACTTGATCACCAGCGGATTGACCGGCGCGCCCGTTCCGCCGACGATCTTCAGCGGCGCAGCCGTATAGAGGAATTGCCACTGGCCGTCGCGCTCGCAATCGCTCGCGAGTTCATCGAGCAGCACGACTTCGGTAAATACCACGCCCAGATTGCGCATGAGCGCGTTGTGCAGCGGAATCATCACACCCGACACGGGATCGAGCGTGACTTCGTTGCCCATCGTATCGGTCACGAGACAGGGTATTTCCATCTCCCGAAACCACTGGACGAGTTCGCGGCTGAACGTGAGACCCGGCTCGATGTAGTTCTCGTAAAACTCGTCGGCGTCGCGTTCATAGAAGGAGCCGATCCAGCCGGTGCGGATCACCAGAATGTCACGCGGTTCGATGCTCACGCCCTGCGAGCGCGCGGCTTCGAGCAGATCGCGATGATCGAACGTCTCGCCCTTGTCGAGCACGGGCTTGTTGCGGTGACGTGCCATGTCGATCAGCACGGCGCGGCCGGCAATGCCCCGCTCGGCAATCGGCAGGATGCTGGCGCGCTCGAGACCGCCCACGGTGCTCATCGCGTCGTAGCCGTTCCAGAGCTGGTTGTCGTACCAGACGTGCCCGAGCGCATCGCACTGCGTCGAGCCCTGGACGTGCATGAAGATCACATCGTCGGCGTATTCGACGTTGCCGTCGAAGTGCGCCTTGCCGGCGAGATAGTGGCCTTTGTCCAGCACGTTCATGCGCATGGAAGGGCGCCGCCCGGGAAAGAGCGGCTCGCCCTTCGCGTGACCGATGTCCACCTGCAGCGTGAACGTCTTCCCCTGACGCACGGCGGCGATGCCGCGCAGGATCTGTGCCGGTTGAAGATAGTTCAGCGCGCCGACTTCGTCGTCGGGGCCCCACTTGCCCCAGTTGGTGGGCAGGCCTTCGAGCAGTTGCTTGACGTCGGGGCTCCCTTGGGGATTCGGTACACACATGGTTGTCTCCTTTCATTGATTGTCGAGTCAGGCGGGCCTGCTTGACGGTGAACGCTAGCGGATCGGCGAAAACGCGGCGGCCAGCATGATCTTCGATTCCTGATCGATCAGGAGCGGCGTGGCCTTCGCGATGAAGCGCTGCATCCAGTCGCGGTCTTCCAGCAGCGCGGCGCGGCGTTTGACCCGTTCGTCGAGGCTTTCCCAGGCCCAGATATGCACGAGCTGATTCAGCGTGCCGACTTCCGTGTACCACCAGCCGACCAGAGTCGCGTGGCGCGAGATGATGGGCAGACCTTCTGTTTCGAAGTGCTGAAGATATTCTTTGAGCTTGCCCGGCTGGACCGTATAGGTCCGCATTTCGTAAAACATGAGTGAGTGCTTCCTGAGTGAATCGGTTTGGCGTTGATGGAAAATGACAAGCCAGTATAGAAATCGTGGGCAAGCGTTGAAATTGAGAGCTTCTTATAGCGCTATAAAGAGCTGTCATGCCCAAAGCATTGACGCTCGCCGGGCCGTTTGAAATCATTCCGTGCAGGTGCTGCGATGTGGCAATCGCGGCGAGGCAATCGCATTCGCATTCGCATGAATATCGACATCCGGAATTCGGGTGCTCGATCTATCCTATTGAGGAAATGGCAATGAACATCGCAGGGAATTTATTGATTGGTCAGAGCGCGAAGCGCGGCACCCACGGTGTGTCGTACGCGCTCGACGCCGCAAGCGGCGAACGTCTGGAGCCGGGCTTCGGCGGCGCCACGCTGGAAGACGTCGATGCCGCCTGTGCGCTGGCGTGGAGCGCATTCGATATCTTCCGCGAAACGAGTCTCGAAGCCCGAGCCGGGTTTCTGGAAGCGATAGCGGCCAATATCCTCGAACTCGGCGACGCGCTCGTCGAGCGTTGCGTCGCGGAGTCGGGGCTGCCGCGCGCACGCGTCGAAGGCGAGCGTGGACGCACGGTCGGCCAGTTGCGCATGTTCGCGAGCGTCGTGCGGGCGGGCAACTTCCTCGAAGCGCGTGTGGACCCCGCGCAGCCCGAACGCAAGCCGCTGCCGCGCGCCGATCTGCGCATGCGCCATATCGGGCTCGGGCCCGTCGCGGTGTTCGGCGCGAGCAATTTCCCGCTCGCCTTTTCGGTGGCGGGCGGCGATACGGCCTGCGCATTCGCGGCCGGTTGTCCCGTGATCGTCAAGGCCCACGCGGCCCATCCCGGCACGTCGGAGCTCGTCGGCCTGGCGGTACGCAAGGCCGTGAAGGACTGCGGCATGCCGGAGGGGACATTCTCGCTGCTGTTCGGCAGCGGCCGCGAAATCGGCCAGGGGCTCGTGCGCGATGCGCGCATCAAGGCCGTGGGCTTCACGGGGTCGCGCCACGCGGGAACGGATCTGATGGCGGTTGCCGCGGCGCGGCCCGAGCCCATCCCGGTCTATGCCGAAATGAGCAGCATCAATCCGGTGCTGCTGTTCCCGCATGCGCTCGAAGCACGCGGCGAAGCAATCGCGCAGGCATTCGTGCAGTCGCTGACGCTGGGCGCCGGCCAGTTCTGCACGAACCCGGGCTTGATTCTCGCGGTGGAAGGCCCGGCGCTCGATCGTTTCGTGGCGGCGGCGTCGGCGGCGCTGACTCGCGCGCTGTCCGCAACGATGCTCACGCCGGGCATCCATCGCGCGTTCGAGACGAGCGTCGCGAAGTTCGCCGCGCATCCGCAGGTGCAAACGGTGGCGCGCGCGCAGCCGGCCGCCGGTGCGAACGAGGGGCAGGGCGCGCTATTTTCGACGAGCGTCGCGGCGTTTCGCGAGCACGCTGAGTTGCGGGAAGAGATTTTCGGCGCGGCTTCGTTGATCGTGCGTTGTCCGGATCTGCAAACGATGCTCGCGCTGATCGAATCGCTGGAGGGGCAGTTGACGGCGGCGCTGCATCTCGACGAAGCGGATTACCCGGCGGCGCGGCCGTTCCTGCCGGCGCTGGAGCGGCGCGTGGGGCGCGTGCTCGTCAACGGCTTTGGCACGGGCGTGGAAGTCGCGCATGCGATGGTGCACGGCGGCCCGTATCCTGCCACGGCCGATGGGCGCTCGACTTCGGTGGGGAGCCTCGCGATTCGCCGCTATCTGCGTCCCGTGAGCTATCAGGACATGCCCGAGGCGCTGTTGCCCGAGGCGTTGAAGGCGGCCAATCCCTGGAAGGTCAATCGTCTCGTCGATGGGAAATTCGAGCTCGCGCAGCGCGCTTGATGGGCATTGGCCCCGCCGCTGTTTTCACGGCGGCGGGGTCATGACATCGCCGATCTAGAGCCGATAACCGCCGCTCGCATCGATGACTTGTCCGGTCGTCCACTGCGAGGCGGGGCTCGCGAGGAAAGCGATGACGTTCGCAATATCGTCGGCGGTGCCCACGCGTCCGAGCGGGCTGATAGCCGTCGCAACCGCCTGGCCTTCATCGGTGCGCAGCCAGCTGGCGTTCATATCGGTATCGACCGGCCCCGGGGCCACGGCATTGACCAGAATGCCGCGCGGGCCAAGTTCGACAGCCCAGTGACGCGTGAGCGTATCGATCGCACCCTTCGAAGCGGAATAGGCCGACAAGGCATTGAAATTGCCACTCGCCTCGAACACCCGGCTCGACAGCACGCTGGAGAGATTGACGATGCGCCCGCCGTTGGCCATGCGCTCGATGGCCCGTTGCGTGGTGAAGAACACGGCCTTCACGTTCAGCGTGAATTGACGGTCGAACAACTCGGGCGTGGTGTCGGCCAGCGTGCCGCCGTCCGCGACACCGGCATTGTTCACCAGCAGATCGATTTGCTCGGGCTTGCCGCGCTGGGCCAGGCCTTTATCCACGGCATCGAACAACTGGCCGATGCCTTCGAGCTTGTCCAGATCCGCGGAGATCGCGAAACCGTCCGAGCCGCGCTCGCGGATGCCGGCGAGCGTTTCTTCGGCGGCGCCATGGTTGGCTTTGTAGTGGACGATGACAAAGTAGCCCGCCCTGGCCAGTTCATACGAAGCCGCGCGGCCGATACCGCGCGAAGCGCCGGTGACCAGCGCGACTTTCGAAGCATTTGCGTTCATTGTAGACTCCAGGAGTTCGATCGTGGATGCGGCCGCCTGTATGGGGTATCCGCCGTGGCGGTAGGGCCGCAAAGGCTGAAAACCTTGCAAATGATCGTAACGCCGGAGCGCAGTGAGATTAATCACATCGCATTCACAGCCCTTGTGCAAATCCTGCATCAGTGAACCACGACCATCTTCGGATCCTTCTCGAGATCGCTCAGCACGGGAATTTTTCGGGCGTTGCGAAACAGCGCAACGTGGATCCGTCGTCCATCTCGCGCGTGGTGCGATCCGTCGAAAGCGAGCTTGGCGTGCGCCTCTTTCACCGCACCACGCGTCATGTCACGCTCACCGAAGCCGGCGCGGCTTACCTCGCAAGGGTGTCCGATCTGCTCGATGCGATCGACGCGGCGGGCGACACGATCAAGGAGCTCGGCGGGAACGTCGGCGGCACGCTGCGAGTCACGGCGTCGGTCGCCTTCGGGCAGGCCTGTCTCGTGCCATTGCTGCCGGAATTTCTCGATCTCTACCCGGGCGTCCAGCTGGAGCTGATGCTCGCGGATGCGAACCTCGACATCGTGGCCGAGCGCATCGATCTGGCGTTGCGCCTGAGTCCGCGCATGGACCGAAGCTTCGTGCGCGTGAAGTGGTTCGACTCGGCCTACAAGGTGTGCGCGAGCCCGCATTACGTCGCGCGCCACGAGGCGATTCGCTCGCCCGCCGATCTCGGCCATCACCTGTGCGTGCTGTTCGGCTTGCCCAATCCCCAGGCCGACTGGCTGCTGCGCGACCGCGCCGGCCATATCGTGCACGTGAGCGCGAAGCCGCGCATCTGCGTGACCAACGGGCTCGCGCAACGGGAGCTCGTGCTCGCGGGCACCGGCCCGGCAATACTGCCGGCCTGGCTGGCGGCCGTGGAGCTTGCCGCGGGCCGGCTCGTCGACGTGCTGCCGGACTATGACGCCACGCCGAACGACTTCGACGGCGCGGCATGGCTGCTTTACCCCAATCGCACGCTGCTGCCCGCAAAGACGCGTGCGCTCGTCGACTTCCTCAAGAGCCGGGCCCGGCCCGAGTGGAGCATTGCCCGGTCGAAGGCGAAGCGCAATCTTGCCGCTTATTGAGCCAGCGCGCGCACCAGTCTGAGCGCCTGCCTAGCTGCCGCTCACATACCCGCCATCGACGGGCAGCGTGACGCCCGTGACGAACGCTGCGGCGGGCGAGGCGAGAAAGAGCGCCGCGCCCACGAGATCTTCGGCTTCGCCCCAACGCTTGAGCGCGGCGCGCGCCGCGATTTTCTCGGCCGATGCGGGCGTTTCCCACAGCGGACGCGTCATGTCGGTGCGATGGTAGCCCGGCGCGATTGCGTTCACGCGCACGCCCGCCACGCCGAACGCATGCGCGAGCGCGCGCGTGAGGCCGAGGATGCCGGTCTTGCTCGCGCAATAGGCGGGCACTTCGACATCGGCGAGATAGCTGAGCATCGACGCGACATTCACGACTGCGCCCCTCGTGCGCTCGAGCAGCGGCCGCGCCGCCATCGAAAAGCGCATGGCGGCTGTGAGGTTCACATCGAGGACTTCGCGAAACACGTCGTCGCGGTATTCGTCGAACGGGCGCGCCACGCCCGCCGCATTGATCAGGACATCCAGGGATTCGAGGCTGGCGCAAAAACGCGTGATGTCGTCCGCTTCGCGCACGTCCACGCGCTCGAAGCGGAGGTGCGAGAGCGTGGCGTCGGCGCGCAGCGACTCGAGCTTCGCTTGCGAGCTGCCCGTGGCGATCACGCGCGCGCCGAGCGCGGCGAAGCCTTCGGCAATGGCGAGGCCGATGCCGCTCGTCGCGCCCGAGACGAGCACGGTCTTGCCGTCGAAGAGGCCGGGCCGGAAGGCGTGAAGCTCGTGTTGCTGAGCGGTGTCGCGTTGCGGGGCGGGGTGCGTCATGGTCGGGCAGCTCCTTGCTGGATGGGGGTGTCGAAGCGCGCGCCGTAGCGGTCCATCGCTTGCAGGGCGGCAACCACCATGGCGGGCTCGACGGGATAGGGTTCGTTGTGGATGATCTCGCCCGCGCGGCACGCGCGCGCCGCGACGGTTTCGAGCGCGGCGGCGTCGGCGGCGTCGACATTCACCTGGGCGAGGCGCGTGGGCAGTCCGACTGCGCGGCAGAAGCGGAACACGCGCTGGCGCTCGTCGTCGGGCACGGTCGAGAGAAACAGCGAGGCGAGCACGCCAATCGCCACCTTTTCGCCGTGCAGCAGGCTGTGCGAGGAAGGCAGCTCGGCGAGCCCGTGATGGATCGCGTGCGCCGCGGCCACGCCGCCCGATTCGAAGCCGATGCCCGAGAGCAGCACGGTGGCTTCGAGCGTGGCGTCGAAGTCGGGTGTGACGAGCTGCGCGCGGCAATCGTCGACGGCCTGCGGAGCGTGCGCGAACAGCAGGTCGCGGCACAGCCGCGCGGCCTCGAAGGCGAGCGCCGTGCCGCGTCCGCCGCACAGGTTGCGCGCATGGGCGCGGCGGCAGGCTTCGGCTTCGTAGTAAGTCGCGAGCGCGTCGCCGATTCCGGCGATGAAAAAGCGTGCGGGCGCGCGCACGATCACGGCGGTGTCGAGCAGCACGAGGTCCGGATTGCGGCGCACGAAGCGGTCGCGCACCACGCGGCCCGCTTCGTCGTAGATCACGGCGAGCGCGCTGCACGGCGCGTCCGAGGCCGCGATGGTCGGCACGCAGGCGAACGGCAGGCGCAGGTCGTCGGCGGCGGCGCGGCCCGTGTCGATCACCTTGCCGCCGCCGAACGAGACCACCACGTCCGCGCCGCTCGCGCGGATCCAGTCGGCGGTTTCGGCGACCGAGCGCTCGGTGCAGGCGGCGTCGGCTTCACGCACCACCAGCGCCACGCGCTCGGCGCGCGCGAGCGCCGGTTCGAGCAGCGCCGCGACATTGCGGTCGACAAGGCACGCGGCGCGCGAGCCGAGGCGCGCGAGTTCGGCGTCGAGCGTGGCGAGTGCGCCCGCGCCCTGGACGTAGCGCGAGGGAAAAATACTGGTTCTCAACATGGCGTGGCCTGCGAGGTGGAGTTGGATGCGGATGCGGGTTCCGGAAAAAGCGCGTCCGGCAGCCCGAGCGCGGCGGCAATCTCATGCGCGCTGCGCACGATCTGCGTGCCAGGCGGAAAGCTCGTGTTGATCTCCGAAGCCCCTGCGTCCGGCCAGCCGAGCACGCGCATGCCGGCCGCGAGCGCGGCGCGTGCGCCGGTGGGGCTGTCTTCGATGGCGATGGCCTCGGCGGGCGCGATGTCGAGCAGATACGCGGCGCGCAGATAGGCTTCGGGGTCGGGCTTGCCGCGACGCACGTCGTTGGCGCTCACCGAAACGCGTTCGGGCGACTGCAGCCCGAGCGCATTGAGATTGGCTTCGAGCAGCATGCGGCCCGCGTTCGAGACGATGGCCTGGCGCAAGCCGGCCGCGTGCGCGGCGCGCCAGAGTTCCAGTGCGCCGGGGCGTGCTTCGAGTTGCGGCGCCTCGGCCACATAGTGCGCGGCGCGCAGCGCCGACCACGTGTCGAAGTCCGCTTCGATACCGAAGCGCTCGCGGCAGATGCGGTACACGTCGCGGCCGGTGCGGCCGAACATCAGCGGATGCAATTCGTCGCCGGCCTGCACGCCGTGATGCGCGAGCGCCGCGATCAACGTGTGCATATGCAGCGGTTCGCTCAGCGCGAGCGTGCCGTCCATGTCCCAGAGCACCGCGCGAGGTGGCTGTGCGTTCATGCTTCGTCTCCGGCGAGTCGGTCGAGGTCGTCGTAGAACTGCTGCGAATGCAGATAGAGGCGCTCGAAGATCGGCATCATGCGGTCGTAGGTGTCGGCGGCGCGCGGGTCGGGCTGCACTTCGCGCGCGAAGCGCACGAAGCGGCGCACGGCGTCGCCGAGCGTCGCGAACTGGCCGGTGGCGGTGGCGGCCAGCAGCGCGCAGCCCATCACGCCGCATTCGACCTCGGCGGGCACGAGCACCGGCGTGCGATACATGCTCGCCTTGATGTCGAGCCACAGCGCGGCCTTCGCGCCGCCGCTCGCCGCGACGAGCCGCTCGATCGCCACGCCCGCGGGCTGGATCATCGCCATGTGGCGGCGCACGCCGAACGCCACGCCTTCGAGCACGGCGCGATGCAGATGCGCGAGGCCATGGCGCGCCGCGATGCCGAAGAACTGCGCGCGCGAGTTCGGCTGTGCGCCGAAACGCTCGCCGGTGAGATAGGGCAGGAAAAACAGGCCCTCCGCGCCCACCGGCGCTTCGGCGGCCTTGCGCGCGACCTCGTCGTACGAAAGCGCGTTTTCGTGGAACGCGCGGCGCGCCCAGCGCATCGCGTCGCCGCCCGAGTCGAGCAGCGTGAAGCGGCCCCACAGACCCTCGCAGGTCGCGACGTTCGAGACCTCCGGGTGCAGCATGGGCGTATCGGCGATCACGGTGATGATCGACGAGGTGCCCGTGATGTCGGAGGCGAGCCCCGCTTCGTGCACGCCGGAGCCCAGCACCGAGGCCGGATAGTCGGCGGCGCCCACCAGCACGGGCGTGCCCTCGCGCAGGCCGGTGGCCTGCGCGGCGGCCTTCGTCACCGCGCCCAGCACTTCGTGCGGCGCGCGGATAGGCGGCAGCTTGCGCGCGTCGAGGCCGAGCGCGTCGAGCATGACGGGCGACCACGCGCGCGTTTGAGGGTCCATCAGGAAGGTCATCGAGGCGTCGCTCCAGTCGCACGCGCGCTCGCCGCTCAGGCGGAAGTTCACATAGTCCTTCGGCATGAACACGGTCGTGGCGCGTTCGTACGCATCTGGCTCGTGCTGGCGGAGCCACTGGAGCTTGAAGCCGGGCCACGCGGGCGTGGGCGGATTCGCGGTGCGCGCGAGCCAGTCGTGCGCTTCGCTGGCGGCGCCGTGGCGCGCGCGGAAGGCCTCGACTTGCGCGGCGGCGCGCTTGTCGTTCCAGAGCGGCGCGGTCTCGCGCGTGAGCGCGCCGTCGGCGTCGATGAGCACGGTGCCGTGCATCTGCCCGCACGCGCAGATCGCGGCGATCTGCTGCGCCGCGCCGGGCTCGGCCGCGAGCACTTCGCGGATCGCATGCACGGCGCCCGTCCACCAGTCGAGCGGGCGCTGCTCGGACCAGCCGTAGCGCGGCACGATCTGCTCGTGCTCGCGCGCGGCGAGGCGGCGGATCGTGCCGTTCGCGTCGACGAGCGCGGCGCGCACGCTGCCGGTGCCGACGTCGATTGCCAGGTAGCTTCTCTCCATGTCTGTCTGTCCCATCGTCGTGGGTGTGGGTTTTTGCGTTGCTGTTGCGTCGCAGTTGCTTCGATTCTTGCGCGCGTGCTCAGGCGCCATCGGACCGCGCACGCACGCGCCACGCGCATTGCGTGCGTGCGCGATAGAGCGCGAGCGCGCCGCGTTCGGCGACGATGCGCGCGTCGATCTCTCCCGGCGCGATCGTGTTGAAGTCGAACAGCCCGTGATGATGCGCGATCATCGCGCGCACGCCCGCGTCTTTCGCGAGCGTCACCGCTTCGTCGAGCGTGAAGTTGCCGGGCACGCCGTGGCTGCCGCGCTCGGCGTCGCGCCCGTTCACGGGCAGCAGCGCGAGATGCGGCCGGTGCGCGGCCACGCGCTGCGCGAGCCCCGCGTACGGCACGCAGTCGCCCGAATGATAGAGGCGCACGCCCGCGATTTCGATCACATAGCCGAGCCACGGATGCCGGCCCCGCGCGTCGGCGTCGAGCGTCTCGTGCGCCGAGGCGAGCGGCGCGACGCTCAGGCCCGGAGCGCCGGCAAGCGGCTTCACGCGCTGGCCCGCATCGACGGCGATCAGGCGCGACGCGTCCACGCCGCAGCGCTTCACGGCTTCGTCGAGCGTGGCCTCGGGCACCACGAAACGCAGGCTGGGAAAGCGCCGCGCGAGCGGCTGCAGCGTGTCGGGGTCCATGTGGTCGGTGTGGCGGTGCGTGCAGAGCACGAGATCGACGCGCTCGAACCCCTCGGGCGAGATGGGCGGCGCCATCATCCGTTCGTGCGGATAATGCGTGCCGCGATACTTGTGCGCGAGCGAATCGGACAGGTACGGGTCGATCAACAGACGCAGGCCCGCGCCCTCGATCACGAAGCCCGCCTGGCCGAGCCAGTAGAGCGCGACGCCTTCGGAAGCCACTTCGGAGGCCACTTCGGAAGCCACTTCGGAAGCCACTTCGGAGGCCACTTCGGGCGCAACTTCGGAGGTCACTTCGGGCGCAACTTCGGCGCGGCCCGCAACAGCGCCAGGCGCGTGCGTTAGCGTGCGCTCCGCCGCAAGCTGCGCGGCGAGCGGCATCTCGAAGGTCTCGACGTCGATGGAAAGGCGCGGGGTGTTCATGCTCACCAGCACACGTAGCCGCCGTCGGCGAGCACGATCGAGCCCGTCATCAGGCTCGCGGCTTCGCTGGCGAGAAAGAGCACGACCGAGGCCACTTCGTCCACGCGGCCGAGCCGGTTCATCGGCGTGCCGCCGACCCAGTGGCGATACATCTGCGCATCTTCGTAGACGTACTTGTTCATCTCCGTGTCGATATAGGTGGGCGCAACGGCGTTCACGCGCACGCCGCGCGCGCCCCATTCGGCGGCGAGCGAGCGCGTGAGGTGATGCACACCCGCCTTCGACGCGTTGTAGTTCGCCTGCTCCTGCGGCCGGTTCACGATGAAGCCCGACATCGAGCCCACGTTCACGATGCTGCCGCCGCCATGCTCGAGCATGCTCTTGCCGAACGCGCGGCAGCAGCGGAACACGCCGTTGAGGTTCACGTCGATCACGCGGTCCCAGACTTCGTCGCTCATGGTCTCGGCGGGGTGGTTCGAGATGGCGATGCCCGCATTGTTCACGAGCACGTCCACGCGGCCGTGGCGCGCGATCACGGCGTCGTGCACGCGCTGCACGGCGGCCGCGTCGGTGACGTCGAGCAACTCGCCTTCGACCTGTGCGCCCGCCGCGGCCAGTTTGCTCACGGCCTCGTCGAGCGCGCCCTGGTGCATGTCCGTGAGCACGACGCGCGCGCCGGCCTGCGAGAGCGCATCGGCAATCGCGAAGCCAATGCCGCGCGCCGCGCCGGTCACCACGGCGAGCTTGCCGTCAAGACGGAATTTGTCCAGATACATCGTCGGTCCTTCGAATGGGTGGATGAATGGGCGAGTGCGCGTTCTTCAGGCGGCCGGCCGCTTCGCTTACGGGTTCGCTTATGGGTTCGATCAGGCCGGTTGTGTCGATTGCGCCGATTGCGGTTTGCCCGCTGCGGCGGCGATCCGGCAGATTTCGTCGAAGGCCGGGCCGCGCGTCGGAATCTCGATATGAAACACCTCGGCCATCACCCGCGTCCAGCCGTAAATGAAATAGGTCCAGCCGTCCTCGATCTGCAGATGCCGCGCGTCTTGCTGCGCGCGCGCCTGATCGAGGAACACGAGATCGCCGCGATAGTTCAGATCCCACGCGATGGCGTGCTCGGGAAAGCGTGCCGCGTTGGTGAGCGGCGAGCCGGGCGCGTCCTTGCCGAGCCCCGTCGCGTTGATCACGAGCGCGCCCGGTTTGAGGCGCGCGAGCACGGCGTCGTTGTCCTCGGCGCGCGGCGCGATCACGTACTGGCACGGCACGCCCAGATCGAGCTCGCGGTGAATGCGCTCGATCTCCTCGAGGCGCGCAGCCGAGCGGTTCGAGACGATCACGCGCGAAGGCCGGTTCGCGCCGCGGCTTTGTTGCATCAGATGCCATGTGAGCGCGATGGTCGAGCCGCCCGCGCCCATCGAGAACACCTCGGCGCCGGTGCGCGCGAAGTGCCCGGGCGGCAGGAAGCCGTCGAGCGCGAAGCCCGAGGTGATCGGGTCTTTGGCGTGGCACACGAACTTGCCGTCGCGCTTCGAGAGGCAGCTCGTCTCGCCCATGATGCGCGCGTGCGGGTCGATTTCGTCGAAGAGATCCTGGCACGCCGCGTAGAGGTCGATCTTGTGCGTGGTGACGAGCGCGCCGAGCGAGAGCGGATCGCGGCGGATGAATGCCACGGCTTCGCGATAGGCCTCGCGGCTCGCGTGCGGCGCGAAGTCGATGCCTTTCATCTCGACGTCGCCGAGCCCGAGATGGCGCGCCCACGCGGGAAACACCCGCATGATCGAGCTCTGCGCGGTGGTCACGCCGATGAAGTAGAAGGTCGGTTTCGTGGCGGCGGCGTAGCTCATCGTGCCTGCTCCATTTCAGGGTGGGACGCCAGCAGCGCGTCGATCTCGGCGCGCGTGCGCGCGCGCCAGGCGGGATTGGGGACGCGCTTCCAGCCGCCCTTGCCGTCGTCGACGATGCGCGTGCGCATGCCGTTCGAGCGCTCGATGATCGCGTAGTCCTGGCCCGAGTCGGCGGGATAGCAGAACAGCATCACGAAGTCGTTCGCGCCGAGATTCACCGAGCGGTGGATCCAGCGCGGCGGCACGTAGCAGACCGTGTTCGCGCGCATCTCGACGATGCGCGTCTCGCCGTCGGGCGCCTCCATCAGCATCAGGCCGTGGCCCTTGAGGCCGAAGTACAACTCGGGCCGGTCCACGTTCGCGTGAATGTGGCCGCGCGTCATGAAGAACTCGTCGCCCACCTTGCCCGCGCTCATGCGCGTCACGCCCGTGATGAGGTCGCCCGGATGGGCGTTGGGCCGGTGATCGGTGACTTCGTAGACGACTTCAGTGCCGCGCGAGGCGGCGAGTGCCTCGAATGCGCGCGCGTCGGCGTAGAGCCCGGCGAGATCGCCGAGACGTTTCTGGTAGTGCGAATCGGTGCCGGTCATCAGGCCGGTCGCCAGATCCACGTCGAACGAGCGCGGTTCGGGCCATTGCATCGCTTTCATCTCCCTCGGAAGTTGGGTCCGGTTAGCTTTCTAAACGTTAGTGTTTATGATGATATAGTTTGCGAAACAAACGACTATACGGGTTTTTACCGAGATTAATCGTCAGTTTCACTCATATAATGAGAGCGTTACTATCGTTTTTGCTTGGATAACCCACGCTTCGCTCAATGCCGGGGCGTCATCGAGGACACAGGAGACTGGCGATGCAACAGAGTGCTCGTCCCGCGCGCGGCGCGGCGGCGGTGGAGGCCTTGCGCGAGGCGCTGGGCGCGGCCGTGGTGAGCCTGCCGGCGCAGTTCGCCGACCGCAGCCATGCCGATTCGAGCCGCATGCCGTGCGCCGAGCCCATTGCGCTCGTGCGCCCGCGCACCACGCAACAGGTCGCCACGGCGCTGCGCATCTGCCACGCGCACGGCCAGCCGGTGGTCGCGCAGGGCGGCTTGAGCGGGCTGGCGGGCGGCGCGTGCCTGCTGGGCGGGGAAGTGGCGTTGAGCCTCGAGCTCATGAACGCGATCGAGGAGATCGACCCGGTGAGCGCGACCATGACCGTGCAGGCCGGCGTGCCGCTGCAGGCCGTGCAGGAAGCCGCCGACGCCGCGGGCTTCATGTTCCCGCTCGACCTGGGCGCGCGTGGCAGCGCGACCATCGGCGGCAATCTCGCGACCAACGCGGGCGGCAACCGCGTGATCCGCTACGGCATGATGCGCGAGCAGGCGCTCGACGTCGAAGCCGTGCTTGCGGACGGCAGCGTGGTGGGCAGCCTGCGCAAGATGATCAAGAACAACACGGGCTACGACCTGCGCCATCTGCTGATCGGCAGCGAAGGCACGCTCGGCGTGATGACGCGCGCGGTGCTGCGCCTGCGCCCGAAGCCGCGCGCCGTCTCCACGGCCTGGTGCGGCGTGCCTGACTACGCGAGCGTCACGAAGCTGCTGCGCCTCGCGCAGGAGCGGCTGCCCGCCGGTGTTTCGGCCTTCGAAGTAATGTGGCCGGGCTACTACGATTTCGTGCTTGCGCGCCTGCCGGAGCTGCGCGCGCCGCTCGCGGGCCGTCACGCGTTCTACGTGCTGCTCGAAAGCAGCGGCGCCGATCCCGAGAGCCAGAACGCCGCCTTCGAGGCGTTTCTCGCCGACATGCTCGAAGCGGGCACGCTCGAGGATGCCGCGCTCGCCGCCAACGAAACCCATGCCGCCGCGTTCTGGGCGATCCGCGATGCGCCCGGCGAATACGGCCGCCTGATTCCGGGGCGCGTCTCGTTCGACGTGAGCTTTTCGATTGCCGACGTGGGCGAGGCCGCGCGCCGCTGCGACGAGCGTCTGCGCGCGCAATGGCCGCACGCGCACATCCTGATCTACGGGCATCTGGGCGACGGCAACCTGCACATCGTCGTGCAGCAGCCGGACTGGCCCGCGAGCGCCGCCGCCGAAGTCAAGCGCACGGTCTATGGCGTGACGGGCGAGATGGGCGGCTCGGTGTCGGCGGAGCACGGCATCGGCACGAAGAAGCTCGAGGTGCTCGCGCTCTCGCGCAGCCCCGCCGAACTCGCCGCGATGCGCGCCGTGAAGGCCGCGCTCGATCCGCTCGGCATCCTGAATCCCGGCAAGTTGCTCGTGCCATGAAACCGCACGGCGCCTTATTGATGCACCCCGCGCGCAACGCGCCGGATTACCGCGTGACACACCCATAAAAGGAGGAGACATGTCGCGTTTGAAGCTGATGATGTGCGCCGCCGCGCTCGCCGCGGCCGGCATGGTGGCCGCAACCCCCGCGCTGGCCGCGGACAAGCTCAAGGTGGGCGTTTCGATGAAGGTGCTCAATGCGCCGTACTTCGCGGCGGCGATGGAGTCCGCCAAGGCGCGCGCCACCGAGCTGGGCGCCGACGTGATCGTGGCCGACGCGCAGGGCAAGATGCAAAAGCAGATTGCCGACGTGGAGGATCTGGTCACGCGCGGCGTGAAGGTGCTGGTCATCGATCCCGCCGATCCGGAGGCGCTGGTGGGCGCGGTGAACGCCGCGAGCGCGGCGGGCGTGAAGGTCGTGGTGATCGACAGCACGCTCGATCCGAAGGCCAACTATCTCACGCTGGTGCAGTCGTCGAACCGCCAGAACGGCGCGCTGGTGGGCCGCTGGGTCGTCGACAACATGGGCGACAAGCCGCTGAAGATCGCGCTCATCTCGGGCGAGAAGGGCAATCCGGTGGGCAAGGAGCGCCGCGACGGCGTGCTCGAAGGCATCATCGAGGCGCAGCTCGAAAAGACCGGCAAGGCCAACGTGCAGATCGTCGGCCAGGGCTGGGGCAACTGGTCCGACGAAGGCGGCCTGAAGGCGATGGAGGACCTGCTCGTCGCCAACAAGGACATCAACATGGTGCTCGGCGAGAACGACAGCATGGTGCTCGGCGCACGCCGCGCGATCGAGAGCGCGAACCGTCAGGGCATCACGCTCGTGGCCGCCGCCGACGGCCAGAAGGAAGCGCTCGCGCTCATCAAGCAGGGCAAGTATGGCGTCACGGCGCTCAACGATCCGGCGCTGGTCGCGCGCACGGCCGTGGATATCGGTGTGAAGGCCGCGAAGGGCCAGGCCGTCAACGTGCCGAAGATCTCGTACACGCCTTCGGCGGCCATCTCGAAGAGCAACGTCGACAAGTACTACAACCCGAAGGCGATTTTCTAAGGCCGCGTTTTTTCCACGCGGGTATTCGAAGACGTTCGCGCGCCGCGCCGCAAGCTGAACGCGGCGCGCGTTCGACTGGAGAGAGTTCCATGATTCCGTTCATCGCGCTCACGGGCATCGACAAGCGCTTCGGCGGCATTCACGCGATCGAGAACATCGACTTCGACGTGATGAGCGGCGAAGTGCATGCGCTCGTCGGCGAAAACGGCGCGGGCAAGTCGACGCTCATGCGCGTGATCGGCGGCGGCCATCAGCCCGACGCCGGCACGATCCGCATCGAGGGGCACGAAATGGTCCTGCGCAATCCGCACGCGGCGCTCGCGCAGGGTATCGCCGTGATTCATCAGGAGACGGCGCTCGCGCCCGACCTTTCGGTGGCCGAGAACGTGTTTCTGGGCACGCTGCCCGGCGTGATCGACTGGCGCAGCCTGCGCGCGAAGGCGCGCGCGCTGATCGAGAGCCTTGGCTTCGAGATCGATCCGGCGGCGCTCGTCGGCATGCTGTCGGCCGCGCAGTGCCAGGTGATCGAGATCGCCAAGGCGCTCTCGGGCGAGCTCAAGCTGCTCGTGCTCGACGAGCCGACCGCGGCGCTCGCGCCCACGGATGCCCAGCGCCTGCTCGAGATCGTGCGTGCGTTGCGCGCGCGCGGCGTGGGCATCGTCTATATCTCGCACCGCCTCGAAGAAGTGTTCGCGATCGCGGACCGCATCACGGTGCTCAAGGACGGCAAGCGCGTGGACACGCTCAAGCCCGCCGAGCTCACGCGCGACGAGCTGATCCGCAAGATGGTGGGCCGCCCGCTCTCGGTGCTGTTTCCCGAGCGCCATGCCACGCGCGGCGAGCCCGTGCTCAAGGTGAGCGATCTCGCGCGCGGCGAAGCGGTGCGCGGCGTCTCGTTCGACGTGCGCGCGGGCGAGGTGGTGGGGCTCGGCGGGCTGATCGGCTCGGGGCGCACCGAGGTCGCGCGGCTGATCTTCGGCGCCGACCGGCGCGACGCGGGCGAGATCGAGTTCAGGGGCCGGCGCCTGAACGCGCGCACGCCGATGGCGGCGGTGCGCGCGGGCATCGGCTTCGTGCCCGAGGACCGCAAGGGCCAGGGCGCGGTGCTCAAGATGCCGATCCGCATCAACGCGACGCTCGCGGCGCTCAAGTCGGTGAGCGCGCCGGGCGGCTTTCTCGCCTTCGGGCGCGAGCGCGCCTGCGTCGCGCAGCTGATGGACGCGCTGCGCATCAAGGCCCGCTCGATGGATGCGGACGTCTCGACGCTCTCGGGCGGCAACCAGCAGAAAGTCGTGCTCGCGAAATGGTTTCACGCCGACGGCGATCTCATCATTCTCGACGAGCCCACGCGCGGCGTGGACGTCGGCGCGAAAGTGGAGATCTACACGCTCATCAACCAGCTCGCCGAGCGCGGCAAGGCCGTGCTCGTGATCTCCTCCGAGCATCAGGAACTGATCGGCTTGTGCGACCGCATTCTCGTGATGGGCGAAGGCCGCATCCGCGGCGAGCTGCAGCCCGCCGATTACAGCGAGGAGGCGATTCTCGCGCTCTCGCTGCGGCGCGATCCGGGCGAGACGCACGCCGATCCCCATGGCGCGCCGCCGCGCGACACCGGCGCGCTCATGCAAGCCTGAACCCCCAAGCCCCGATCAGTCCGCAATCAGTCAGCAATCAGTCTGCAATGAGTCTGGAGACACCCATCATGAACCCCAGCGCCGTCACCACCGATTCGCGCGAGCGCCGCTCCGGCCTCGCCTCGCTCAAGCACGGCTGGCAAGCCGCGCGCAAATTCAACACGGTCGCGATCCTCGTCGTGCTGATCGTGGCCGCCTCGTTCATCTCGGACGACTTCCTCTCCGTGGCGAACCTCTCGAACATCTCGCGCCAGGTGGCGGGCGTGGGCATCATGTCGGTCGGCATGCTGCTCGTCGTGCTTACGGGCGGCATCGACCTCTCGGTGGGCTCGGTCGCGGCGCTCGGCAGCGTGCTCTCGGCGCTGCTGATTCCGGGGCACGGCCTCGCTTTCGCGCTCGCCGCCGCGCTCGTCACCGGCGGCTTGTGCGGGCTCGTGTCGGGCGCGCTGGTGGCGTTCTGCCGCCTCACGCCGTTCGTCGTCACGCTCGCGATGATGACCGTCGCGCGCGGCATCGCCATGATCGTCTCGAACGGCTCGCCGATCCTCGTCGACGACGCCGGCCAGGCGCTGCTCGACTTCGGCCGCCACAGCTACCTGGGCATTCCGGGCCCGACGCTCGTCATGCTGATCGTGTTCATACTCGGCGGCATCGCGCTTAACCGCATGCGCGCGGGGCGCGTGGTGCGCGCGATCGGCTCCAACGAAGAGGCGGTGCGGCTCTCCGGCGTGCCGGTGGCGCGCCACGTGCTGGGCACCTATGTATGCTCCGGCGTGCTGGCGGCCATGGCGGGCGTCATCTCCACCTCGCGCGCGAGCGTGGGCGCGCCCACGGTGGGCGTGGGCGACGAGCTCACCGTGATCGCGGCGGTGGTGATCGGCGGGGCGAGCCTGATGGGCGGCAAGGGCGGCGTGCTCAACACGCTGATGGGCGTGCTGATCCTCGGCGTGATCGGCAACATCATGAATCTCGCGAGCGTGCCGGGCTATCACCAGCAGGTCGTGATGGGCGCGATCATCGTCGTGGCGGTGCTCATGCAGCAGGGCTCGAACTTCTGGCGCCGCTGGCTGTTCCGCTAAACTGCGTACTCGAGCGCCCGGCGGCCGCGCCCAGCGGGACGCGCGGCCGTGGCGCCAGTCCGCTGACGAAGGAAATCTCGCGTGCCCGATTACAACATTCTTGAAGTGATTGACCGTGCCCGGCCGAACCTGCGGCGCGGCAGCCGGCAGGTCGCCGACTACATTCTCGCCAACGTGCATGCGATCGCGGACCTGAGCCTCTCCGAGCTCGCGCGTCTCGCGCAGGTGAGCGAGCCCACCGTGCTGCGCTTTTGCGCCACGATCGGCTGCAGCGGCTTCAAGGAGTTCAAGATCCGCGCGGTGCAGAGCCTCGCGCTCGGCGCACCGGCCACGCATTCGGTGCTCACGGGCGCCGACACGCCCGAGACCGTCGCCACCAAGATCTTCGACTACACCATCACGAGCCTCGACTGGGCCCGCAAGAAGCTCGACTTCGAGGCGATCGGGCGCGCCGTGGACCTGCTCGCGGCGGCGCAGCGCATCGAATTCTTCGGCTTCGGCGCCTCGGGCATCGTCGCGCTCGACGCGCAGCAGAAGTTTCCGCTCTTCGGCGTGCCGTGCATCGCGCATCAGGATTCGCATCAGCAGTTCATCGCCGCCTCGATGCTCAAGCGCGGCGACGCCGTGGTGGCGATTTCCAATACCGGCTCGACGCGCTCGCTCATCGAAGTCGCGCGCACGGCCAAGGAGCGCGGCGCGAGCGTGGTCGTCATCACCGGCTCGCACGGGCCGCTCACGCGCTACTGCGACGTGGCCGTAGTGGCCGAGACGCTCGAAAACACCGACATCTACACGCCGACGACTTCGCGGCTCGCGGCGCTCGTGATCGTCGACATTCTCTCGACCAGCGTCGCGCTGAAAAAGGGCGAGGCGCATGCGCTCGACGTGCAGGACATGAAGCGGCATCTCGCCGATATGCGCTCCTCGGGCGTGATCTGAACGCGTTGATGCGCGGTCCGGCACGCGGGCGAGGAGTCGTTGCAACAGGTTTGCATGGAACCAGAGGCAATCGATGGACTTGAAACTGCGTGGCAAAGTTGCCGTATTGACGGGCGCCAGCGTTGGCATCGGCCTCGCCGCGGCCGAGGCATTCGCAGCCGAGGGCGTGCATCTCGTGCTCGCGGCGCGGCAGCGCGAACGGCTCGAAGCGGCCGCCGCGGACGTCGCTGCGCGCCATGGCGTGCGCGTGCTGCCGCTCGCTTGCGACGTATCGAGCGCTGCGGGCGTTGCACAGCTCGTGGATGCCGCGAAAAGCGCGTTCGGCGGCGCGGATATTCTGTTCAACAACGCGGGCACCGGCAGCAACGAAACGATCATGGAAGCGCCCGACGAGAAATGGCAGGCGTACTGGGACTTGCACGTGATGGCGGCCGTGCGGCTCGCACGCGGGTTCGTGCCGACGATGCGCGAGCGCGGCGGCGGTGCGATCCTGCACAACGCGTCGATCTGCGCGGTGCAGCCGCTGGGTTACGAGCCGATCTACAACGTGACCAAGGCCGCGTTGATGATGTTTTCGAAAAACCTTGCGAACGAGGTCGTGAAGGACAACATTCGCGTCAATACGATCAATCCGGGGCTCGTGCTGACCCCCGACTGGGTAAAAACGGCGAAGCAGTTGACGGCGGAAAGCGGCGGCGACTGGCAGGCGCATTTGCAGCAGGTCGCGGACGAGTACGCGCCGATCCGTCGTTTTGCGTCGCCTGAGGAGCTCGCGGATTTTATTCTGTTTCTATGCTCCGAGCGGGCCAGTTATAGCGTTGGATCGGCGTATTTCGTCGATGGGGGGATGCTGGGAGTGGTTTGAGGCGGCTTGCCGGCTACGCCGCCGCCTCGCCGAGCAACCAGTTTCGAAATACCGCGAGCTTCGGCAGGCTGGCGCACTCGGCACGGTACACCACGTAGTAAGCGAGCGGGGAGGCGAACGTCAGTTCCGGGAACAGGCGCACGAGGCGCCCGCTTGCCAGGTCGTCGTGCGCCATCACGCTGCGCGCCAGCGCCACGCCTTGCCCTTCCATTGCGGCCTGCAGGACGGCGGCCGAATTGTTGATCTTCATGCCGCGCTCTGCGCCGACATTTTGAACTCCTGCCTTTTTCAGCCAGGCGCTCCAGGTGGGAAAGCCCGTTTGGCCGTCCATCGAACGATCGTGAATGAGCGTCTGCCGGGCCAGGTCCGCCGGCTTTTGCAGACGTCCCTGCTTGCGCAGCAACGCGGGCGAGCAGACCGGATAGACCTCCTCGTCCATCAGCTTGTCGGCCATCAGGCCCGGCCAGCTGCCCGTGCCGTAGCGCACGCCGATATCGATTCCCTGAGCGACGAAGTCCACCGGCTTGAGGTTGGTGTCGAGGCGCACGTCCGTGTCGGGGCAGACGCTCTGGAAGTGTTCGATGCGCGGCAGCAGCCACTTTGCCGCGAAAGCCGGACTCACAGCCACGGTGAGCACACCGCTCGCCGATCCTTCCTTGAGCCGCTCGACGCCGGCGGCGAGCCGGTCGAAACCCGCCCGGATCTCGGGTAGCGCACGCTCGGCCGCCTCGGTCGGGACGAGCCGGATCTTTCCGCTGCTGCCGCGATGAAAGAGCGGCGCGCCAAGCCACGTCTCCAGCGTGCGCACGAGCTGGCCGACGGCGGCTGGCGTCACGTTGAGTTCGTCCGCCGCGGCCGAGAAGCTTTGATGGCGGGCGCTGGCTTCGAATGCGCGCAATGCGTTGAGATGAACGGGCGACTTCATGGCAATAAAGTTTTTCTTTCGATAGTCGGCACTTTATCTCGTTTGCCATCGGACCGTGATGGGCAATACCAGCGGCAAAAACGGCTCAGGCCAGCCCCACGCACACGGCCACGATGATAGAGCCGAGCAACAACGCCGCGCCCACCGTCTTGCGCTTGTTCAGTTCCGTCCATAGCAGCACGCCGGTGAGCGAGAGCAGGATCAGCGCGCCCGCGAAGCTGTCGATGAACAGCACCCAGCCGATGCTCATGCCCACGCCCTTGTGCAGGTTCGTGAGCGTCGCGAGCAACGCGTTGTCGTTGCGCTTGAGCGTGAGGTGGTCGCTGCCGGCCCAGTATTCGACCATCACGCTCTCGTGAGGCGAAGAGAACATCATCTGCCAATGCTCGGGTTGCATGGTCTTGCGATTGCCCCACGCCACCGTGTGTGCGGGCTCTTGCTGCACGCGGCCCATGCGCGCCGGCAGCTCGAGATCGGTTTGCGACCTCAGCCATTTCGCCATCTCGCGCGGCGTTGCGGGCGCGGGGTTGGGCACCGCGAGCTCGAGCGTCGAAACCTGCGGCGCGCCAGCGGAGATATGCAGCGGTCCGGCACGATGGTTGAGCACGAAACCCGTTGTGCCGAACAACAGGCCGAGCGCGGCGCCCCATAGCCCCACCCAGCCGTGCACTTTGCGCAGCCATTTGATGAAGTTCGCGCGGCGCGAACGCCTTGCGCGGTCATTGCGTCCGTCACCTGCATCGGCTGCGCGGCGCGTGCGTGGCGCGTCGATCCCGGCGGTGCCGGTCAGGCTCATGTTTCGCTCCAGAGTCGCAGAAGATTGTGATAGCAGCCCACTAGGCTGCGGCGCGCGCTGGCGTCGGCGTCGCTGGCATTCAGGCGCTGGATGGCGGTGTCCATGTCGAACAGCAGTGCGCGTTTCGTGTCGTCGCGCACGAGGCTTTGCACCCAGAAGAAGCTCGCGACGCGCACGCCGCGCGTAACGGGCTTCACCTGGTGCAGGCTCGTGGCCGGGTAGACGATCATGTCGCCGGCCGGCAGCTTCACTTCCTGCACGCCATAGGTGTCTTCGACCACGAGCTCGCCGCCGTCGTATTCGTCGGGCGAAGAGAGGAAGAGCGTGACCGATACGTCGGTGCGCAGTTTCATGCCGTTGGGCAGCACGCGCACGGCGCCATCGACGTGGCTGCCGAACGTCATGCCGCCTTCGTAGCGGTTGAAGAGCGGCGGATACACCTGGTTGGGCAGCGCCGCGCTGATGAAGAGCGGATTGCGCTCGACCGCCGCGAGCACCACGTCGCCCAATTCGCGTGCGAGCGGCGTGTGCTCGGCAATCTGCCGATTGCGCTTGACGGGGGCGCCCGACCATCCGGCCGTGGCGCGGCCGTCCACCCAGGCGTCGCCCGCGTGGTCGAGCCGCTCGCGCAGCGCGCGCACCTGCTCGGGTGACAGTACGTTGGGGACGTGAATCAGCATCGCCTGCTTCCTTCCATCGTTCGTGGTGTGTTTCGCTTCGTACCCGAAACTTCTTTAGAAGCGGTAATCGGCCGTCGCGAGGAACGTGCGGCCGATTCCCGGCACCGAGCGCCCGCCATCGGACTGAATGAGCGCGTCGTAGTAGAACTTGTTCGTGAGGTTCAGCAAGTTGAGCCGCACGTCCCAGTTCTTCTCGTGATACTCGGCCATTGCATCCCAGCGCGTATAGCCGCCGGTTTCCACATAGTTCGTGTTCGACGCATAGCGCGAGGACATGTAGGTGGGCCCGCCGCCGATTTCCCAATGCGGCGTGAATGCATAGGTGGTCCACAGCGTGAAGGTGTTGCGCGGCGTGTTCGCCGGCGTGTGCCCCTGGGTGCCGTCGAGCGCCTTGAGCACCACGCCGTCCATATACGTGTAGCCCGCGAACACTTGCCACTTGTTCGTGATGTGCCCTGTTGCGCCCGCCTGGAAGCCGCGCACGCGAATGTCGCCTTCGAGCGTGTACTCGCCAGTGGAGGTCTGCGTGCGCGCGTTGTCCATCTGCTGCTGGAAGAATGCGGACGTCACCGAGAGATTGCCGTCCAGCAGGTCCCATTTGCCGCCCACTTCATACGACTTCGTGTGCTCGGGCGCGAGGTTCTGCGTGTTGTTCGTGACCGCGAGCGCTTCGAGCGACGGATCGAACGAGGTGCCGTACGAGAAGTAATACGACTGCCAGTCCGTGGGCTGATAAATCGCGCCGGCGCGCACGCTCGTGAACGTATTGGTCTGGTCCGCGTAGGCCGGCGCGCTCACCGTGTTCGCGATGTGCGCCTGGAAGCGGTCCCAGCGCAGGCCGCCGATCAACTTCCAGTGCTCGCCAATCGACATCGTTTCGTTGAAGTACGCGGCAATCGAGGTCGCGCCCGATTCCGCGTGATTGCCCACGGTCTGCGTGACGTTCGAAGGCGCCGGGATATAGACGGGATCGAGCAGCGAGACGACCGGCAGGTTGTTGCGCGTATAGGCCTGGTTCGTATAGCTGTCGTGGCCGACCTCGACGCCCGCGATCATCTCGTGCGTAAGGAAGCCCGTGTTGAACCTGTATTGCGCCATCGTATCGTTGTAGATCGAGTGGTTCTCGATCACGCGGTCGTGGCTCGCGAGCTTCACATAGAGACTGCTGAGCGGCAGTGCCGTGTAGTTGCCGTTGCTGAGCGCGGTGCTCGATGCGAGCGGGCCGGTGAGCACGGCGCCCGGCGCGGTTTCGCGCGCGTCGGTGAGCGAGTGCGAAAACTGCGTCTGGTTGCTGATCTTGAACCGGTCGTTGAACTTGTGATCGATGCGGGCCGTTACCGTTTGCACGTCCTGAATCGTGCGGTCGTCGGTGAGGCCGTAAAAGGTGCTTTTCGATGGCGCGAACGGATGACCGTTGATCGACTGCACGCCATAGTCGGGCATATCGTAATTGTGTTGAATGAGCGCCGAGAGCGTCACCTCGGTGGGCGTGCCGATGCCAAAGCGCAACTCGGGCGCGAAGCCGTAATCCTTGTTCTTCATCTCGTCGCGCGACGAGCCCATCGACTGGCCGAACGCGTTCAGGCGGAACGCGGCATGGTCGCCGAGCGGACGGTCCACGTCGAGCGTCGTGCGATAGCGGTCGTCGGTGCCGATGGTCGCCGAGACCTCGGTGAGCGGCTTGAGCGTGGCCCGCTTGGTCACCTGATTGATCACGCCGCCCGTCGAACCGCGCCCGAACAGCATCGACGAAGGGCCATAGAGCACGTCGATCGACTCGAGATCGAAAGTGTCGCGATAGTACTGGTTGCGATCGCGAAAGCCGTCGAGGTAGATGTCGTTCTGGGCAGTGAAGCCGCGCAGGTTGATGTTGTTGCCGATCTGCCCGCCTTCCGCGCCGCCGATTGTGATGCCGGGCGCGTTGCGTAGGGCGTCCTGAAACGATGTGGCGCCCTGTGACTGCATCACGGCTTTGTTGATGACCGTGACGGTCTGCGGAATATCGCGCAGCGCGGTTGGCGTCTTCGCACCGACGCTCGAGGTTTCCGCCTGGAAGTCCCGGGTGTCCTGGGCCTGGCCCGAGATCGAGATCGTGGGCAGCGTGGCGTTATCCGTGGCCGTGCTTGCTGGCGTGACGTGGCTCTGCTCGGCGGGCGCCGGCGTAACGACGGCGCCGGAGGCCGCGGCGGCAGGCGCGCTCTGCGCGAGCGCGGGCGAAGCAAAAGGTACGGCAAAAGCCAGCGCGAGCGCACTCGCGAGCGGCGTCCTGTTCAACATGGGGTCCCTGTGCAAGGAAAAACCCGGGCGATCGATTGCGCGCGGATGGCGCGAAAGCCGAGGGTGGGTTGGCTGGCTGGGCCGCCCCAGATGCACGGGGAAACGACGCTAGGCTGGCTGATCCTGTTTAAAAGTGCCCCGAAATTTTCTCGGGAATGAGAATCGATATCATTCCATATAATTCAAATTGTTTCAATTGGGGTGGCGTCATTTCAGCAATATTTCGATTCGCGGGCCGGGTGCATTCGCGTTAATGAAAATGTAAGTTAATGAATTGATTGTGTAATTATTTGCGCTTCCACTATTCGTCATACAAAGACCGAATAGCTTCCGGCAGGCACATCATTCGGTTTCCGAAGTATTCCGGGTCGATGCAGAACGAATCGAATTAGCGCTTGCGCAGGCAACGGCATGGCTTGTCAGATGAAAAGCGCCGCCTATACTTTTTTCAATGGCCTGGAGATTACCGTGGAGGGGTTCGTTCGAATTGAATATCAGAGAAACATCCGAGCGCCGGGAAAAAGACCGCTCATGTCGCGCGCGCTGACGACACGCCTGTGTGGCGAAAGCAGTGTGATGGCGATGGCATCGATCGGCTGACGGCAACCCTTAGGGAGGGGCTCCACGATGACGTTGCTCGACCAGGAAATCGCGCACATCACTCGCGTGGTGCGGTTTTCGTTGTGCAGGCCCGCTAGCGAGACTGTCTTGCCGGCTGCATATTGGCGTCGGCGGCTTCATGAATTGCTGAGCTCGGCGCATCTGACCAAGGCGCAACTGGCGGCGATCGACTCCTTGCTGCGCGAACTGGATACCTACGAGGCGCAGAATTCCGGGTGCCGGGGCAGCCGGGGAGGCGCAGGGAGCCGCTAACGCCAGCCTGGCTTCGCGTTGATGACGAGGACGCATCAACTCGTTCCGAAATGTCGTTTGGCGTTTCAGCTTGTTAACCAATACACTCTGTCCGGCGTCGAAATCTGTTTTCCCGCTTTTTCGAAGCCAAAAACGCATGCAAAACTTCTACGAATCCACCGTCACTCGCCAGCCTTATCCGCAATTGAGCGGCAAGGTCGACGCGCAGGTCTGCATCATCGGCGGCGGTCTCGCGGGCCTGAACACCGCGCTCGGGCTCGTCGAGCGCGGCGTGCGCGACGTCGTGGTGCTCGATGGCGAGCGCGTCGGCTTCGGCGCATCGGGCCGCAACGGCGGCTTCGTGTTCGGCGGCTACAGCCTCGACAGTGGCGACCTGCTCAGCACGCTGGGCGCCGGCAAGGCGCGCCACCTGTACGGTCTCACGATCGATGCGGTGGACCTGATCCGCGCGCGCATCGCGCGCTATGGCATCGATTGCGACCTCGTCGACCAGGGCGTCATGCTGGCGAACTGGTTCGACGATCAATCCAGGCTAGACGCATTGCGTTCGCTGATGAAGCGCGATTTCGGCGTCGAGTGGGAGCCCGTGGCGAAGGATGCGTTGCGCGCACGGCTAAAGACCGCGCGTTATCACGGGGGCCTTTTCGAACCCAACGCGTTTCATTTTCATCCGCTGAAATACGTGCTCGGCGTGGCGCATGCCGCGGCCCAAGGCGGCGCGCGCATCCATGAACAATCGCCCGCACGCTCGATCGAGCGCGATGGCGCGGGTTTCGTTGTGCGCACACCGAATGGCACGGTGACCGCCAGGGACGTGGTATTCGCGTGCGGCGGCTATGCGCGCGGCGTCGTGCAGCGCATCGAGCGCTCAGTGCTGCCGATCGCGACCTACGTGATCGCGACCGAGCCTCTCGGCGCGTGCCTGGCCGACGCGATCGACGCGCCTTATGCGGTCTACGATACGCGCTTCGCGTTCGACTATTACCGGCCGCTGAAGGACACGCGCATTTTGTGGGGCGGGCGCATCTCGGTGCTCGATCGCGGCCCCGAGGCCATCGCGCGGCTGCTCAGGCGCGATCTCGTACGCGTTTATCCGCAACTGGCGGATGTGAAGATCGAATATGCGTGGGGCGGGCTGATGAGCTATGCGCGGCACAAGATGCCGCAAATCGGCCGCGACGGCGACGGAGTCTGGCATGCGATCGCCTTCGGCGGGCACGGCATGGCACCCACCACGGTTGCCGGCGAAACGCTCGCCGATGCGCTGGCGTTGGGGCAGCCGGTGCCGGACGGCTTTGCTGCATTCGGGTTGACGCGTACGTTTGGGTTTGCTGGGCTCGCTGCCGCGCAGCTTACGTATACCGCGTTTCAGGCGCGTGATGCAATTGCTGCGTATCGGTGCTGAAGGTGTTTTTTTGGGGTGGTGTTTTGCGTGTTTCCTTGGATTCGTGTCGCCCCGCACAGGGGCAACGCTGGCAGACCGACACGAACACAAGGAAACGCGCAAACCGCAAAAACCGCAAAAACCGCAAAAACTCGCCTCGCACCCACACGCGCTACTGCACACCAGCATACGCACCTGCCTGCTCCAGCAGCCACACACGAAACGCTTCAAGCGGTTTACCGTGGCTGAACTCCGTAGGATAGACGAGATAATAAGCGGCATCCGATTCAGCATTCTGCGCAGCATGTGATTCGAAGGGAATCACGAGCCCCAGATGCTTGAGCTGTCCCTCGACGAGGAACCGCGGCACAAGCGCGATACCGAGTCCCGCTGCCGCGCCCGCGGTAAGCATCGTATGCAGCTCATATCGAACGCCTTGCATCGTGGCGTTGTCTTCGACCCCCAGCGACGCGAACCATTGCGACCATCCATGAGGCCGCGTAGTCGAATGGAGCAGCGGGTACGCGAGCAATTCATGCGCTTTCCTGATCGGCTTTTTCAACAGCGCCGGCGAGCAGACCGGCACCACTTCTTCGCCGAACAGATAATCGGAAGTCGTGCCCGGCCAAGTGGGTTTTCCATAATGAATGGCGGCTTCGAAATGCGATTCATCGAACGAAAACGTGTCCGTGCGCACGCCCATATTGATCCGCACATCGGGATTGCGGTCGTTGAAGTCCTTCATGCGTGGAATTAACCACTCGGAAGCGAAGGTCGGCAGGACCGCCAGTTCGAGGTAGCCGCCGCCGCTGCCGTGCACGATGATCGAGAGCGTGTCCTTGTCGAGATTTTCGAGCGAGCGGCG
>DATEJU010000164.1:0-4235 GCA_035277805.1 Paraburkholderia sp. | reverse complement strand
ATAGCCGCGGCGCTCCCATTCGGGGCCCCAGTGGGCTTCGATCGTCTGCGGCTCGAAGCTTTTCGCTAGCGTGCTGTCGCTCATGGGTGGAATCTGCCGAAAAAAGATGCTGAAAACCTTCGATTATAAGGGGAAGCGCCGCCGGGCCGGGCCCCGGGCCGGCCGGGGGGCGGCATGGCCTTTATAATGACGGTCTACTTCGAAGCCCGCCGCGATTGTGTCCTTGTTTGCGGCCTTCTTTGCGCCCTTCATTCCATGCCTGAACTGCTCGCGAACCTGAACCCCGAACAACACGCCGCCGTCACGTTGCCCAACGAGCCGGCGCTCATTCTGGCCGGGGCCGGCAGCGGCAAGACGCGCGTGCTCATCACGCGCATTGCGTGGCTCATTCAACAGGGCATCGCGTCGCCGGCCACCATTCTTGCCGTGACCTTCACGAACAAGGCCGCGCGCGAAATGATGGGCCGCCTTCAGGCGATGATGCCCATCGACACGCGCGGCATGTGGATCGGCACCTTCCACGGCCTGTGCAACCGCATGCTGCGCGCGCATTACCGCGACGCCGGCCTGCCGCAGACCTTCCAGATCCTCGATACGGCCGACCAGCTTTCGGCCATCAAGCGTCTGATGAAGGGTCTGAACATCGACGACGAAAAATACCCGCCGAAGAACCTGCAGTACTTCATCAACAACGCGAAGGAGCAGGGGCTGCGGCCGAAGGACGTCGATGTCACCGACAACTTCAACCGCAAGTTCGTGGAGCTCTACGAAGCCTATGACCAGCAGTGCCAGCGCGAAGGCGTGGTCGATTTCGCCGAGCTGCTGCTGCGCTGCTACGAACTGCTCGCGTACAACCCGCCGTTGCGCGCGCACTATCAGGCGCGGTTTCGCGACATCCTCGTCGACGAGTTCCAGGACACCAACAAGCTCCAGTACGCGTGGCTCAAGCTGCTCGCGGGTCCGGGCAATGCGATCTTCGCCGTGGGCGACGACGATCAGTCGATCTACGCGTTCCGTGGCGCGAACGTCGGCAACATGCGCGACTTCGAAGAGGAGTTTCGCGTCAAGCACCTGATCAAGCTCGAGCAGAATTACCGCTCGCATGGCCATATTCTCGATGCGGCGAACTACTTGATCGCGCATAACTCGCGGCGCCTCGGCAAGAACCTGCGCACCGACGCGGGCCACGGCGAGCCGGTGCGCGTCTACGAGGCGGCCACCGACTCGCAGGAAGCGGGCTGGATCGTCGAGGAGGTTCGCGCGCTCATCAACCAGGGCCTCGCGCGCAACGAGATCGCCATTCTCTACCGCAGCAACGCGCAGTCGCGCACGATCGAGCACACGCTCGTGAACGCGGGCGTGCCGTACAAGGTCTATGGCGGCCTGCGCTTCTTCGAGCGCCAGGAAGTGAAGCACGCGCTCGCGTATCTGCGCCTCATCGACAACCCGAACGACGACACCGCGTTCGCGCGCGTCGTGAACTTCCCGACACGCGGCATCGGCGCGCGCTCGATCGAGCAGCTCACCGACGCCGCGCGCCTCTACAACTGCTCGATGGCGGCGGCGATTCCGTACGTCACGGGCAAGGCGGGAACGAGCCTCGGCGCGTTCGCGAATCTGATCGCGAAGATGCGCGCCGAAACCGCGCAGATGAGCCTCCCAGAAACCGTCGAGTACACGGTGCGCATGAGCGGGCTCGCCGAGTTCTATCAGAACGAGCGCGAAGGCCAGGACCGGCTGGAGAACTTGCAGGAACTCGTGACCGCGGCCACTGCGTTCGTGAGCGAGGAGGGCTACGGCATGGACACGCCCGCGCGCTCGATTCCGTTGCGCCCCGGCGCGAGCAAGGCACCGGAGATCGTCTCGCAAGATGGCGAGATCGAAGTGCTCGACGCGCCCGCGATCACCGACCCCGCGCAGAACCCCGACCTCATGACGCCGCTTGCGGGCTTCCTCTCGCACGCGTCGCTCGAGGCGGGCGACAACCAGGCGCAGGCGGGCCAGGACGCCGTGCAGCTGATGACCGTGCACGCGGCGAAGGGCCTCGAATTCACGGCGGTGTTCATCACCGGTCTCGAAGAGGGCCTGTTCCCGCACGAGAACAGCGCGATGGAGGCCGATGGCCTCGAAGAAGAGCGCCGCCTCATGTACGTGGCGATCACTCGCGCGAAGGAGCGGCTCTACATCTCATTCGCGCAGAGCCGCCTGTTGCATGGCCAGACGCGCTACAACGTGCGCTCGCGCTTCTTCGACGAGCTGCCGCAGGAATCGCTCAAGTGGCTCACGCCGAAGGTCGAGGCGGGCGCGCGCTGGGGCGGGCGCTCGGATAACGCCGGCTGGGGCCGCGACTGGTTCGCGCGTCCGGGCGGCGGCGGTGGCGGCAGCCGCGATCGCGACGCCTATATCGCGGACAAGAGCCCGGCGCCCGCGTTTGCCAACGAGCAGCGCGCGGCCGAGACGGGCTTCCGCGTGGGTCAGGCCGTGTTCCACACGAAGTTCGGCGAAGGCACGATCACGGCGCTCGAAGGCATCGGCGCCGACGCCAAGGCGCAGGTGCGCTTCAAGCGCCACGGCGAGAAGTGGCTCGCGCTGGCCGTGGCGAAGCTGCAACCGGTGGAGTGAGCGCGGCAAAGCCCGCAGCAATCGACGCGACCGATCGACCCAACCGATCGACCCAACCCTTCGACGCAATTCGGCAGGCCATTGAAGCAATGAACCCATCGTCCCTTCCGTCCGGCGCCGCCGGTCAACCCGCGGCGCGCCCGCTTGGCGTGCTCGCCGCGCTTCCCCAGGAACTCGGCGACCTGGTCGCCACGATGCAGGCCGAATCGGGCGTGCTCACGCGCACGCTCGGGCGGCGCGACTATCACATCGGCACGGTGCACGGCGTGCCCTGCGTGGTGACGCTCGCGCGTGTCGGCAAGGTGGCCGCGGCGGCAACCGTGAGCGCGCTGATCCACGTATTCGATGTGGACGCGGTGGTCTTCACGGGCGTCGCGGGCGGCGTAGGGCCGGACGTGCACGTAGGCGACGTGGTGGTGGGCGAGACGCTGCTCCAGCACGACATGAATGCCGAGCCGCTGTTCCCGCGTCACGAGATCCCGCTGCTCGCGCGCTCGCGTTTTAACGCCGACCATGCGCTTGCCGACGCGCTGACGGCCGCGTGCGAACGCTTCGTCGCGCAAGAGAGCGCGGCGCTGACGGCGCGCTTTGGCGCCGCGCTGCCGCGCTTTAAAACCGCGTTGCCGCGCGTGCATCGCGGTCTCGTGATCAGCGGCGATCAGTTCGTGGCGAGCGCCCCGGCTGTAGAGGCGCTGCGCGCGGCCTTGCCCGACGCGCTGGCCGTGGAAATGGAGGGCGCCGCGATCGCCCAGGTTTGCTACGAGTACGACGTGCCGTGCGTCGTCGTGCGCACCATCTCCGACACTGCCGACGAGCACGCGAGCACCGCATTCTCGTCGTTCCTCAGCGAGATCGCCGGGACGTATTCGACGGGCATTCTGCGACGCTTTCTCACGTCGTACACCCCGGCGCAGCGCTGAGCGGCGCCGGTCCGGGCCGCCCGCAGTCAACCCGTGGGCGCGGGTTAACAATGACTGTGAAATTATTTACATCTCAAGTAATCTGGCGCGAGCCGTTCAGCCGCAAAGCCGTTCAACCTCCATTGACCGACCGCGCCCGAAAGCCCGTGCCCGCGCCTTGAGTCCCCCAAGACACCTCAAGGCGCCTCGATAAGCCCGGGCGGGACGGCGCCGCGCCCGCCCATGTCCGATGCCCGCTCCATCCCAGCGCGTACGACGCGCGCCGTCCTGCTCGTCTGCGGCTTGTCCGTGCTCTTCGAAGGCTATGACGTCGGCAGCCTCGGCGCGGTCCTGCCCGCGCTCGCCGCCGACCGCCACTGGAGCCTCACGCCGATGCAGCTCGGGGCGCTCGGCAGCTATGCGCTCGCGGGCATGTTCTTCGGCGGGATGGCGATCGGCACGCTCGGCGACCTGCTCGGGCGGCGGCGCATGCTGCTGGCCTGCGTCGCGTTGTTCTCGCTCACCATCGCCGGCGCCGCGCTCGCGCCCACGCCGTTCTGGTTCGGCCTGTGCCGGTTCCTGGGCGGCCTCGGCCTTGGCGGCGTGATTCCGGTGGCCGCCGCGCTCACCATCGAATATTCGCCGCCGGCGCGGCGTAGCTTCAACTACGGAATGATGTACTCGGGCTACTCGCTCGGCATCCTGTGCGCGGCG